>JBAGRP010000001.1:0-312647 GCA_036924855.1 Nitrobacteraceae bacterium AZCC 2146
GAGGAGGCGGTCAAGTGCGAGATCGGCGACCTGCTCGCGCTCGCCCGTGAGCGCTTCGGCGTGCGCGCCGAGATCGTCGGCTACAAGGCGACGACCGGTGGCGCGACGGAGACGGCCCTTGACACCCCGATCGTGCAGGCAAGCCTCGCCGCGAGCCGCGCCCATGGTGTTGCCAGGCCGGGCCCTTTCGGTTTCCAGGGTGGTTGCGACCTCGTGCATTTTCGCAGCATCGGCGCGCAGGGAACGGTGATCGGCCCGGGCGATCTCGCCGTTGCCCACAAGCCCGATGAGTTCGTGCCGGTGGATGAGTTTGTCGTCTCCAGCCTGATTTATCGCGATGTGGCGAAGGCCATGCTGCGGAACGGAGGTTGAGCCGTTGCGTGTCTCGTTGCACTCAGCCGATCTGCATTACGGCGGTGGTCTGGTGCTGCACACTGCGTCGTCGGGCAGTATCCCGCATCTGAGGGAAATCTACCTGCGGCTCGACGACGGCGAGGCGATCGGTATCGGCGAAGTGCGGGCCAACATCGCCTATCTTAACGGCTTCGCCGAAGGCACCGTGGTGGAATGCGCCGCCGCGGCCGTCGGCGCGGTGGACTGGACGCGCGATCCGGTCGACCTGATTGCGACCATGGCAGATTGGGGAGAACCCTTGATCGCTCCCGTGCGCACGCTGATCGACTGCGCGCTGCATGATTTCGTTGCTCGCCGCGAACACCTGACCGTTGCGGCCTGGCTCGGCACTACTGCGGAGAACGTGGTCCACGAGACCAACCAGACGTTGTTCTGGTCATCGTCCGAGGAATTCCTCGCGCAGGCGGAGACCTATGTCGATCGTGGCTTCAGGGACCTCAAGGTTCGGGTCGCCGCTGCCGACTTCGCCGAGGATCTGCGTCGGATCGCGATGCTGCGCGAACGCTTCGGCGCGAAAGTCAAGATTGCTGCGGACGCAAACGGGCGTTGGTCGGCGACGGAAGCGCTCGAAAAACTCGACGCACTGGCCGCCTACGATCTCGCTTATGTCGAGCAACCTGTTCCATCCGGAGACTGGGCGGCCGTCGACCACCTTGCCAACCGGAGTCCGTTGCCGGTGATGCTCGACGAAAGCGTTGCGACGCCGGATGACATTGCTCGGATCTGCACCTATGGCGGTCGCGTTCTTGCGCACCTCAAATTGGTGAAGCTCGGTGGCATTGCGCCGACCATGGCTGCGGCGCGGCGGCTGTCCGGTGCGGGCATTCCTTTCATGATTGGCCAGATGAACGAAGGCACTGCCGCGACCGCCGCAGCGCTCCACGTGGCCTGCGCGACGTCGCCAGCTTTTGCGGAGCTCTACGGCGCCGACGGCCTCATCGACGATCCTGTCTCAGGCGTCTCGTACACGGCAGGAACCGTGCGCGCGGACCACGCATCTGGCCTCGGCGTCGCTTTCGACGCTGCCGCCACCCACCTCATCGGAGACTATAGATATGGATAACGACAGCGTTCGGCAGGGCTCGGAATCAGCTTTCCCGAAAGCGGAATACGACCAGCGGGTTGCACGCGCGCGCAAACTTCTGGCCGGGGCCGGCATCGACGTCATGGTCGTGACCGGGCCCGAGAACATCTTCTACCTCACCGGGCAGCAAACGCCGGGCTATTACACCTTCCAGGCGCTCGTATTGCCGGTGGAGGGCGACCCCGCGTTCGTCGTTCGGCAGCTCGAATATTTCAACTTCACCGCGAACACGTTCATCATCAACGCGGAAATCTATCAGGACGGCGATCAGCCGGTGAACTTCCTGGTCAACGTCATCAAGGCACGCGGTTGGGCGTCGAAACGCATTGCCATCGACAAGCGCGGCTGGTTCCTTCCGATCGCGACCTATGAAGCGCTGCAGGACAAGCTCGGAGCAATCCACGACGGCGCCGGGATCATTGAGCAGCTCCGGATCGTGAAGTCGGTGGCCGAAATCGAGAAGATCGCTACGGCCGCTTCTTATGTCGAGGCCGGCATGCGCGCCGGGCTTTCTGCGGTGAAAGCAGGCGCGAGCGAGAACGATTTTGTCGCGGCCATGGTGGGGGCGGCGATCTCGGCGGGGTCCGAATATGTCGGCATGGAGCCGCTGGTCTCCGCCGGACGGCGCTCGGGGGTGCCGCACGGCACCTGGCGCCGCGGCAAACTGGCAATGGACGAGCCGGTCTTCCTCGAAATGGCCGGCAGCCACGATCGTTACCACGCAGCCTTGATGCGCTGCGCCTGGGTCGGCGCGATGCCACAAGTCGCGGTCGATATGGAGAAGACCTGTCAGGAGGGGCTTCAGGCGGCGATCGAGGCGATTCATCCCGGTGCACCATGCGAGGCGCCGCATATCGCCTGCCAGCAGGTGATCGACCGCGCCGGCTATACCGACAACTTCAAGAAGCGCGCGGGCTACAGTATCGGCATCGCCTTCGCGCCCGACTGGGGCGAGGGCGGCATCCTCAGCCTCTATACCGGCGTCACCACCGAGCTGCGGCCGGGCATGACATTCCACATCCCGGTGGCGCTGCGCGTCTTCGGCCAGTTCACAGTCGGCGTCAGCGAGACGGTGGTCGTCACCGAAACCGGCTGCCGTGCGCTCAGCGTGATCGATCGTCCGATCCTGCGCATCCCCGGCTGAAGCCAGAACAATTCAACATTCGGAAGGACAGCAATTATGAAAGATATCACAGAGTGTCACGCGCGATTGCGCGGACTGTTCAACATCACCGTCACGCCATTCAAGGCTGATGGCGCGTTTGACTACGCGGGACTGGCCCGGAATATCGAGCGGGTCATCGGTCTCGGTTTCGACGGCATCTTGATCGGCGGCACCTATGGCGAGTTTCCAGCGATGTCAGCCGAGGAGCGGGCGGATCTGTTCCGGCGTGTCATGGATATCGTCGGCGACCGGGTTCCGGTCATGCTGTGCAGCGCTGGCTCTGATGTCCGTGTCGTCCGCGAACTGACGGCGCTCGCCGGCGAACTTGGCGGCCTGCCGATGCTGACCCCGCCTTTCGTTTCGGAAGTCACGGATGCGCAGATCGTGGCGTTCTTCCGCGACATGGTCCCGCTCTCGCGCACCGGCGTGCTGGTCTACAATGCGCCCGGCATCGGCATTACCCTGTCGCCGTCAACGCTGGAACAACTCTCCGAAATTTCCGGCGTCGTCGGTGTGAAGCAGGGGGATCTGTCTCCGACAGCGATTGATCAGATTGCCAACCGGATCGGCGGCCGTATCCGTCTGTTCTGCGCCTCCGACCTCGCTTTCCTCGGTCCGATGATGTGCGGCTTTGACGGCATCAGCTCGACCAACAGCTGCGCACTGCCGGAACTCATTCTTGCCGCCTATCGGGCACTCGAATCCGGCGATGCGGCGGCTGCGCGCGACCTGCACCGGCTTTGGTATCCCTTCCGGGCCCTGGCGCGAGAGTTCGGGCAACCGCAGACGACCAAAGCTGCCATGAACCTGCGCGGTTTCGACGGCGGTTCGGTCCGTCCGCCATTGCGGGATCTTGAGGTTGCGAACATTGCGGCGGTTGCCAAGGTGCTGCAGGAACTGGCTGCCGATCGGCGGTCCAGCGTTGGCCTCGCCGCCTGACCACAATACACGCGCGCCACAAACATGACGCGTGACGACGCCATCGCACACATCACACAGAGGAGCAGTCAATATGAATCGCAGACAGTTGCTTATGGGCGGAGCGTCCGTTCTGTCCTTCACTGCCATGTTGGGGCTGGCCAGACCTGCAATTGCTCAAACGAGTCAGGAAATTGTCATCGGGGTATTGTTCCCGATGTCCGGTGCGAACGCGCAGATCGGTATCGATGCGCGCCACGCGATGGAAACGGCGGCAGATATCATTAACAATTCCCACGATCTCGATCTGCCGATGGCGAAGAATGCCGGTCTTGCGGGGCTAGGCAACGCCAAGATCAAGCTGGTCTTCGCCGACCATCAGTCCGATCCTCAGAAGGGTCGGGCGGAGGCCGAACGCCTGATCACCCAGGACAAAGTGTGCGCTTTGATCGGGTGTTATTTGTCGTCGGTTTCCTCAACCGTCAGCGCCATCGCCGAACGCTATGATTTGCCGTTCCTGTGCGCCGATTCCTCGTCGCCAAGCCTGGCGCGCCGCGGCCTCAAGTTTTTCTTCCGGCCGGCCGCACAGGACGAAATGTTTTCGGCCGCGATGTTCGATTTTCTCGATGCCCAGAAGGCGAAGGGCAAGAAAATCGAAACCGTCGGCTTGCTTTTCGAGGACACGATCTTCGGTACCGATTCATCGAATACCCAGCGCAAGCTTGCGATTGAACGCGGCTACAAGGTCGTCGTCGACATCAAGTACAAATCGAACTCACCGTCACTGACCGCCGAAGTGCAGCAGCTCAAATCCGCCGATCCGGATGTGCTGCTGCCGTCGAGCTACACCACCGATGCGATCCTCTTGATGAGGACGATGGGCGAGCTCGGGTACAAGCCCAAGAATATTGTCGCCCAGGCGAGCGGCTTTTCCGACAAGGCGTTTTTCGACGCGATGGGCAGCAAGGCGGCCGGCCTCATCTCGCGCGCGAGCTTCTCGCTCGACATGGCACAGAAGCGGCCGAGCGTTCTCAAGGTCAATGGTATGTACAAGGCGCGCTCCAACCGCGATCTGAACGACAGCACCTCGCGTGAGCTGATGGGGCTGCTCGTTCTCGCCGACGCGATCGACCGCGCCAAGTCGACCGACGGCGAGAAGATTCGGGAGGCGCTGGCGGCGACAGACATCCCGGGCGGGCGCACGATCATGCCGTGGAAACGTGTCAAGTTCGGCGCCGATGGGCAGAACGTCGATGCCGATCCGGTGCTGGTTCAGTACGTCGGTGGAACGTTCGTCACGATCTTCCCCGCGGCAGTGGCTGTTGCCGAACCGCTCTGGCCGATGAACGCCTGATCATATTGCGCGGGGAGGTGTCGGCGTCGGCCGATGCCTCTCGTCTTTTCGAATTTCTTCGGTTTCTTGTTTCCGCAAAGCCGTCGTTTCCGGATATTGCACAGATCCCGGAGAATGTTTGGCTCGTGTCGTATCGTAATGAGTCCTGCCACAAGAGAATAGGGAGGCTACAATGCCATCCGTCGACCTGAACTCCGATCTCGGCGAAGGTTTCGGCACCTATCGCTGTGGCGAGGACGAGGCGATGCTCTCGATCGTCACCTCCGCCAATGTGGCATGTGGCCTCCATGCCGGTGATCCCGAGATCATGGCGCGGACCTTCGCTATCGCTCGCGAACGTGGCGTCGCCGTCGGCGCCCATCCCGGATTTCCGGATCTCTGGGGCTTTGGCCGCCGCCGTCTGCCGTTCTCGACCGGCGAGATCGAACGGCTCGTCGCCTACCAGATCGGTGCCGCCGCGGCGCTCGCCGCCTATGCCGGCCATCGCATCACCTATGTGAAGACCCACGGTGCGCTCGGCAACATCGCCTGCGAGGAGCGCGAGGTCGCTGATGCGGTCGCCCGGGCGGTGCGCGCGGTTGACCCTGGCCTTGCTTTGCTGGCGACCGCGCTGACCGAACTGGTCGCGGCCGGCGATGCTGCAGGCCTTGACGTTTATCAGGAAATCTACGCTGACCGCGGGTACACCGAAACGGGGCAGTTGATCTCGCGCAGCCTGCCGGGCGCGATGATCGAGGACGCTGAGCAGGCGGCCGCGCGGGTGCTCGAGATGGTGGAGACGGGCACGGTCATTACCGCGCGCGGGAAGCGTCTGCCAACGCCGATCCGCTCAATCTGCGTCCATGGCGATTCCATCCATGCCGTCGCAACCGCGCGCCACCTCCGAGAGCGATTGGAGCATGCTGGCGTAACCCTGAAGTCTTTCGGATCGAACTCGAAAATTGTGCCAGTTCACTAATTCGCGGATTGTATGGGTTGGGTTTTAGTCAAGGCGAACTCCTTTGGAGTGCGTCCGCCGGACTGGAATTCGGCGAAGACGAGCCCATAGGTGACGTTGAGCGTATTGATCATCTTCAGCGTCCTGAACATGACCGGCAACGTCAAGGCGGCGAGTGATGAACTGGCTGTGAGCCCGACGGTCGTCTCTCGCCACCTGCGGAATCTGCAGCTAGATCTCGATGTCGCGCTGGTCGAGCCGCAAGGGCGCGGCCTTGGGAGTGACCTCGGCGGGCGCGGCATTCCACACCCAGATTCGTCGCGCCTTCGATATCATGCGCCAGGCCGATGGCTAAGAACGCGAACTTGCGATGAAGTCAGGTCGGACAGGTAGGCAGCCGAATGCCTCTCTTGTGTTCGCAAATTGGGTCAGCATGGTTGTCCCGATAAATCGTGTTCAAATAGACCTCGCGAAAGAGAGCTGAACACATCCGCGCAAGGGGCGGCGTCTTGTGCAATACTGGCTATGATATGGCTAAAGCCTGGACGAAACTCGCGCGGAGAGACGGTAGATCAAATCCAAGCTTGGGAGGATCGCACCATGAAAGATCATGTCTATAAAATACTGGAACTCGTTGGGTCGTCTGATCAGAGCATCGAAGCCGCTATTCAGAACGCCATCGCGCGTGCCAAGGCGACCATCCGAGATATGAGATGGTTCGAAGTGGTTCAAACCAGAGGTCACATCGAAAATGGAACTGTTCATAGCTATCAGGTAACAGTGAAAGTGGGGTTCACATTGGAAACGAGCTAATATCGCAGACACGGATCATGTGGGGAAGGGCGGTAACACCCTCCCGCCACTGGGCCGGTATGCGGGATTTCGTTTCTGTTGTAACCAGAACCGGCTCAGCTCTTGAAATCGAGCCCGATGTCGAGAGCGCTGATGCTATGGGGAGCCAGCCGATCGAGATCTTGGCACGATTGCGATGTGCCGTGGCTGGAATCGCATGTGGTTAAGTCCGATCCGTTGCCGACTCATGGCCGCTGATTAAATTGACTGCAAGCCTCGAAAGAATTCCGCTTTCCACTTCAACCCGAAAACGAATGAGGATCGTCATGGCGAACGTCATCGAAATCGTGAGGGCCTCAATCACCGCATACAACGATAAGAATTGGGACAAGGCGAAGGGGATGTTTGCTACCGACGCCGTGTATGACGAGAAGGGAACCCACCGTCGCATCCGAGGCGCCGGCGAGATCATCGAGGCCTTGCAGGGCTGGGCCAAGGCCATCCCTGACTCCAAGGCCACATTCGTGCATGAGTTCGCGAGCGGGAACAGCGCCGTCTTCGAGCTCGTGTGGAAGGGCATTCACACCGGACCGCTGCAAACACCAACGGGTACCATTCCGGCATCGAATAAGTCGATCGAGGTGCCGGCATGCCAAGTC
The DNA here is from genome assembly GCA_036924855.1 of Nitrobacteraceae bacterium AZCC 2146. Taxonomy (NCBI): domain Bacteria; kingdom Pseudomonadati; phylum Pseudomonadota; class Alphaproteobacteria; order Hyphomicrobiales; family Nitrobacteraceae; species Nitrobacteraceae bacterium AZCC 2146. The sequence continues at coordinate 7,324 of JBAGRP010000001.1, forward strand.
GTCCAGGTCGAAGGCGAGAAGGTTAAGAGCGTCTCGCATTACTTCGACATGCTTACGCTGCTCACGCAGATCGGCGCCAAGAGCGACTAGTGCCGCATTATATATATGAGTCTGTAGCCGGCACTTAGCGGACGTGCTCTTCACCGCGAAGAATGCCCGCTTCTGCCCGGCGTATGCCTCGTTACGGCTGATGCCCTCCATCGAAATCGTCCTCGAAACGCAAATGCTTGACGCTGCGGCCATGGCGCCGCACCAGCTTCAAGGCCTCTATCCCAATTCTGATATGCCTTTCGACATAGTTCGCGGTTACTGTTAGATCCGACGCCTCAGTCTTCACACCCTCGGGGATCATTGGCTGATCGGACACAAGAAGCAGCGCACCAGTCGAGATGTGGTTGGCAAATCCCGCAGCAAAGATTGTCGCGGTCTCCATGTCGATCGCCATACTTCGTGTCCGACGCAATAGATCCCTGAAGCGATCATCATGCTCCCAGACACGACGATTGGTCGTGTACACGGTACCTGTCCAATAATCGTGACCGAGATCGCGGATTATGGTCGACACCGCGCGTTGCAACTGGAACGCGGGCAGCGCGGGGACCTCCGGTGACAGGTAGTCATTCGAAGTCCCTTCGCCACGAATGGCCGCAATTGGTAGAATCAAGTCGCCAATCTGATTTTTGCGCTTCAAACCGCCGCATTTGCCGAGAAACAACGCAGCTTTCGGCGAAATGGCACTCAGCAGATCCATCACGGTTGCGGCATTCGGGCTTCCCATGCCGAAGTTAATCAGTGTGATTCCATCGGCCGTTACATTGGGCATCGGCCGATCTGCGCCGTTTACCGAAATCCCGTGCAGGTTGGCGAACCATTCGACGTAATTGTCAAAGTTAGTCAGCAGAACATATTCGCCGAACCCGGCAAGCGGCGTGCCGGTGTAACGCGGCAGCCAGTTTTCCACGATTTCCTTTTTCTCTTTCATCGCCTTTGATCTCATTTGCAGGGGCGCAACAGCATAGCACTATCGGTGCTGCTGGACTCTCAGCTCTTCACCAAATCCCCCAGCAAATTCGCAGTCACCGTCAGCTTGGCGAGAGTCAGGCCACTGGTCGCGATCTCCTCGACCGAACGGCGGATGCGCGTAGCTTCAGGATGGGCCGCGAGCCAGGTCTCGGCGGCGTGCTGGCCGGACTGGCCGGTTGCAAGCATATCGGCGACCAGTCTTCTTTCGGCGGCTGCGATCTGGTCACCGGCGCGGTCGATGGCGAGACGTTCGAAAAAATCGTTCGCCGGCACGCCGCGTGCGGCAGCGACGATGCGGTCGAGACGGAAATTGGCCTCGGCGGCGAAGAAGGTCGTGGCGGTGTCGCCGATGGCGCGGTTGGTGCGCCCTGCGACCGTCACAATATCCGGTGCCGAGACCAAGGCGTCGAGATCGGCGAGTTCGCCAGCAAGTTCCGCCGGGACGCGGCCATCGATCAGATCCTGGCGGCGCTTGCTTCGCCCAGCCTGTAAGTCCTGCGGCAAGGAATTGTCGAGCCCGGCGGCGATCTGACGGATGCCTGGACCGAAGCGCGCGATTACCGCTTCCAGACCGGCGCTGAAGTCGACATTGCGCACATACCAGACCATGCGGGAGAGCAGGAGATCCTGGATCGCGGCGTAGAGACCGAGCTGCAGTTGCCCATCGATCCTAGTGTCGAGCCCGTCGATCGCGTCATTCAGCCGCTTGAGGCCGTAGGATTCATCCACCGCCACGAAGGCCATGACGATGGTGGGGATGTCGGCATCCGTCTCGTCGATCAGGCGCGCGACGCAAGCCGGACCGCCGCGATTGATCACGGCATTGGCGAGATTGGTCGAAATGACCTCCCGCCGGAGGCGATGAAATTCCACCGAATCGGGGAATTTGTCCTGAACCTCGCGCGGGAAGTACTGGGACAATTCGCGGGCGAGATAAGGATCGTCCGGCACGCTGGTGGCGAGCAGATCATCGTAAAGCGTCAGCTTGGCGTAAGCGAGCAGCACGGCAAGTTCTGGCCGCGTCAAGAATTGGCCGCGCCGGGTGCGTTCGGTGATCGCTGCATCGTCTGGCAGGAATTCGACGGCGCGGTTGAGGAGGCCGCGTTGCTCGAGCGACTGCATCAGGCGGCCGAGGAAGCCGGTCTCGGCCATGCCCCTGCGTTCGGCGAGCGAAAGCGCGAGCGTCTGCAGGTAGTTGTTGCGCAGCACCAGTGTGCCGACCTCGTCGGTCATCGCGGCAAGCATGCTGTTGCGGTCGCTCGGACTGAGGCGTCCATCGCGTTCGGGGCGCGCGAGCGCGATCTTGATATTGACCTCGACGTCGGATGTGTTGACTCCAGCCGAGTTGTCGATGGCGTCGGTGTTGAGTTTGACACCTTTCTGCGCCGCTTCGATGCGGCCGCGCTGAGTCGCGCCGAGATTGGCGCCTTCGCCAATCGCCCGGGCGCGGATATCAGCGCCCGTGACACGGATCGGATCATTGGCGCGATCGCCGACTTGATCATCGCTCTCCCCGGACGCGCGGATATAGGTGCCGATGCCGCCAAACCAGAGGAGATCGACGCGTGCCTTGAGGATCGCCGTCATCACCTCGAAGGGCGTGGCTTGCGGCTTGTCGAGATCAAGCAAGGCTCGCACTTCCGGTGCGAGCGGGATTGCCTTGAGCGAACGCGAGAACACGCCGCCGCCCTGCGAGATCAGCGACTTGTTATAATCCTGCCAGCTCGACCGCGGCAGGTTGAACATGCGCAGGCGCTCGGCATGGCCGATGGCCGGGTCGGGCGAGGGATCGAGGAAGATATCGCGGTGATCGAAAGCAGCGACGAGTCTGGTCGCCGGCGAGAGCAGCATACCATTGCCGAAGACGTCGCCGGACATGTCGCCGACGCCGGCAACGGTGAACGGCATGGTCTGGATGTCGGTGCCTACCTCGCGGAAATGGCGTTTGACCGCCTCCCACGCACCGCGCGCGGTGATGCCCATCTTCTTGTGGTCATAGCCCTGGCTGCCGCCGGAGGCGAAGGCATCGCCAAGCCAGTGGCTCTTCTCGGTCGAGATCGCGTTGGCGATGTCGGAGAAGGTGGCCGTGCCCTTGTCGGCGGCGACGACGAGATAGGGGTCATCGCCGTCGTGCCGCACGGTGTTGTCCGGCGGCACGATCGTGTCGCCATCGAGATTGTCAGTGAGTTCGAGCAGCGAGCGAATGAAGATGCGGTAGGCTTCGGTGCCTTCCGCCATCCAGGCATCGCGATTGGAGGGCGGCGGCAGGCGTTTGGGCACGAAGCCGCCTTTGGCGCCGACCGGCACGATCACGGCGTTCTTGACCTGTTGTGCCTTGGCCAGGCCAAGGATCTCGGTGCGGAAATCCTGCGGCCGGTCGGACCAGCGCAGCCCACCGCGCGCCACCTTGCCGAAGCGCAGATGAATGCCTTCGACACGCGGCGAATAGACGAAAATCTCGTAGAGCGGCCGGGGGGCCGGCAGGTCCTCGATCTTGCGCGCGTCGAACTTGAAGGAGATCACCGGACGCGGATGTCCGTCCTGACCGATCTGCCACAGATTGGTCCGGATCGTTGCCTGCACCAGGTTGGTAAAACGGCGCAGGATGCGGTCTTCGTCGAGCGACGCGACGGATTTGAGCTGCTCCTCGATCTCGGCGAGGAGGGTCGTCTCGCGTGCCGAGCGCTCGGCATCGGTGGTGACGAGGCGCGGATCGAGACGAGCCTGGAACAGAGCGACAATGCTGGCAGTGATTGCGGTGTTCTTGCGCAAGGTCTCCCACATGTAGTCCTGGCTGAAGGGAGCGCGGATCTGGTGCAGATAGCGGGAGAGCGCCCTGATGGTCGAAACTTCGCGCCAGCTCAGGGCTGTGCGCAGGATGAGGGCGTTGTATCCGTCAGATTCGGCGCGATCGCTGACCACCGTCATGATCGAGGCTTCCAGGCGATGGTTGAATTCCGCGCTGATCACGATCGGCTTGCCGTCGTTGGCTTCGATCGTCATATCGTGCAGCCATACCGGCGCGGGCGCCGGTATGGCGTGGGGCACGATCTGATAGGTCCGTTCGTTGACCACGCGCAGGCCGTGATTTTCGATCACCGGCACCCGGTAGGACAGCGACAGGGGCGCGCCATGCGAGAAGACCTTCAGGCCGAAGCGCGTTGGATCGTCTTCGCCCTCGATGCGGTGGACCGAAATCGCCACCGGACGAGCCGGGGTGAGCTTTTCGATTGTGGCGATATCGGCAATCGCCTGTGAGGTGCCGAAAGCCTCGGTGTAGCCGCCAGCGAAGGCCTGGGCATAACGATTGGCGAGCATGCGCGCCCGCATGCCGTCGGTGGAGGCGGCGAGCGCCGCTTTCAGCTTGTCACCCCAGGTCGCAGCGATGGCGCTGATCTCGGCTTCCAGCGTCGCGCGCTCGATGACGGGCGTTTTGCCTTCATAGCGCCCGATGATGTAGTGAACACGCGCAAGCGACCCTTCGGGAAAGGCAGCGTAGGAGGCTGACAAGGTCCCCTTGTAGGCCTGCGCCAGGAAGGCCGCGACGCGCGTGCGAACATCGGTGTCGTATTTCTCGCGTGGAATGAAGACGAGGATGGAAACGAAGCGGTCGAACTTGTCCGCCCTTGCCAGCGCCCGCACGCGGGGACGCTCATAGAGCATCAGGATTTCCATGACGAAGTTGTAGAGCGTCTCGACATCGACCTGGAAGAGTTCGTCGCGCGGATATTCTTCGAGGATATGCTGGACCGCCTTACCTGAATGACTGGACGGCTCGAAGCCGGCGCGCTGGAACACCTGCTCCACTCTGTGGCGCACATAGGGGATCTGCCGCACCGAGCGGGTATAGGCGCCCGAGGTGAACAGGCCGACGAGGCGCAATTCGCCCTCGAGCCGGCCATCGGGCGCATAGAGTTTGATGCCGACATAATCCATGCGGACGCGGCGATGAACGCGGCTGCTCACATTGGCCTTGACGACCATGAGGAGGGTCGGCTCGCGCATGAACTCGCGGATTTCCGATGTCATCACCACCATTTCGGTGCCGCGGCGCAAGACTTTCACATCGGGGTCGCGAAGGATGCCCAGGCCCTCAGCCGTGCTGACGTCGTCCGACGTATCGGTGTCGGGCGAGAAGCGATATTCGCGCAGGCCCAGGAAGGTGAAATTGTCGGCGCATAGCCATTGCAGGAACTGGTTGGCTTCGGCGACCTCGTCGATCGGCAGCGGCGGCGGATTGGAGCTGAAGGTCTTAATCGCCTGTTCGACACGGGCGCGCATGGCTCGCCAGTCGGTGACGCAGGCGCGCACGTCGTTGAGCGTCTCGGTGAGGCCGTCGATCAACTTCCGTCGATCAGCATCGGCGTCCAGACGGGTAATGTGGAAATGGATCAGGCTTTCGCGCTCGCCTTTTGCCCCCTCTGGCAGTGTTTCGCCGTAGAAACGCAGCAGCTTACCTTGTTTGTCGCGCTCCACCGCGATGATCGGGTGAGCGACCAGCGTGACTTCGATGGCCTGCTCGGTGAGCTCCGCTATGATGGAATCGAACAAGAAGGGCATGTTGTCGTTGAGAACTTCGAGCACGGAAATCTCGCGCCCGTCCGGCATCATCGGGTTGATGACGCGAATATCGGCACAGCCCGCCGTGCGTCGCTGCACATGTTCCCAAGTCTGTTCTGCCAGGAAGGCGAGAGAGATGGCATTATAGTTGGCGAGGTCCTCGGTATTGGTGTGCTCGAACAGAAGTTCGGCAAAGGCCCGGGGCGTCTTGCCCGGCTGAATGCTTCTCGCTGCCTCGAGGATCAGGGTAGTCCGTGCCTTGTCGTCACGCCACGCCATAACGTCCTCCGTTTGTTGCCGCGCCGTCTGACCCCAGACGCAATTGTCTGCTTGATCTTGGAGTGCAACTCTTGGAGCGCCATCTTTTAATCGAGATTGATGGCGTCTGCGAAACCCTCAGCGTTAGAGCCTCCGTGGCTCTTGATGACAGTACCATTCGATCCCAGAAATATACATCGATTGCGAGGGTTCAATTTTTCTTGAAGGTCTTCGTGCCGCTCGCTTCCACCCTGCCGCCCTAACCCAGCCAACTCGGAATCCCAAATATGATACCGCTCGGCATCGGAAAAATTTGCGCCGATCAGAGCGCCTGCAATTCCAAGCAGGAGGTGGATGGATTTGGAGCTCGCCCCTGGCGTCTATAATCCATGCGATTGACGCAGCGCAGCAAGTGATTCTGTCCGCCCTTTTGATGCGCGCTGTTTGAAATACTGGTAGGCTGAACGGAGGATGTCTGGATCGACGATGCCACGGCGGGGGCGTGTCGCTCGATGCGGTGCTACGCGCCGATCGTCCCGCCCGGCACGGGAATTCGTGCCGACTTATCGCTCGCTCATGATTAACGACGGTCCCTTGCAGATCGACCGAGATGCGTTGATCGGGATCGCGCACAAGGCAGCAGCGACATCCGCTGAGCGGGTGGCGGAGGTCGCCACCCGGATCCTGCCCTGCTGCTATGATGAAATCAGTGCGGAATGGAGCCTGTCAGGTTGATTCTCGATAGTCGCGGCTACGGCCTTCAATCTGTAGGTTGCTAGAGAAAATCTCGCAGCCGGGCGACTTCAAGTATCTGCTCCGGAGACATCGTCGCGCTGACCAGCGTGCTTTGAGGGGTAGTGTGGATCTCGTACAGATGGCGGCCGTTCTCGGGCTTGGCCATGAATTGCCGGATGCAATCGTCCAGCGTGCCATCGACCACAAGATAGGGGCGGGCACCCATGGGTTTGTTGATCCGCTCTCCGCTGAGAGAGGGCCATTTTCGGAGAACCGCGGGTGCGTCGAAATGGATTTTTTCTTGTGTATCGAGCATATTGCTGTTCCTCCTTTTTCGAGTATGAGGCTATTCCATTTCTGATCGCCGTAGTACCCGATATGACATCCGGAATTTTGCTCACCGTGAGCGAAGCCGGCGCATTTCAGCGTGCGGCTGGTAGCGGAGTATCGGATGGACCGGCGGCAATACGAAGCCTGGCCGAGAACGAATGGCCGCCAATCCCGAAATGATGGTGCCCTTCCTAGTGGGGTGTCATTGGCGGCATTTACCAGGCTATCCCTGAAGCAGCCACCGTGGCTGGTTAGAGTGACAGTCTGTCTCTTACATATCAGGTCCAGAATTTCTTGGCTTGACGTAACTGATGCGCTACTTTTTTCGCGTTGATGAGCAATGGCTCTACGTCGTTTCGCTCCGATCCGGCAACCACACCGACAGCGTAGGCGACCAGATTTGGCGCTCTGGCTTCCTTACCTGCCGCAATGTTAGTCGCCAGTTTTTGGTGGACCGCGATGTCATTAAGGGCTCCAAGATTGTCCTGCAAGCTCTTGAGGCGCTCCTTATAGCGCGACAAAGTTTTCTGACGCTTGCCCACGAAAAGGCTTTCGAAAAAATAAATCGCATAGTGGAGTTTTTTCATTGCAATGCGCAATTTATGCCGTCGGCGGGGATCTAACCGTCCAATGTGTTTTGACTTCTTTCTCGCCTTGCTAGTTCGCCTTTCAAACAAATGAGTGGCAAACGGCTTGATCTGCTGGTCGCCTTGGCGAGACTTCTTGAGCCAATCTCCGTTCTCAATCCACTCAAGGGTGTTGAAAATAAGAAGACGGTATCGCGCAGTAGCGATGGCATTCCTGGTTGAATCGGCTGCAAGGGCGCGTCGATAGACGAGTTCACTGATCAGTTCGGGTAACCCAGGGATGCGAAGTTCAGCCGCATCAAACCGCTTAACCTTGGTCTGGATAAAGACATCGAGATCCCGCACCGAGCCGAGTTTTCCGGACAACCATTTGAGATCGCGTTTTGTCTGGTCCGTTTGCTTGCTGCGAAGCAGCTCTGCAAAGATCGATATGGCTGCTCGCAGCCTTCGCACCCCTATGCGCATCTGGTGGATACCCTCGGGATCGCCCGCTACTACCGCTGGTTCGTTAGCCGCGAGGTGCCACAAGACAGAACTTCCGATCGCTTGAAAGGCCTCAATCAGATCAGCATCATGCCGAAGTGAGATTCTTGGCGCATGAATGCACCGCGGTGGTTGGTCAGCTATTAAATCGTAGCCCTGCTGGGATTTGCTTTTTAGCGCCAGTTTGAAGGGGACGAGCTTGGCAATCACTCGTGCCGCCTTAAACAAGTCGGTAGCGCTGCCTTTCTTGAGCTCGAGTTCGACTTCGGCCAGCGTCATCGACTTGTGCCCAGCTCTGATGTCCCCTTCGTCAAGTGCCAATTCCACCAAACTACCGTTACGCGGTCGAAGGGGTATGAAAGTGCGGTGCACGTGGGTCGCGAAAATCGGCTTCAGGTCGCGCTTGAGTTTCTTCGATATGAGCGGGTGCAGAGGTGTTCCGCGAGCTGAGCGAAGGTCGGGCTCATTGCTGTCCAGCTCACGCTCCCACTCACCACGGCGGAACGATATGCCGTCACTTATTGTCTTTATGGTCTGGAGGCGCTTTTTTCCGGCTTTCCGCACCCGTAGCGTTACTCCGTTTTGCCTGAGCTTCTGCTTAGGGGTATCGAAGTAAGTTGACACCACATACTTGTGCTTTGCTGGCTGTCCATCGTTGCGTTGTAAAATGCGCGTTGCCGCCAATTTCTGCAGACCGCGCGCAGTCACCTCGAACTTGATCTCATTCTCAGTGCCCATCACTGCAGTCTCATCGACCAGATTGATCGCGGGTAAACCGCGAGCAGCTAAAAGGTCACTAACGCTTGCAGGGCGCCGCTTTGACCAAATGACCGGCCCCACCAAGTGGTCCGGCTGGAATGTTAGTTTAAAGATAGCATTTTGACTATCTCCTTGGCGGGCCATACGAGGCCTTGGGTGCCGACGGTCGATATTCCAGTGATGGATGTGGATGCACCACGTTGTAGTGGCATCGCCAATTTTCAATCACGATCTGTGCCTCCTCGAGTGTGTAGAAGATCCCGCCGTTGAGCAGGCATCGCGCAGCTTGCCGTTGAAGCTCTCGCAATAGCCATTCTTTCATGGACTGCCCGGCTCGATGTAGCGGTCCTCTTCTGTCAGGACTGGCATCTGTGGAGCGCACAACGCGGCGACTAAATCAACAATATCGGCCATGAACAGATGTCAGCAGACGTCTGGCACGCGCCAGTCGCGAGCCACAGTTCCGTCGTCGAGAAAACCTTGCAAGGTCGCGCTCGACGGCACCGCGACGAACTGCGTGACAACAGTGTGACAACAAGGATGTCAGGAAGCGATCTCGGCAATACGGGCAATCAGAGCAAGAATCTCAAAGTTTCAAACGGTGTTTCAAACGGTGCAAGCGCTGGCTGTAACGATCCGCGCTGCGCAAGACACCCCATTATTAAAAAATCCAATTGGATGATCAAAAAATCCAATTGAGAGTCAGAAAGCGAACGGAAGCTCCGACGTTAGTCAGCCATATCTTGGTCAGGCGGGTGCGAGGCGGTTGTCCGCAGCAGCACCTGACCACGGTGGAAGTTGGGAAATGGTTCTCGCCTTGTTTCCGCCGTGCAACATGTGCCTCGGAAGGTCCGGGACGCAAATCCGACTGCCTGATTACAGTTTCGCTTGAAAGGATGAAAACCCGTGAATGACGCCAATACGAAAGCCGAAATGAATACAAATCCGCCGAATGCGAAAGTCGAAGCGAACGAAAAGCGAGGCTTTGACCTGCCGTTTTTCGCGATGCCGGGAATCTTCCGTGGGATCGCCGAGCAGGGCGTCGTGCGAGCGAGGGACAACTACGAGAAGATAAAGGCAGCTTCGGGGGAGATAACCGACATTCTCCGAGAAACCTATTCGACCAACGCAACGGGCGCCGCGGACTACGGAGTCAGGGTCATCGAGATCTCGGGCGTCAACACCAAATCCGCTTTCGATTTTCTCATCAATCTCATGGGCACGAAGTCGCTATCGGAAATCATACAGCTGTCAGCCACGCAGAGCCGCAAGAACTTCGAAGCCACGTCCGCGCAGAACAAGGAACTTTGGGAAATCGCTCAGAAAGCCGCGACCGCGACGGCCGAGCCGATCAAGAAGGGCTTCACCAGAGTCCTGCAGAAAGTCTCCTGAATCGAACTTTTGTAGCCCGCCGGGATCGGCTGGAACAAGCGCCTCCCGCGAGAAGAGGTGCAGTCCAGCCGATGGCGAGCGGATACGTTGCAGCGACACAAAAGCGAAACAGGGAGGATCACGATGGGCATCGTTATGATCAAATGCCCTCAAACGGGACGCGAGATTCCGACGGGCATCAAAGCGGATCGGGAGAGGTTTCGATGCAGTGCGGTGTTCTTCGCGCGCACCTACTGCACAATCTGCCAAGCCAATCACGAATGGTTCGCCAAGGAAGCCTGGGTTTACGAGCCGAGCTAGATAGCGGAGATGCTGAGGGGCTACACTTGGGCCCTGCGATCGCCGCCGAGCCGTTGAGAAATGACGAAAACGCGTCGGCCTTTAGTCAATTGCGTCAATGGCCTCTTGGCCGCGGGCTCGTCGCCTCGTGGGTTCGCGTATCCCGCTGCGCTTCATCCACCTTGGCAAAAAGGGGATCTCGAGCGCGGGGAATTTTGTGCACCGGCGGGGCGTGAATGTGAGGCTTCATTCCTTCAGGCGAAACAATGCGATCGATTCTACGGCGCATGACCTCGTAGCACTCGCATGCCGCTGCTTCGAGCCGCGGTCTGTCAATCTCGATCAAGCCCCGCCGATTGGATCGGATAGCACGCGACGTCCGGAGCTTGTGCACGACGTGCGTCACGGTCGTTCGACGTACTCCAAGCAACTCCGAAAGCGCCTCTTGCGTCAGCGGCAGGAATTCACTGTCAACTCGATCGTGGATGTGGAGCAGCCACCGGGCCAAGCGGGCCTCGACCGAGTGCAGCGCATTGCAGGCGGCCACGTGCTGGAATTGTGTCAATAGCGCCCTGGTGTAGATCTGGACCACGTGTTTGATAGCGTCACTACGGCCGAGAGCCGCCTGAAATCCTCTTGGAGAAATTTGCAATGAGGTTCCGGCCACGCGCACGACCGCCGTCACCGGAGAACGGGAGGGTCCCAGCGCGGACAAGATGCCCACGGCTCCCTCATTCCCGATGACCGCGGTTGCGACCGTTTGTCCGTTCGGCATGTCCATTATGAACGCGATCGTCCCGCTGAGGGGGAAATAGATCTGTTCAAACCGGTCTCCCGACCGAACCAGCACTGCGTCGCGTTCAAGCGATACTTTCCGGAGGTGGGGAGCGAGCAAATCAAAATCTGCTGCCGGCAACGCAGCTAACAGTCGATTACCTACCCTGGTAGTGGGCTCCATCACGGGAAAGCTCCTTCCCTCGACGGACGCACTGCTCTCTACAGAATATTCCTGGCGCCAACTGCGTAAATAACATACCGCGCCTGAATATCAGAACCCACCGCGTCGGATAAAGTTCCAGTGAGCGGCGGGCGCCCCGCCCGGACAGGCCTAATGTCTCTGTTGGGTCAATCGCGTCGCTTTGACCTTGCGTCGACCACTTCCAGCCTTTCCGGAAAGCGGACAAGTTCGAAGCCGGTGGACGCGTCGTATATGTGTCAGAAGCAGACATTTTGGGCAAACCGCAACACGCGCGGCGCGGGTCAAGGTGGGCAACGGAAGCGGACATCACCGCTTCAAAGGTCGTTCGCGATACGGGACCTACGCGTTTCCTGTGACCAACAAGATCAACCCGAGCACGAAGTTCGTTGATACGCGCAAGATCTGGGAAATAAAGTCCAGGTTAAGTCCGGTTTGCCGCCCCAGCATGGGAAGAATAATCAAAATGCCGACAAGGATCAGCATTCCGAAACGCTCAAGCCGAGCCAGTGGAAGCGCCAGGACATCGGGCAGTAATCCAACGGCAATACGGCCTCCGTCCAATGGGGGTAACGGAAGCATGTTGAAAACGGCAAGGACGACGTTGATGATCAGCGCATTCTTGAGATTGTCGGCCGTCCATTGTCCGGCACCGTTCGGCACATAACCGATAAGGTGAAATGCCAATGCGGCGAGCGTTGCCAGCAATATGTTCGTTGCCGGCCCGGCTGCAGCGACCCAAACCATATCGAGCCGCGGGGTACGCAACGCTCGAAAATTCACGGGCACGGGCTTGGCGTAGCCAAACAGGAAAGGTGCGTGAGACAGCAACAGGATTGCCGGCAGCAAGATGGTTCCGAACGGATCAATGTGCTTGATCGGATTGAGGGTCACGCGACCTAGTTTCGATGCCGTATCGTCCCCGAGGTGACGCGCAACGAACGCGTGGGCTGCCTCGTGGAATGTAATCGCGATGAGAAGCGGGAGAAGCCAGGTCGATATCTGATACATTGTGACGCTAGACAGCAAAGACTTTCTCCCAGATGGCCGGATTCGCTGATGCTGCCAATCGAGCGTCAGGATAGAACACCACGGCTCAACACCAAGAGTGTTGGTTTGCCAGTCCCATTGTCGATAGAAAATGGGAATTTTTGAGTTTCGTCCTCAGATATACAGCATCATGACTATCGGCTCCGTCACCAGCAGCGACCAGCTTCGTTACTTCGGGCGCCATCCTGCTGGTCCGCGCCCCGCGTCTCTATCAGCATCTCGTCGTAAGGCAGCGGCCGCTGTAAACCGGGCGCCTCGTTCCACGGCGCACGCATCTAGATATTATGCGATGCTTCGAAGTTTTGTAAATTGCCATCAAGGGCGACGATGGAGCGCGCTATGCCGGCATGACGCCGATCCTAAAGAAGGCCGGAGTGTTACGGACCCTTAAAATTTTTCCGAATGTCGAAGACCGGTCGCTTAAGGGACCGTAGCGTCGTGGGGGCACATCCGGTTTGATCTCCGGCGGGTACTCGCGTCGCGGATCGCTCCGATGCGCTCCGGCGAGAATTAGAGGCAGAGAATGTTCTCCTCAAACCCAAGCGCATTACGATCGATCGGTCGCAAATGCGTGGCATCAAGACAGCGGTAGCCACGATCCTCAAGGCGCTCGATGACCCGTCTGCCGTCGAGCGGCTCGGGGCGGTGCAGATCGGTGAGGATTTCGCACAGGATCGGAACTTTGCGACCGGCTTTTGCCAGTACGCCTTCCATGCCATCGAACACCGCAGCCTCGAAGCCCTCGACGTCGATCTTGATCAGGCCGACGCGATCGAGGTCGATTTTCCGCTCGCGCACATAATCGTCGAAGGCGATAACCTCGACGGTGATATTTTCCGTGAGCTCGCGGGCGTGGTCGAGGAAACCGGCAGCAAGCGAACTCGACCCGATACTGGTGTTGTAATTGTCGAAGTTCTCCGCGCGTGGCCCGACGACGGCCATCGGCAGGGCGCCGGGCCGCGCGCCGCAGGCCACTTGGTTGGCGATGATCCGATAACCAGGATTGAGTTCGGCGAGCCGTCGGACAAAGGAAAAATATTGCGGCACCGGCTCGAAGGCGTGCACTTCGCCGCTTTGACCCACGAGTGGCAAGGCATAGGCCGACCAGTAGCCGCAATTGGCGCCGATATCGACGAAGGTCTTACCAGCAGCGAGGTAGCGATTGAAGATGCGTTCAAGGAACATCTCGTGGGTGCGGAAGAAATATTTCTTCATTACGAGATGCAAGGACATGTCGATCTCGTACTGCACGCCCCTGAACCACATGGCCGTGAGGCCCGTCGGCGGCGTACTGAACTGCTCGATAGCGCGGCGGCGTACGATATCGGCGAGCTTGAGCGGATCGCTCGACGCATATTTGAGGAGGAAGCGGGCGGTCTTCGGAGAAAGCATGGCTCGGCCTCGTAAGCATGATGTGCTAAGCGCGCGGGCAGCCTGAACCCGTGAGTTGACCAATCTGTGGCATCGTCGTTCGAGAGCCTGCAGCTTAGAGGCTGGTCATCATTCGATATCCGACCGCCGCCACACCCCAATGATTCGTCCAGTTCTTGGGTCATCATCTTCGCGCAGGATTTCGAAGGGCTGTGGAAGGTTAAATGGAGGTGCACACAAGTTTAGGTGGCGCACTTGACCATACTTGATGTCGGTATTTTGTTGCGCATTTGGATAGGTCGTGGCCAATAAATAGCGAATAGAGGACCGCCGAAACTGATTGATGACAATCCAGATGGCTTCGTCGGGAAAGTGGATCATCAAATCGCGCGCAAGCCACGCATCGATTTCTGGAAGACGGTCGCGAAGAACGTCGAGCTCCAGGAACTCGATATTGGGATACTTCCGGCGATTCTCGATGATGAGATCGTGAACAATGTCGGCCCCAATATATTTAAAACTCGATGGCCAATTGACATGTCTCATCCAGTGAAAGTCGCCACATGGCGCGTCAAGCAGCGATCGGATGGAATGGCGGTGCGCAAAATCTTTCAGCTCAGCCCTGACTGACACCGTCCTGTTCAGTTCTGCGCCCCAGCCGCTACGGCTCTCGGAGTTGTTCCACCAGTTTCTTCTGAAAATATTCGTGAAGACCTGTTTCGGGCTATCAGCTCCGAGACTGTCCACCGTCATTTTCTCGTTGATGATTGAGCGCAGCCTATGCGGCGCGTTGTTTCGGATTGCCGCGTAAAGACGTGGCGTGCGTTTCTTGAGTAATAATGCGGTTTTTGTCACTGTTTTTGAAAGACGCATGCCATAATCCCACTCAGCCAAGCGCGCCCGCATGCTGTCGACTTCGTAGCTGCGGGCGACTGTTTAAACGTATCCAGCGCCGTTACCCGTCGCGCATTCGGGATGCCGACAGGAAGACGAAGTAACTGTGCAAGAAACGTTGTCACGTTACTTATCTCGAGCCATTGCACGCCCACATATTGCTATGACACGCGTTCGAAGCTCCCTGAGTGACCGTACTTGAACAGTGCTGTTTGTTCTTAACTTGGCAAAACGACGACGCGCGTATGACTCTTGCTGTCGTCCGGTTATTCTCTGCGGCCGACACTTACGGCAATGCTCAATCAGCGCGCCGGTCCGTTCGTGGAGCGATCGGGGCGCCTGGAGTTTTCGAAGGCTTGTGCGATCGCGTCCCAGAGGGGCTTTCGCTGTAGCCGGTCATCGTAAGGGAGAGGCCGGGGAAGCCGCGTGGTCATCGGGTTTTTCTGTCGCGCTATTCCTCTATAGAACGAATAGTTGTCGGCCAGCTCCCATGTGATAAGTGCCTTGACGGCGGGGTGCCGCAGCGTTGTCTCCAGGAATTGCTGCGCTGTCTTGGCGACAGCTTGGTCGCGGGCCTCGAGGTCATCCGGGAAGGTGTCATCGAGAACATCGAATTCGGTGATGTAGATATCGACGCCAAGACCAGCCAGTGCATGAAGGAATTCGTCGAATCGAGCCGGGTCGTGTGGATATTTCGGCTGCAAATGGCCCTGCAGACCGACCACGTCGATCTTCACGCCGGCATTTTTGAGATCGGCGACCAACTTCAGTAGCCCACGACGAACGGCCAGCCCGAGCTCGTCATCGCGTTCGGTCTGTGCCTCGTTCAATACGAATTTGGTGGTGGGGTCGATCCGCGCGGCGCGTTCGAACGCGCGCCGAATGTATTCGGGGCCGAAGGCGTCGTACCAGGGGCCAACGCGGAAGTCGCCGGGCGCGTGATGCCCAGGCCAGAATGGCTCGTTGACGATGTCCCACGACTGGAACCGTCCCGAATATCGGGCGATGACTTCGTCGATGTAGGAATCGAAAAAGATGCGTCGTTCGCCGACGGTCATGTTTTTTATCCATGGCGGAACCCATTCGTTCCATATGAGGCAATGGCCACGCAGGGGAATTTTGTGCAAATCGCAGAACGCGAGCATCCGGTCGGCGCTTTCAAAATGTTTGGGGCCCGGTTGTGGCGCAACCCTTCCCACCTTCAGCGCGACATCGGTCGTGATAATGTTCGTTTGCGTGACGTAAAGGTCGCGATACGCTGCATCGGTATCGATCACCTCTGCCGCTGCTGCGCCAAATAAATAGCCATTCGCGGCAGCAATCGAGCCAAGACTCGGTGCTGGCGCGCCCGCAGCAATTCGTCCGTTCGCCGCGGCGATACCGGCTGCGGCCATTTGCAAAAGGCGGCGGCGTGAAGTTGCGATCATTTGAGCTGCTCGCGTTCGTGAACGTGCCCACCATCGTTGCGTTGCAATATCGCGATTTTATGGCGATGAACGGCAGCGGCGAGGAGTTGTCGCTTGCGGGAAATCGAGAGCGCTCACCTAAAATTGGATTCGATACCACAGCAGCTTAAGTTATCTTCGGCTATTGTACGTACTCTGCTGGGATATGGCACTCTGCCGAGTGAGTGCGCGCCTACGTGTTGTGGGGGCCTTTGTGGACGCCCGGAAGGCAGCGGCCGTCGGTTCGAGGCCGAACGCGAAGTGGACGGTGTCAAGGCGGACGACGCAGTGAATGAGGAAAGTCATTCAGGCTAGGTGCTGTTATAGCCGGGCGTCGGAGTGCCCGCGTTTCGCCTATGAATGTCCTGCAGTCGCATCGCGAATGGGAACGCAGAACTCATTCTCGGGTTGTTGCAACGTCGGTAACAAGAGAGATCGAAAGTGATTAGATTCGCGGCGGCGACCGCGGCTTTGGCCCTTGATGCGGCGTCATTCGGCCTAGTCCCGCTAGTTGTGAGGCCAGCGGGGTTCGCCGCGTTTTCTAGTTCGAAAAACCTTGTTCATTTGCACGCTATCTTCTACAGCTCCTGCAGAGTGCCAAGCGCCTGGTCTTGATCTACCGATCGATTACGGCCTCGGCGCGCACGCGCCTCTGAACAATGGGCGGGCCAGCGTAACGAAATCGAGCTGGAATGTAACCGCCCCTGTTTAGGGCGTCTCGGCAGCCCGTTCAACTTGGCGCCAGATTCTATATTTCGATCAACATGATCTACCTCAAGTATATGTATGTTGCATGGACGACGATGTGAGCGACGAAGCGGATGTTGAGTTCGATCAGCCAGATGGGCCTCTCAGGCGCGGCTGGACCACGGGTAGCTGCGCAACTGCGGCGACGCGCGCTGCATATGAAACGTTGATTACCGGCGAATGCCCGGACTTTGTCGAAATCGAACTGCCTAGTCGCGCCCGTGTCGGCTTTGCCGTGGCCATGTCCGAACGCCACGATGGCACAGCAACCGCTGGTGTTTTGAAAGATGCCGGCGACGATCCCGACGTCACGCATGGTGCACTGATCAAGGCGACTGTCCGGCACGGAAAGCCTGGATCAGGTGTAGTTTTTGTCGCCGGCCCTGGGGTTGGCACCGTAACAAAACTTGGATTGCCGCTTGCTCCGGGCGAGCCGGCGATCAATCCAGTGCCACGCGAAATGATGCGAACGGCGGTCCGCGAAGTCGTTGCACGCTTTGATGCTTCGGGGGATGTCGTGGTCGAAATCTCGGTCCCGGGCGGCGAGGCGCTGGCCGCAAGGACTCTCAACGGGCGCCTGGGCATTCTCGGCGGCCTCTCGATCTTGGGAACGACGGGAATCGTAGTGCCGTATTCCTGCTCGGCATGGATCCACTCGATTTACCGCGGCATCGACGTCGCACGCGCCAGCGATCTCAAGCACATCGCCGGATCGACAGGGTCGACGTCAGAAGCCGCGGTGCAGAAGCTCTATGGCCTGACCGGCTCAGCGCTGATCGACATGGGCGATTTCGTCGGCGGCATGCTGAAATACGCTAAGCGTCACCCGGTGCCGCGCATCACCATCGCCGGCGGCTTTGCCAAAATGACCAAGCTCGGACAGGGCCTGCTCGACCTGCATTCGCGCGCCGGCAGCGTCGATACGGTCTGGCTGTCGACATTGCTGCGCGACGCCGGCGCGCCGAGCGATCTGGTCGAGCTCAGCCGCGACGCGAACACCGCGCTGTTGGTGCTGCGAGAGGCCGAACGCCGCAGCGTTCCGGTCGGCGAATTCGTAGCCAAGGCGGCATTCAAAACCGCCGCAAAGGTGCTCGACGGATCGCAAATCAAACTAGATGTCGCCGTGTTTGACCGCAACGGCAACATCGTCGGCCGCGCCGGCTAGACCACACCGCCGCGGAAGCGGCGGTGGTAGTCTGCGTCATACAGCGAGCTGTCTCTGAAATCGCTGGCTGCCAGGACCTTGCCGACAAGGATCAGCGCAGTGCGCTCAATGGTGGTTCCGGCGACGGCGGCGGCGATGGTCCCGAGCGTGCCGCGCAAGATCTGTTCATCGGGCCAACTGGCACGAAACACGATCGCCACTGGACAATCGGCGCCATAGGCAGGCAGCAACTCCGCGACGACCTTTTCGATAACGTGGATCGACAGATGGATTGCCAGCGTAGCGCCGGTCGCGCCGAACGCCGCCAGGGTCTCGCCTTCCGGCATGGCGGAAGCGCGGCCGGAGGTGCGGGTGAGTATCAGCGACTGCGCCACTTCAGGAAGGGTCAATTCTTTAGCCAGCGCAGCGGCCGCGGCGGCAAAGGCGGGCACGCCGGGCGTAATGGTGTAAGGAATTCCCAGAGCGTCGAGCCGACGCAGCTGCTCGCCGAGCGCACTCCAGATCGACAGGTCCCCGGAATGCAGCCGTGCCACGTCCTGGCCTTCGACAACGGCTCGGGAGATTTCCGCGATAATGTCGTCGAGCGCTAGACCTGACGTATCCAGGATGCGGGCGCCAGGCGGGCAGTGGTCCAGCAACGCCGTTGGCACCAACGAGCCAGCATAGAGGCAGACCGGGCAGGCCGCGATCAGGTCCCGTCCGCGCAGCGTGATGAGATCGGATGCGCCAGGACCAGCGCCGATGAAATGAACTGTCATGAACCTTCCCCCAGCGCGATAGCACAAGTGACCCTGCCTGCCGCGAGCCGTGCGCCTAACAGCCGGGCATTGCGGCCCGCACCGACCAATGCCGCGGCCTCCGCGATCGCAGCCGTGCCCTTCAGTGCCAGGACCCGCGGAGAGCGCGTTACCAGCAGGTGGTCGACGGCATCGAGCTCCGCCAGGGAGCAGCGGAGCAGCGGTAAAGACATGCCGCGCGCCGCGGCTACGACGCCGGGCTCGTCCGCCTTCGACGTCTCGGTTGCGATCGCTGTAAGCTCCGCCAGTGCCAGTCGGAAGTTGTCCAATGTGGCCTGAATCAACGAAACTATGTCCGCCGAGGACGTTCCACGTCCGCATCCGATGCCGGCCACGATCACGTCTTCCTCACCCGCCATTGCGTGACCGGCATCGCCGGTCGCCATCCATACATGCTGCCGATCCTGTCCGCCCTTGTCACTTGAAGGCGTACAAGCTCGCCACCGTGTTGGTGAAAAAGATTGGCTAGGCGTGACTCGGTTTCCAGCGACACGCCATTGACCACCAGCCGGCCCCTCGGCTTCAGTGCGTCCCATACGGCTTCGAACACGCCCTCATCGCCCATGCCTCCGCCGATGAACACGGCATCGGGGCGGGCAAGCCCGTGCAGCGCTCGCGGTGCCTCGCCCTGCACGATCCGCATATCCGGCACGCCCAGCGCAGCGGCGTTGCGAGCGGCGCGGTCGGCACGGTCGGTATGGGCCTCGATGCCAATTGCGCTCAGGGACGGATGGCGCAGTAGCCATTCGATCGCCACCGAGCCGGCGCCAACCCCGACGTCCCACAGCAACTCGCCATGACGCGGCTCCAGCGCGGACAGGGTCATCGCGCGGATCTCGCGTTTCGTGAGCTGGCCGTCGCTCTCGAAACAGGCATCATCAAGGCCGGGCGCGAAGGAAACAGTCATCGCGCCCGGCTCGCACAGCACCTCTACGGCAATCGTGTTGAGCGGATCGACATTTTCGATATGAAAATGGGCTGCCGTCCCGCTACGCCGCCGTTCGCGTAAGCCGCCCATGGCCTCCAGCACCGTGATGCGGGAATGACCCATGCCGCGCGCGGTCAGTAAGGCAGCAAGTCTGGCCGGCGTGGCGCCATCCCATGACAAAGCCAGTATTCGGGCGCCCGGCTGCAGATATCTGATGATGCCTTCTAGTGCGCGGCCATGCAGCGTTACCAGCGCGACATCCTGGAGCGCCCAGCCTACGCGCGCCGCGGCGAGGCTGTAGGCCGAAGGTTGCGGCAGGCAAACAAACTCGTCGGCTGCCACGATGGTGGCCAGTTGCTTGCCGATGCCAAAATGAAAAGGATCGCCGCTAGCCAGCACGGCGACGGGGCGGCCGCGATGAAGAGCAATCTCCTGCAGGGATGAATCGAGCGGATTCGACCAGGCGAGTTTGCGCCCCCGAACGAGATTGCCGGCCATTTCGAGATGCCGTGTGCCGCCCACGACCAGTTCGGCCGACGAGACCAGGCGGCGCGCTACGGAAGACAGTCCATCAAGACCGTCCTCACCGATGCCGACGATGGACAGCCAAGTCGGCATTGTGCAAGTTGCGGCTTCAGTTTTCATGCGGGGTTTCCCGATGCGTGTTCTCGTTCTCGGCGGCTCCGCCGAATCCTCCGAGTTGTCCCGCCTGCTCGCGGCCGACGACAGGTTTGACGCCACCCTGTCGCTGGCCGGGCGCACCGTAAATCCCAAGGCACAGCCGGTGCCCATGCGCACCGGTGGTTTTGGCGGCGTCGACGGCCTGGTGGCCTGGCTGAAAGCCCACGCGACCGACGCGACGATCGACGCAACCCACCCCTATGCCGCGCGTATCTCGGCCAACGCCGTGGCTGCCTGCCGGCTGCTCGGCATTCCGCTGGCGTCGATCGACCGGCCGATGTGGCAGCAGACCCCCGGCGATAATTGGCTGTGCGTACCCAGCGCCGCCGACGCGGCGGCTACATTGGGCACGACGCCGCGCCGCGTCCTGCTCACGGTCGGGCGGCTCGAGATCGGTGCCTTCGCTGCTTCGCCACAACATCATTATGTCGCCCGCATGGTTGATCCGCCCGGAGACATCGCTCTGCCGCCTGATCTCCGCTTGCTGTTTGCAAGGGGGCCGTTCGACGAGGTGTCGGAGGCCGCCTTGATCGAAAGCGAAGCGATCGACGTGATCGTATCGAAGAATTCCGGCGGCGCCGCAGCCTATGCGAAGGTTGCTGCAGCACGCAAACGTGGGATCCCGGTGGTCATGATCGCACGCCCGCACAAACCGCGCGGCGAGACGCTGCAAAACGCCGCTGCCGCGATCCTCTGGCTTGAGCAGCAGCTGGCCCATCAGGGCCTGCCGCGTTCTGCACGGGGCGTATAGACCCACGGCGAGCGGTTGTCGCGCGTCAGCAGCCGTGTCGCCGACGCGCCGATGATTACCAGTGTGCGCATGTCGACGAGGCTCGTATCGACATCCGTCAGCGACGTGGTGACGACGCGGACATCGGGCATGGCGGCGTTGCGGACAAGCAGCACCACGGTCTCCGGTGATTTTTTCTCCCGCAACAGATCGAACGCGCGCTTGATCTGGTGCGGTCGCGCGGTCGAGGCCGGATTGTAAAGCGCGATCACGAAATCGCCGTCGGCGGCGGCCGACAGGCGCCGCTCGATGGTCTCCCAGGATTTGAGATTGTCCGACAGCGAGATCGCGCAAAAATCGCCGCCGAGAGGCGCGCCGACTTCGGCCGCTGCAGCCAGCATCGCGGTGATGCCCGGTTCGACCCGGACATCGATCTGTCGCCAAGAGGGGTCGCCGGCTTCGATCGCCTCGAACACCGCTGCGGCCATCGCGAACACGCCGGGATCTCCACCAGACACTACCGCGACGTGCCGGCCTTCAGCGGCAAGCATCAGCGCGTGGCGCGCCCGGTCGATCTCGACGCGGTTGCCGGAGCCATGCCGCGTCTGCGCCGCATTGGCCTGGGAAATGCGGTCGAGGTAGACGCTGTAGCCGATCAGGTCGGTCGCACCCGCGATCGCCTCCGCCGCCGACGGGGTCAAATACCTCGCGGATCCCGGGCCAAGTCCGACGACAACGAGGGAGCCGCTCACAGCCGTCGCCCCTGTCCGGGAATTAGAACCATCGAAAAGTAGGGCGCTACGCCTTTGCTGCACTCGGACAGGGGCATGATGCGTTCTTCCAGCATGGTGCCGCGCACCACGTAGATTGCCCGCGACAGCAGTCCGGCCGCAGTGACAGCGCGGCGAATCTTTTCGAGATGCTTGCCTACCTTCATGATCACGGCGGCGTCGGTCTCGCCGAGGCGGCGCGTCAGCTGCGCTTCATCCAGCGTGCCCGGCAGGACTGTCAGGATGTCGTCACCCCAGGTGATCGGTGCATTGGCGCGGGCCCAGGCGCCGGACATACCGGTGACGCCAGGGACCACCTCAATCGGAAAGAGGGTGTCGAGGCGACGCCAGATATGCATGAACGATCCGTAGAAGAACGGGTCGCCCTCGGCCAGCAGGCCGACAGATTTGCCCTGCCGAAGCTGCTCCGCTATCGCTTCCATGCTGTGCTCGTAGAAGCTGGCGATCTGTTTGCGATAGGACGGATGATGGGGCGGAATTTCGTCGGTGACCGGATATTCCAGCCGCAGCTCCTCGCGCCCGGGCATAAGCAGCGGGGCGATGATCCCGCGCGCATTGCCTAGCAAGCCGCGCTTGGCGAAGAACGCCAATACGTCGACGCTCTGCACCAAGCCGGCGGCGCGCAACGTCATGTAACGTATGTCGCCCGGGCCGACGCCGATGCCGTACAGCGTGCCGCCGGACGCGCGGCCGGCGAGAATTTCGATGGCCATCATTCGCGATCGCTCGACAATGCGTTGACGGCGGCCACCGCCATTGCGCTGCCGCCGCGGCGGCCCCGCACGACCAGAAACGGCACCAATGTCTGCAACGCCAGCGCTTCCTTCGATTCTGCAGCTCCGACGAAGCCCACGGGCACGCCGATCACTGCGGCCGGACGCGGCGCGCCTTGGTCCAGCATCTCCAGCAGGCGAAATAGCGAGGTCGGTGCATTGCCGATTGCGACCAACGCGCCCGCGAGATGCGGCCGCCACAGTTCGAGCGCCGCCGCCGAGCGGGTATTGCCTATGTCTGACGCGAGACCTGCAACTGAAGGATCGGCAAGTGTGCAAATCACCTCATTGTTGTTCGGCAGCCTTTTGCGGGTAATGCCATGCGCCACCATATTCGCATCGCAAAGGATTGGCGCGCCGTTGCGCAGCGCGGCGCGAGCATCATGTGCGAAGGTTGGCGACATCATGATATCGTTGACGATGTCGGTCATCCCGCAGGCATGAATGACCCGCACTGCGACGCGCTCCTCCGTCGCATCGAAACGCATCAGATCGGATTCGGCGCGAATGATCGCAAAGGACCTTTCGTAGATCTCGTCGCCATCGCGGATGTAGTCGCGTTGTCTAGTCATAAGTGTGCCTGAAGCCATAGATCTGATGGAGGTGGGCGGGAAGATCTCCCAACGAGACCTCGCCTGAAACTTTGTCACGTGCGGTGCCATTGCGAACAATACCGTAATGGTCGCCGTTGCCGACCAAAACGAGATTGGATGGCTGGGATCTCGCGCAGCCCTTGGCACAGCCAGAGACATGGGCCGTACCCTTAAAACCCGCTGGCCATTGCGCAGCGATCTGACGCGCAGCCGCCCGGGTATCGAGGCTGGTTGACGTACATGACGGCGCCCCGGGGCAGGCCTCGATCTGCAGGAGCGGATCGTCTGGCGTCACGATCCAGCCCCTAGCGGCGGCGGCATCAAGAATGCGATGCCCGGCCGACATGTCGTCGACCCGCGCATACAGCATGCGCCACGGTGACAACCTGACCTCCGCCACGCTGGCGTCGACCATCTCTTCCGCCAAAGCCAGAATCTGATCAGATTCGACGCGGCCGAACGGTATGGCAATCCCGACGGCAAAATGGCCAGCGCCGAAGTCGAATAAGCCTGCTAGTTTCGCCGGCTCTTTGTGGGCTACGGCCAATAGTAGCGGCGAGATGCGAGACTTCATCCGGGAGCAAATTTTGGCGATGCCCTCGTCACAGAGATCGCGCATCCGGCCGGTTGCTGTTGCATTAACATGGACGAAAGAAGCGGCGATCGTGATCGCGGTCTCTGCCGCAGCTTCACGGGCGACTGACCCCAGCCATTCGATTCCGGCTTTCCGGTCAAGTCCGATAGCAAAGTCTCTATCGTTGATCGCCACAACGCGAATATCCGCGCGCTCCATCATCAGATCGAGCGACCCGCCGCCATCGACGATAAAGCCGAATTTGACCGGCAAGCCCCACAGTGCAGGATCGTCCGCCAAGCTCTGACCCAAATCTGCAGCGACGCTGCCGACATCATGAGCGGCGGGTTCAATCCCCGAGAGGGGGCTGACCATGATATTGCGTGCAGATTCGGCTCGTGCGTCGGCATCGAGCAGACCGAGACTACGGATCGCACCCTGCAACGACGCCAGCTTGGCTTCGTCAACGCCGCGGATCTGCAGGTTGGCGCGGCGGGTGAGGTCGATCTGGCCATTGCCAAAACGCTCCGCAGCTTCCGCGAGCGCGATCAGCTGCGACAGAGACAGCCTTCCCAGCATCGGGCGGACGCGCACCACCAGTCCGTCGCCGCTCGGCATCGGCCGCAGCGCGCCAGGACACCAGCCCTTTATCTCGAATGCCCCCAGTTTCAACTCACGATTCCATAAGACGGCTGTTTGCCGCGATAACGTTGGCTCAGGTCGCGCCCGATCATCGCCAAGGCCCGACATCCATTGGGCGACATACATAGGCCAACCGGCTCCGAAGGTCGAATCGCCGTCCGTGCGGTTCGGTTCGCACGCGTTTTTTCATCGCACTTCTGGTGCGGACGAAAGGGCTGCCAGCAGTGAGAATGGGCGCGCTCGGAGCTGCATTCGACGTAAGACTTAGGCGCTGTACCGGATGTACGCTGGTGGTGATTGGCGTTCGCAGGCCGCGAAGACTGGAAGCGGTGGTCGGTCGCAAGCTTACTTTGCCGGACAAGACCGGAGTACTCCCGATTGCATCGATCGCTAACTCCGTGAGTGGGATTGCAACTGGCGGGCTAGTTTCACTGTCAGGATGCCGACAGTTGATATGCAGGGATCTTCGATACTTCCCGTTTCGCAGTCTCAATCCAAACGTCGCCATAGCTTGCGGCCGTGCGTCCGCCTGCATGTCCCTGGATGATGTTTTGGACGTCGACATGCATGTCAACCGCCCGCGCTAGGCACCGTCATCAGGCGCCGGCACGCCTCATCGTCCCGCACGATGGCCAGCAAGCGACGATGAAGAATGCCGATCTGCTCGCGAAGCGTCCGCCGGACAAGGAGCAGCGGTTCGACTACTTCAGCAAGATCAGGGATGTTTTCGACGAGCTCCTGAGGCCGTAACAACGGACCTCGTTTCATTGTCAGCCTGAAGCACAGCACCCAAAAATCTTCAGCTATCCACAAGCTGGGCCGGCCGATTACCCCATCTTATGGGGGGTAGGTCGGTAGTGGGCGACGTCCAGTCAGAACGACCGGAATGACCCGGAACGGACGATTTAATTAATCGCGACGCCGCCGGAAACTGGAAACTGAACCCTGACCACTATGGGTCCGCGTTCAAACGTTCTTTCGGAAAACCCATACATCTCGCCTGGCGACGATCAGCAGCCCGCGCGCGTCGGTCCTATTGAGGTGCGGGAAGACCAGCCACATATATAATTATTATTAGGGAGTCTTGCCGTGAGAATGGTGCAGGCGACCCTTGTTGCGGCGATTGCTGCCGCTGCCCAGTTTGCCTCTCCCGCGCTGCTGTCAGCGGAGGAGAGCGGCAGACCCGCACTTATGATCGAGATCGACGGGGCAATTGGTCCGGCAACCGCCAGATACGTGAAGGAAGCGCTGACGACGGCGGGCGAACGGCGGGTCGAGGTCGTTATCCTGCGTCTGAACACGCCGGGCGGCCTCGCAACCAGCATGCGCGAGATCATCGCGGACGTGCTCGGATCCTCCGTTCCGGTCATTGGCTACGTTGCTCCATCCGGTGCCCATGCGGCGAGCGCGGGCACCTACATTCTCTACGCAACGCATATCGCGGCCATGGCGCCAGGCACCAATCTGGGCGCCGCAACGCCGGTGCAGATCGGCGGCCCGCTGCCGGGTCTGCCAGGCAGCGCTCCAGACAAGGAAGGCAAGGATAAAAAGGACGATGCGCAGCAGCCTGCGTTGAAGGATGCCTTGACGGCGAAGGCGACGAACGACGCGGTTGCGCTGATCCGCAGCCTCGCCGAACTGCGCGGGCGCAACGCCGATTGGGCCGAGAAAGCTGTCCGCGACGCCGCCAGTCTTTCCGCCAGCAGCGCATTGCAGGCGAATGTCATCGATCTCGTCGCGCGCAACCCGACCGAACTGCTTCAGCTGATCGACGGCCGCACGGTCGAGCTCACAGGTGGCGATATGCGGC
Source organism: Nitrobacteraceae bacterium AZCC 2146 (assembly GCA_036924855.1). Lineage (NCBI taxonomy): Bacteria > Pseudomonadati > Pseudomonadota > Alphaproteobacteria > Hyphomicrobiales > Nitrobacteraceae > Nitrobacteraceae bacterium AZCC 2146. Next base: position 33,697 of record JBAGRP010000001.1, read on the forward strand.
ACCTGGCGACAAAGGGCCTGACAATCGAGCGAATCGATCCCGGCTGGCTGATCCGGTTTCTGTCCGTTATCACCGATCCCAACGTCGCTTTCATCCTGCTGATGGTCGGCATCTACGGTTTGATCTTCGAATTCTCCACCCCGGGCGCCATCGCGCCGGGGGTTGTCGGGACGATCTGTCTGCTGCTCGGCCTCTACGCCCTCAACATGCTGCCGATCAACTACGCCGGCCTCGCCTTTATGCTGCTGGGGATAACCTTTCTAGTCGCCGAAGCCTTCAACCCAACCGTGGTTCTCGGCCTTGGCGGCGTTGCCGCGTTTCTTCTCGGGGCTGCCATGCTGTTCAAGATCGAGGCTCCGGGATACCAGCTGTCATGGACGGTCGTCATCATCGCGATGGCGATGATCGTCAGCCTGACCGTCATCGTGCTCGGCTCGCTCTGGCGCGCCCGCAGAAACCCCGCTCGGGTGGGGGGGCAGGCCATGCGCGGTCTGCCTGCCGAAGTTCTCGACTGGTCCGGTAGCGAAGGTCACGTCTTCACGCATGGTGAGCGCTGGCAGGCCCACGGGGCGGAAGCCCTTACACCCGGAGAGATGGTCGAGGTGGCTGGTATCAAGGACCTGACGCTTGTGGTGCGACGGCGACTAGCACGAACCGTCAGCGAAGGAGGTGTGTGATGATGCTCGACTATCTGAGCTATCTTCTTCTCGTAGTCGTCGTGGTCATGTTTCTCTCGGTGGCGATTCGCATCTTGAGGGAGTATGAGCGCGGCATCGTCTTTACGCTGGGTCGCTTCACCGGGGTGAAGGGTCCCGGTCTCATCATCCTCATTCCGTTCGCGCAGCAAATGGTGAAGGTCGATCTGCGGGTCATGGTGCAGGACGTGCCGCCGCAGGACGTGATCACGCGCGACAATGTCACGGTCAAGGTCAACGCCGTCCTCTACTTCCGTATCGTCGACCCGGAGCGGGCGATCATCAAGGTCGCGGACTTTATGACCGCGACCAGCCAGCTGGCGCAAACCACGCTGCGCTCCGTCCTCGGCAAACACGAGCTCGACGAACTGCTGGCGGAACGGGATCGGCTCAACGCTGACATTCAGGAGATCCTCGATCAGCAGACCGACGCCTGGGGCATCAAGGTGACCAATGTCGAGATCAAACATGTCGATCTCAACGAAAGCATGATCCGCGCGATCGCCAAGCAGGCCGAGGCCGAGCGGTTGCGGCGCGCGAAGGTGATCAATGCCGAAGGCGAGCAGCAGGCCGCCGAGAAGCTCGTCGAGGCTGGCCGACTTCTGGCCCGGGAACCACAAGCGATGCAATTACGCTATTTCGCGGCCCTTCACGACATTGCGAGCGAGCGGTCCTCAACCATCGTCTTTCCGCTGCCGACGGATTTGCTCACCCATCTCGCCCCACGACCGGACGGGGCGAAGTGACTTTGATCAGAAACGACCTTGACCATGGGTGCGAATGGCGCACTGGCACGAAGGCGAATTGTTGACGATAGGCACCAACGTCTGCGCTTGACGATGAGACGAAAATAGAGCGGTCGTTCTGCTGCTACTGATCTAGAGTAGCAGAGGAACAACGGTATTCCTGTCGTGGAATGGTTGCCGGTGTCCGGTTTTGGCGGCCCATGATCTGGAAGGGGCTCTTGCAAATGTCCTGCGCCAGGATGCAGACTGTGTGGGCTTGATAGGTGTCAACGTCTACAGTTCTGCTGCCCGACTGGCGTTCACGGTCGCGCGGAGAACGAGAGGAGCATGACGCCATGCGAGAAATCGAAATCCATGACTATGCGCGACAGTTGCTGGAAGCACACGGCGCCCAGGCCATTGCGGAAGCTGCCCAGAACGCCATCGACCTTGAACAAAAGGGCGAGGTGGAACTGGCCAGAACCTGGCGGCATATCGAAGACGCCTTGAAGCTCATGCGTGGACCGCACCAAAGCTGAAGCTGCCGGCTCGCGTGACAAGGCGCGCCTGAATGCGAGCGCCGCATGCCGGATCGAGGCCGGGGCGGCGCGGAAGGTGGAACGTGGACCAAAATCCGTTCCAAGCCGCTTGGCAGCGGCTGAACGGCAATACGATCTTCAAGGCGCCCCCCTCCGTTACAGGAGTGAAGCCATGCTTCCGAATTGTGCGACAGCCGAAGATCTCCTGAAGACGATCAAGGACGAGGGGGTCCAGATGATCGATCTGCGGTTCACCGACTTGCCGGGGGTCTGGCAGCATTTTTCCGTCCCGCCAAGCGCGGTGGACGTGAACGCTCTCAGCGAAGGCATTGGATTCGACGGCTCATCAATCCGTGGCTTCCAGGAGATCCATGAAAGCGACATGCTGGTCGTCCCGGACGCGGCGACGGCCTTCCTCGACCCGTTCGCCCCGGCAACGACACTGGTCCTGATTTGCAACATCCGGGACCCGGTGACCGGTCAGTCCTATAGCCGCGACGCCCGCTACATCGCCCAGAAGGCCGAGATCTATCTGAAAGGCACCGGCCGTGCCGATACGAGCTATTTCGGCCCGGAGGCGGAGTTCTTCGTGTTCGACGACGTGCGCTATGGACAGGGCATCAACTACGCCTTCCATGAAATTGATTCCAGCGAGGGCAGTTGGAACACCGGCAAGAAGGAAGCGCCGAATTTGGGCCACAAGCCGCGCCCGAAAGAGGGATATTTTCCGGTTCCCCCGACCGACAGCATGCAGGATCTCCGCACCGAAATGGTGCTGACGATGGAGTCGCTGGGGATCCAGATCGAAGCCCATCACCATGAAGTCGCGACCGGCGGCCAAAACGAAATCGATATGCGCTTCACCACGCTTACCCGCATGGCCGACAACCTGATGATTTACAAATACGTGGTCAAGAATACCGCCCGCCAGCACGGCATGACCGCGACGTTCATGCCCAAACCATTATTTGAAGACAACGCTTCGGGAATGCACGTTCATCAGAGTCTGTGGAACGGCGAGACCAACCTTTTCTATGGCAAGTCGGACTATGCCGAACTGAGTGAGCTTGGCCGTTACTATATCGGCGGGTTGCTGACGCACGCCTGGGCGTTATGCGGGCTTTGCGCCCCGACCACGAACTCCTATCGGCGTCTGGTGCCGGGTTACGAAGCTCCGATCAATCTGGTCTATTCCCAGCGCAACCGCTCGGCCTGCTGCCGGATTCCGATGTATTCGCCGAACCCGCGGGCGAAGCGCGTCGAGTTCCGTTCGCCGGACCCTTCGTGTAATCCCTACCTGGCCTTTGCCGCGATGCTGATGGCTGGCCTCGACGGCATCAACAATCGCATCGATCCGGGCAGCCCGATCGACAAGAATCTTTATGACCTCCCACCAGCCGAGGCGAAGGATGTGAAATCGACGCCCGGATCGCTGGACCAGGCGCTTGACGCGCTCGAACGCGATCACGCGTTCCTGCAGCGCGGGGACGTGTTCACCAGCGACGTGATCGAAACCTGGCTCGACTACAAGCGAAAAAAGGAGATTGATGCCATCCGGCTGCGCCCCCATCCCCACGAGTTCCATCTCTATTACGACATCTAGTAGCGACTGTTCCGGCGAAGGCCCGCACCCGTCATCCGTTGAAGCGGATTAACCGGGGAGCCTCTTTCATCCGCAATTTGATAACATCCTTTGGAGTATTGCCTCGACCGAGTGCGGCGAAATTCCGAGTTCACCAAATCCGGCCATTTCAGGTGATGACACGGTGTCGATCTGCATCAGTTCCACCTGATTACGAGTGAGGAGTGGATCCGGGAGTATTTCGAAGGCCCATGACAGTGCGTGCCAAACGGCAAACGGGACTGGAATCAGTAGGGGCGCAAGGCCAGCTTGGTGCGCAACGGCTCTGAGAAATTCCTCGTAAGAGTAGACGCGAGGGCCGCCGAGTTCGAAGATCATTGAAGGCGTCTCGGCTTGCTGCATGATCCGGCCAATCGCCTCCGCAACATCCTCCACATAGGCCGGCTGCAATCTGGTCAGGCCGCGGCCGAACATCGGATAGATTGGAAGCTGGCGAAGGAGCTTGAGGATGGTGGTAAGAAACGCATCGTTCGGTCCGAACATCACCGCCGGCCGAACGAAAAGTGCATCGGCGAACGCGGCCCGGACCGCCAGTTCGCCTTCGCCGCGCTTTCGGATGTACCATGATCGTGAGGCGGCATCGGCGCCGATTCCTGAAATGTGAATGAGCCGATCAACTCCGGCACGGTGTGCGTTAGCCGCTACCCGTCGGGCAGACTCGACGTGAACGGAATGAAAAGTCTCCTGTCCGTGCTCGACGTAAAGGCTAACCGCATTTACAACACCGTAGGCGCCGGCAAGCGCATCCGCGACTGACCGCTCGTCGTGAATGTTGGCCCCTACGGATTGAAGTTGCGGATCATCAGGACCAAACAGTCTGTGCCCCCGATCCGGATGCCTTGACGCGATCCGAACGGGAAATCCGCGAGAGCGCAGTTGCCGAACGATGCGGCGACCGAGAAAGCCGGTTCCACCGAATACAGTGACGGTGCGACCGTTCGTTGCCACCATGACTCAAATTCGCCAATTCATGTCGTACCTTCTCACTGCTTGAAGTCGAGGGACCTATCCGGGCGATCGAGCAACCACTCGCCATGATGAAGTCTTTCACAGGCCGTCCTTTGATCTTCTTGGTACTCAGAGAGACAGTCGCATAACCCCAGCCGAAGCTGATGTCAGGGGGATGGCCTTTTGTCTCGGCAAGCTCACCGACTTCCTGAACAAAGTCGAGCGTTTCCCGGAAATTGTGGAATCGAACGGCGCTTCTGGATGCGGTGGGTCGCCCGCCGTTGGCTATTGCTCCTTTGCTGGTGCGCCCGGAAGCACGGCTGCCACACCTTCCGGAGTGATGTTGAAGGCCAGGAATATCAACGGCTCGTTGCCTGAGTTCCCCCTTGGTGCACGAGAGCGTACGATTCATAGATCAGGGAACCTGGTCCCCTTGCTTCCGTCTTACCGTCGGGAGCAAAGGCCGAGCAAAACTGAGTTCGTGGCCGTCGGGGTCGATTAGGTGGAAGAAGCGCTCACCCCATTCGGCATCAAGGGGCACGGTAGCTGGCTGGTATCCCGCTGCGAGCGCACGGTCGTAAAGTGCGTCAACATCGGCAACGTAAAAGATTACTCGCCCCCACCAGGACCAGCGCCGCTCGGCAGGCTGGGCAATGAGGTTGAGATAGCTCGTCCCCGCTCGAAAGCTGGTGAATGACGACTCTTCACCGCCGTGCAGGACCTCAAACCCCAGGGCGCGGTAGAATCGGACAGCTCGTGGCATTTCGTGGGTGCCCAGTGTGACCGCGCTGATCCCCTCGATCATGTACAGAACTCTCCGGCTTTATTTCCCTGCGCCGTTTGTAGTCGACACCACCGGTCAGAACAAAGCCGAGGGCGCGACGCACAGGCTAACCGCGCCTCATGGACTGACTGGATCAGAAATATCCGCAATGGACGAAGCCGGTTCATGGGACAACCTACACGAAGGATTTGAGGTTAAGCGTATCAACCACCAAGAAGCCTATTCGAAGAACAACGCTTGCACCAATTGGGCGGAGGAGTTTTTCTCGCGTATGTGCCGCGCAGAGATTGGCATCCATCACCACATTGCCGGTGCGTCCCTTTTGCGGTATGCTCAGGATAGCTCTTGGAGAGAGGGCAACCGCCGTCTGTCGAACGGTGAGCAAAATCAACCGCCTCGCGGCTTTGTTTTTGAGACGTGGCAGGTCAGTTGATTTTGGAGGTTATTGGCAGCGGCACTCGAAAGATGTTCATGCCTGAGCAAAAGCTTCACACCCACGAAGAAGTGTTTAAAGATCATGTCACCGGTCAGTATGATGAAACCATATTTCGTTTCAGAGTGCCGGGTGGCTGGATTTATACGCACACTATTGTCCGGTTTGGTTCGGTCGACAAAAACTACGTAGCAGATACTTTCGTTCCTGACTCTAAGTAAGGATTGGTTTGGTGGCGAAGCAGCCATCCGAAATTTGGGAGCCGTATCGCGCTAGCCTCGATGCAAAGCGCGATCTCTACTAAGCGCCCAGACGGCATCTTGGCTTGTGCCCGTTTTAATGACCGCTGGTTGCCCAACCAATCGCTTGAGCGATGTCAGTGCCATGTTGGTGATGGCTTGCCCTACCTTGTCGTCGTCTTCCTCGATCGTTCCGGCAGATAATACGTACTCGACATTTCCCCCTCCTGGGGGTAGCGCCCTCGGCGCCTGGACCAGCGCGACAACGGGGAAGGGCGAGTTGCGGGGTACCGTGGCACGCCTTTTTCTTTGCAGTAATGGGTTGCTCCGGACTTGCCCTGACCAGAACCGCACCAATGTAATAGGCATCGCTTTATATCTGGAGTAGGAGCGATGGCCGGATATATGGAGTAGGAGCGATGGCCGGGCCCAAGACCCCGCAAGAGCTGGCTGACCGGATGCGCGATCATCGTGCGCAGCACCGCGCTCACGATGGTTTCGTGCGAGAGACCTTCACCCAACCCCGTGACGACGCCCGCCAAACGGTGAGGGAGTTCCTCGATCGCTACCCGAAGCCGGCTTATATGAGCGAGGTCGAGCATTGGCGCGAGCTGCCAGGCGGGGAGATCGAGTTCACGATGAGGCGGCTGCGGACGGCTGTCTGAACGGGACGCCCCCGAAATCAGATAGTCGAAGGGATTTTGCACTGGCTCTCACGCAGGGAGTGCAGCTATGCCTCGTTCAAAGCCTGCGCGATGTCCGCGATCAGATCGGACGGGTGTTCGATGCCGATCGACAGCCGGATCGTGGAGTCGAGAACGCCTATTTTTTGGCGGATGTCAGCCGGAACGCCGGAGTGGGTCATGCTTGCGGGCAGGCTGGCAAGCGACTCGGTGCCGCCCAGGCTCACCGCCAGCTTGAAGATTTGCAGCGCGTTCAAGAATTTAAAGGCGGCGGCTTGGCCGCCGACAATGTCGAACGAGAACGTTGAGCCCGCGCCGGTGCATTGCCTCGCGAACAGGCGGCCGGCGGGGGAGGCCTCTTCGTGGTGAGCAAGGTAATGGACCTTCGCCACTTTGGCGTGGTCGCGCAGGTAATCTGCCACGAGCCGCGCGTTTCTGTCAGCTTTTTCCATGCGGATGCTCAGTGTTTCGAGCGATCGGCTGATCATCCAGCAGGAATGGGGGTCCAGTTGGGTGCCGATGGCGCCTCGCAATGCTTTGACGTCTCTCATGAGGGCTTTTGAGCCGAGCGCAGCGCCCGCGATTAGGTCGGAATGACCGCCGATATATTTGGTCAGCGAGTACAACGAAAGATCCGCGCCGTGTTCGATCGGCCGCTGAAACACCGGCCCGAGCAACGTATTGTCGCACGCAACGATCGGCGTGTGCCCCTGGGCCTGGCCGATCATCTCGGCGACGCGGCGCACCATCGTGATATCGACTAGGCCGTTGGTGGGATTTGCCGGGGTTTCGATGAAAATCATCGCAACCCGGCCTTTGCGCATGGCGTCCTCCGCCGCCAGCCTGACTGCGGCTTCGTCGATGCCGTCGGCAAAGCCCACCGCGCCGATGGAGAGGCCCGCAAGCGTCTTTGCAAACAGAGTTTCCGTCCCGCCATAGAGCGGTTGAGAGTGCAGAATGACGTCGCCAGGGCGGACGAACGCGAGGATCGTGGTCGCAATCGCTGCCATGCCCGACGAGAACAGTGCACATTTCTCGGTGCGCTCGTAGACAGAGAGCCTGTCCTCAACGATCTCGCTGTTGGGATGATTGAACCGCGAATAAACCAGGCCCGCACCCATCCCCTCGGGAGGCTCGCGCCGACCCGAGACGAAATCGAAGAAGTCCTGTCCGTCTTCGGCGGTCCTGAAGACGAAGGTCGAGGTCAGGAAGACCGGTGGTTTGACGGCTCCTTCCGACAGTTGCGGGTCGTAGCCGTAGTTCAGCATGAGCGTTTCGGGATGCAGCATGTGGTTGCCGATGTGGGTCTTCGACGGAAACGGTTTCACCATGGCCTGCCTCGCTGTCTGGATTGGGAACGTCGCCCTGCGTTGGGGGTCCTCCGCAATGGCGAGGCGATCAAGAGCGGTGGATGCGACGGCATCCAACGGCTCCGGTCAACGTTGCCAGGATCAGCGTAGCAACATCCGGGACAGATTTCACCGCGCCCGAGGCGGATTTCGCAGCGTTCATCCGGGCTGCTGGCTTCTGTCCTGGGAGATCACATTTGTCACGTGGGAGCTGCTGGAGTTGAGACAGCGCCTGGTCCGCTCCTGGCACGTTTGAGACGTGCCGATGGAAGCTGGAATTGTCCGCTTGTCGGGGAAGACCGCAGCCGGGAATTGGCCATTCGATCTCTGTCGAGGGTTCAATTCGCGGAATGGGCATTTATGCCTGCCTCTGGCGCAAAGTGGACGTCAGCTCCGAGCGGCGTACAACGCGCCACGGGACCAACCAGCGGGGAGGTCTGGCGCGCATGACCCTTTGTGCTAGTCTGTGGCGGCATGTAAATCGTCGAAGCCGCGCTGGCCCGTTGCAAAGGGACATCGGACGCCGCTTGCATCGCTTCTGCGTCGTTCTTCGGCAACAGCCGGAAGAGCATGGGTGACTATGAAACTATATTCAGTCGAACCTGATCAGGCAGACAAACTGGCGCCGATTCGACTCTGTGGGGTTACTCGGTATGCCTGAGAAGAGCGGGGCGCGGCCTCAGTCGAGCCCCAGATTATCGGTGCTGTGCGAACATCCGTTTTTTCGCGAACTCGATTCCGGAGCTCTCGACCAGCTGTGCCGCTACGCCAATTCTCGCAAATTCAAGCGCGGAGCCACAATCTTCGCCAAAGGCGATCCCGGCAACAGTCTGTTTGCTGTCGCTAGCGGTTCGGTGAAAATGAGCATCTCGTCGGTCGAAGGGCGAAGCGCCATCCTGAATCTCATCGGGAAGGGAGAGATTTTTGGCGAAATCGCGCTACTCGACGGACTGCCTCGAACGACGGACGCAACCGCCCACACGAGTTGCGAACTTATTATCATTGATCGACGCGATTTCCTCCCGTTTATCCGGAAACAACCGTCACTTGCCATGAAGTTCATCGAGTTGCTTTGCGCGCGTCTGCGTTGGACCAGCGAACAGATCGAGCACGTCATCCTGCAGGATCTGCCCGGTCGCCTGGCAAGCGTGCTGATCGGCCTGGCGGACCGGCGGCAACCGACGTCTGCCGGCCGGCCGATCGCGATCACTCAGCAGGAGATCGGCGAAATGGTCGGAATGTCACGGGAAAGCATCAACAAGCAGTTGCGCGCCTGGGCGACGAGCAAGTGGGTTCGCCTCGAACATGGCGCCATCCTGATCCTGGACCCGGCGGCACTGGCGGCGGTAGCGGAGAGCGGCCATGCGGCTGCGGGGGCGCGGGACGCCGTTCCCAAAGTGTGAAGCGGTTCACATGCGCGTGCTGCCGCTCGCGCTATAGATGCCCGTCCAATACAGGAGGCATCCATGATGACGTCTGTCGATAAGCTGGAGCAGACCTATCGCCGCACCTACCGGCGGCTGACCGTCGGGATGTTTATCGCCTACGCCGTCGTTCTGGGCGTAGCCCTCTCGGTCTTCCTTACCGGTCCTGCCGCGGTGTTCTGGGCGAGGGATGGGGCGCCGTCAGCGTCGCCCCCGGCCGGAGTGCTCCAATCCGCCGGCCCTGGCGCTGAGGCCGTCAAGACCAAGTGACGACAGCATCCGCCGGACGGCCAGGGACATGTCGTCAGCCTGAATGAACTGGCTCTTTGCCAGCACGGGCAGGCACGAACCGATTTCGCAGCCGCGACCGTGGGATGACGGACATTTGACATGAAATTCAACAGCTCCCCGACCGACACGTCCACCCTTGCCGCGCTACGCCGTGCCCTCGACGACATCATTGCGGACCAGCGATTCGCAGCGCGAAAATCGATATCGGCTCTGGATATCGCCGAACATCTTTTGGCGCAGGCCGCCGCGGGCGAGCGGGATATCGACCGCCTAAAAGCGTCTGCGTTCAGCAAGCTGATGGATGATCAGGGCGGTGGCGCATCGTCTGCGAGCCTGCAAGCCGACATGATCCCTCGATCCCGCGGCGTCGATCGGCCGCGTGACTGAAACGGGCGGGCCGATCCCGGTCAGCCGCGCGGATAACGGATGGCTGCATCGCCGCGGTGGACGGCTTCCAAGGTCTGCTTGAGGTACATCACGGGCTCCACCCGCCGGCGATAGCGGCGCAGCAGCCCTATGTGAGCGAGGAGCCTTGCGCCGGGTTACGGCGCCGGTGAATTCGAAAAATCGAGTGGCACGACGTTGACACATCGAACCGGCCGATTCAGGACGTGCTGGGCGGCCACGGCGAAGTCATCCGAGTGGTCCGCCTCGATCTCCGCGGCACAGCTTTCATTGGAGACAAAGACGTACAGGACGTCCTCGTCCATTCCTCCAACCTTCATGCCAAGGCATAGCCGGTCGTATTCCCGCGCGCCCAGCAGGTTGTTGAGCATGGCTTCGATGGCAAGTTGTTGATCATTTGTCGGTCGCATGTCGCCCCTCCATGAGGCCACTATACGGACCGGCAAAAGAGCGTCTGTGAACTGCTTCACACACCAGGGAGGGGCGGATATTAAGCTGCCGCAATCGACGAGCGCCCGGATGACTGAAGCATGTGGACTTTCGCGCTATCCCTCACGACAACGGCCATGCCTAACCCACCAAAAATGACACCGCCAAATTGCAGACTGCAAAACACTCGTGCTACTGATCTGATATCAAGCGTTGTGGCCAGGCGAGGGCGTTCCATGACTCGGAGTAGCGAGACTGAGAGGTCGAAGCGTCCGGCCGCGTGCGGCGATCTATGGTCGCTGCGGACGCTCAGGACCTGCTCATGAGCGCGGGCAGCCCGGAACCAGCGCATTCATCCGTCATCGAGACGCCCGCCGCCAGCCCGGTCGCGCGGGCCCCGGCGCCCCCCTCCCACGCCAACGCGCTGGAAGGTCTTGCCCAGTCCATGCGCAATTTCCGCCAGACCATACAATACCGATTGTCCTGCTACGTCCTCTCGCATCTGCAGTTTCTGAAAACGGTCTTTGCCGTACTGCGCGTCGTGCGCCCGGTCATGATCGTCGGCAACGTCCTCGTGGTTACCAAGGCTAGAGAAGTCCGCGAGGTGCTCGAACGCTTCGACGACTTCGTGCTCGGCGAATCCATCGAGCCCGGGATGCCATGGGGGCCGTTTCTGATGACGGTCGACTGGCGCGAACAGCACGCGCGCGAGCGACAAATGTTGCAGAGCGCGGTGGATCCCGCGACCGACCTGGGCACCATCCGCACGATCGCCGCAGATGTCTGCCGTTCACGCATCGAGGCGCTGGCCGCAACGGGGCGGATCGACGTGGTCGCCGATCTGGCCGAACCGGTGATGGTCAGGATCTTTGCCGACTATTTCGGCATCCATCCGCTCGCGGGGGATGGGCGCCGCATGGCGAGCGTGATGCGTCATCTCGCCGGGATTATTATGGTCAATCCGTCGGTGGGTTCGCAAGCCTGGCTCGACTCCCGCACCGACATCGTCTGCGTGACCCGGCAATTGATGGAGCAGCTTGCAGCCGAGAAGGCGAAGGCCGGTGACGCACCGACGGCTTCACCGCAAACCCTGTTGACGCGGCTGGTGCGGCGTCACGATCAATCCGCCGGCCCGGCGTGGTTCGATGAGGACTGGATCCGCCGCTATTTGACCGGGCTGATAGCGACCGGAGGCGCCACCATCGTCCGGGGGACCGCACATGCGGTCGACCAGCTCCTGGAGCGGCCCGATGCCCTGCGGCGTGCGCAAATGCTCTCCGGCATGCTCGAGCGGGCAGAGGGCGGCGATCATGGTGCCTTGTCGAGGGAAGCGGGCAGGGAGCCGAAGGCCGACGTCGAGAAATCGCGAGATGTATTGCGGCAATGCATCTATGAAGCGCTGCGGTTTCGTCCGATGCTGCCTTTGCTGGTGCGCGATTGCCCCCGCGAAACGATCATCGCCAACGGCACGCCGCGGGCGCGACTGGTGCCGGCAGGGACGCGCGTCATTGCCCCGCCGCTCGCGGCCATGTTCGACCCCGATGCGTTTCCAGACCCTTCCAGTTTTCGTGAAAGGCCGATCGAAAGCTATTTTCATTTCGGGTTCGGGCCGCGTCACTGCTTTGGAAAATACATCGCCGACATTGCAATGCTGGAAATTGTCCACGCGCTGATGCGCCTGCCTGGCCTTGCACGGGCCGCCGGATCGACAGGCCGCGTTACCTATGACGGTCCCGCCCCCTGCTCACTCGTTGCCACGTTCGAGCCGCGCAATCGCGGAGCAACGCGGTGAGTCCCAATTATACAACGATCATCACGCCGATCGGACCTGCCAATCTTGAGTCATGCAGGCAATATCTGCGCAACCACGCCGAGCCGCAACTTGGCCGCGGGAACGAATTCCTGGAGTGTCGACCGCTGTTCCGGTTTGACAAGATCGCAAGCCTGCATTTCTGCAGTTTTGTCGTGCTGGAGGCTGCCGACGGAATCGGGCCAAGCCTCGTGTTCGAGGCGACTTTCGACGGTCCGAAAGATGATTTCCTGCATGAGCTGCTGCAGACTGCACCGGAAGGTCTCGACAACGTCTACCGCCAGTGTATCGGCTACCCCGCGTCTGGGTTCGCAACACCTGAACTCATCAAGGAGTATTTCGTTCGCCACGATGTGGGCGCGGGCACCTTCTTTAGCGGCTGTCCCGGCCGCACGGTGTCGCAAATCAAGGGCGAAGGCCGGATCCGCGATGGGATCGTCTCTTTCCTTTCAGCGCAATGCCGGACAGGCGCGGCAATTCCTGGACGATCGATGGGCATCCTCGACATCGTGCTGCGAGATTTCATCCGCGGAACGTCAGACAACCGCTGGGCTGAGCAGCAGGCCCAGCTGCCGTGGGAGATGACATCTCGCAAGTGGGTCGCCGTCGCGGCCGTCGGTGGCGCCTTGTTGCTGGCCTGCTGTGTCGGCGCGCTCGTATGCTCGGCGTTTGGCTTTGGACCGGAAACCCTCTACCGGCTCATCACGCCGTGGTTTGAGGCTGCAGACATCAAAGTGGCGGCGGCATTCCCGTGGATTGTGGAGCTGATCCCCATGATCCAGCCTTCAACGCTTCATGTTCTGATCGGGCTGAGCGCGGCATGGCTGGTTGTGCGCATCTTTGAACTCGGCCTCAGCAGCTGGAGCAGGGATGTGCGCGACCAGTTTTTCATGTGGCGCTTTCCGCTCCAGCTGGCGGTCGTCACGAGGTACGCCCTGGTCGCGTTTCTTGCGGGCATCGTCATGCTCGCCATCGTGTCTGGCGCGGATCGGCCGTTGCCGTTGCCAGGGGCGCAGGCCGGCGGGTTGAGTGGAATCTGGACGACGCTGGGCGCGCTGACCGCGGTGTTCGTGCAGTTGGTCTGCATCGGATTGCTGTTTCTTGCGGCTTGGCACTGGGCGACATCATTGAAGCTCGCCGTAGAGCTTCAGCCGCTCGACGAGGTGCGAGAAAACCTGCGGCGTCTGGCGCTCGATATCGCCCGGTTCGCGATGTTCATCCTGGCGTCGGTCGGTATTCTGCTGGTCGCATCGATCATGCCGGCAATTGCCATCAGCGGGCTGGCCGGATTCCTTCGATCGCTGGTTTACATCTATTTTTTGCTCGTCTTTCTTGGATTGGTCGGCATTTTCGTCGCTTATTTCGTCGGGCTGCTGGCGTTGTTGACGATCGGAGCGCTGGAGCATCTCGACAAGTCGAAGTTCAACGATCCCGCCGGGCTGATGGAGCGGGCTCGCGAAAACGCCAGGAAATACGTGCGCGAGGAAGGCGGCATCAACCGATTTCAGAATCATTTGGCCAGCGTTACCTGGGTGAAGCCTGGCATCGTACGGCACTGGCTGCTGCGGCTGGTTCTGTTCGCGATCAACCTTCTCGCCCGGTTCTGGTTCAACAAGGGGGAGCTTGGAGGCATACCGACGATCCTGTCGGCGCGCTGGGTGATGATCGATGGCGGCCGGCGACTGCTGTTTCTCGACAATTACGGCGGGGCCTGGGAGAGCTACCTCAACGAGTTCATCGACCTGGCGGCGGTGAAGGGCCTGAATGCGATCTGGTCCAACACCTTCGTCAACGCGGCAGGCAAGAGCTATGGTTTTCCGGCGACGCGTTTTCTGTTCTGGAAGGGCGCGCAGAATGCGCGGCCGTTCAAAGCTTATGTACGACAGAGCCAGATCGAAACCATCGTTTGGTATGGCGCCTACCCGACGCTCGGCGTCGTCGGCATCAACGCCAACACCGACACGAGACAATCGTTGTTCGAAAACCTGAAGCCTTCGGCGGTTGACAGCCTCCTTCAACGTTTCTGATACGGTACGACGTCATGGAAAAAATCGAATGGGACGACGTTCAGGGCCTCCTCTTGAGCGGCTATCCGCAGCTGCCGTTTTCCGCCTACCTGGTGTGGCGTTTTCGACCCGGCCGGCGCGATGCCGCCAGGCGCTGGCTTGCGGATCTGGCTGAGCGGCTAATGCGGGCCGATGGCGTTAAAGGCGGGGTGCGCACAGCGGGAGCAACGCCAACAGCGCCGACCAACATCCAGGCTCTCAAGACCGCAAGCGGAAGCGATCTGCGTGCGATCAATCTGGCTTTGACGGCCAGCGGTCTCAGAAAACTTGACCTCGACGAGAGTCGCCTCTCGGAATTTTCTCTGGAGTTTCTCGAAGGCATGGCACCGAAGCTCGCGGCGCCCACGCAGATCCCGCGGCGGTCCAACCTTCTCGGCGACGCTGGCGACAGCTCGCCGGAACTTTGGGACTGGGGCGGCTGGATGGAAGAGGACGACGTGGATGGCATGCTGCTGCTTTATGCCGCCGACGAGCAGGCGCTGCAGGCGCTTGTCGACGCCGAGATCCAGGCCATGGATGCCGCGTCCGAGGTGGCTGTGTCCGCGGGCCGCGACAGCGGCGGCCCGATCATCCTGAAAGGCCGCCTGTATGATGACCGCAAGGAGCATTTCGGCTTTACGGATGGAATCTCCCAGCCGACGATCGAGGGCTCTCCGATGGCCCAACGTAGCAAGGAGAAGCTCAAGCGCAGATCCGCCGCGATCAAAGAGAACGAAGACGGCAAAGTGCTGAGCGCGAAAGAACAACGTATCTCGCTGGTAAAGCCCGGCGAATTTGTGCTCGGCTATGTGAACGAGCGGCGCGAGCGCATCTCCGACAGATCTGCAAAAGGGCACGCCAACGGGCCCGACCTGTTGCGCAACGGTACTTACATGGTCTTCCGGCAGCTTGAACAGGATGTTCATGCCTTTGAGGATTTCGTGTCGCTCCTTGCGGAGCGATTGCACGGCGAGGCGGATTCGGTCACGGAGGAGCAAGTGGCGGCGCGGCTCATCGGCCGACACAAGAACGGCGAACCTCTGGTTCTACGTGCGGAAAATTCCTCGAAGAAAACCGAGCGGAACGACTTTCTCTATTCGCATGAGGACGGATCAGGGCTGGCCTGTCCGATCGGTGCGCACATTCGACGCGCTAACCCGCGTGACGCCATCGGTCCCGATCCTGACACCGCGCTGCGGCTGTCGAAGATGCACCGCATCATCAGGCGTGGCCGGCCCTATGGTGCGAGACGCGATCCCAAGGAAGGCAAGTCGAGCGGCAACGGCTCCCGGCGCGGGATTGCATTCATCGCCCTGAATGCGGACATCGCGGGGCAATTCGAGATGATCCAGCACTCATGGCTTAACAACCCGCACTTTGGTGGGCTCTATGCGGGGACCGATCCGATCGGCCATGTTGTGCAGGCGGGAGATGAATTCGCCGTTCAGCAGAGGCCTGCCAACCTTCATATCGAAAGACCGCGCCCTTTCGTAACGGTGCGGGGCGGCGCCTATTTCTTCCTGCCCGGCGTCAACGCGGTGCGCGCTTTGGCCGATTGACCTGTCCGGACGGCTGGCCGCTTCGAGATATCGACTATATGCGCGACACTGCGGCGTGATGCCGGCCGCCCAGCTCATGCCGTCAGACGACCAGAGCTGCCAAGGCGTCGCTGCAGAGCGCCATCAGCGGGCGCATGGAACATTGCTCGGCGAGGGTGAACGCCTCTCTGTAATATCGCTCGGCAAGCACCGTATCGGCCTTGTCGATAACACGTGCCACGTCACCGAGCAGCTTCTTCGCGTTTGCCAGTTGCGGCAGCTCTCCCCGTTCTTCCGCGAGTGAGAGAGCTCGCTCCGCAACCGCCTTGGCATCCTCGTTGCGGCCGGCTGCAAGGAATGCTCGACCCTGCGCGATGAAAAGGAAACGCCAGCCGAAAGCATGCTCGGCGAGGGGGATATCCAGTTGCTCCGGCACCGCAAGGATTTCGAGAGCGCCTTTGACATCTCCCAGCGCGAGATAGGCTTCGCCCATTCGCGACGCAAAGATGGGGTACATTTGTTTCATTTCGAGATCGAGGCAGGTCTGCCAGCTCTCTCGCAACAACGACAGTGCTTCGACAGGCCGTCCTTGCGCGGTCCTCAGCCGACCGAAAACATGATTGATGTTGGCGCGTGAATAAGCGTGGTTGGCGGCCTTTGCCAGTCCGCTCGCCTCTTCGGTTAGTTTCTCTGCGCGATCCAGCTCACCGAGGTCGATCAGCGAATCGGCCATGAAGGTGCGCAGAACCACACTGGGAAGCGCTGCCCAGCCGGCCCGCTTCTTGTCAATCTCCGGTGTCTCCAGTGCAAGGCACTTTTCGTGAAATTCGAGCGATGTGTTGAAGGCGCCGGTTTCGTGGTGGATGATTCCGACGTTGTGAAGGGCCGCAAAGGTCAGGGCGGGTTCACTGATGCGTTCCGCTATCGATTGCGCCGCCTGCGCGGCCGCCATCGCTTCGGCATGATAGCCAAGCCTCCAGAGCGCCACCGTCAGTTGGCAATTCACCGCAGCAATGCGCCAGGGCTCGTCGGAGGTTTCGGCCAGTCGACGTGCCTCGCGCAACACTTCTGCAATTCGTCGATGCATGCCTAGCGGCTCGAGTGCCGTGACCACCGTGAGATGCAGATCAATTTCGGCGATTGTCTTCTTCCGTGAGGCGGGCCAATGCGACAGTGTTTCCAAGCCACGCTCGTAAATAGCGATGGCATCCTGATTTGCGCCTCGCTTGATGGCCCGACGACAGCTCCGCAATTGATAGGGGACCGCTTTCTGCCATAGCTCTGCCAGAAATGCATGGTCGGCGAGCCGATCGATGTGCTCGTCCAGGCGGTCTGCGAATTGCAGTTCGATAATTTCAATGGCTTTGGCGTGGAGGTAGCGACGAACACTTAGCAGCATCATGCCGTATGCCACCTCTCTCGTCAGTTCGTGCTTGAACGAATATTCCACTACATTCAAGGTTCCGATCTTGCGAAGGAAGTCGGCGGATTCAAGCGTCTGAAGACGAGGTGCGAGCTCGTCGGGCTCAACTCCGGCCATTCCGGACAGTAGCACGAGAGGTATATCTTTTCCGATCACTGCGGACATCTGCAGCAGTGACTTTGCCGCCCGATCCAGAAGATCGATGCGCGACGCCAGCACGGAATGAATGGTCTCGGGGATTTCAAACCCGGTTGATCCGCTGCTGACCTTGTACTTGCCGGATTCGCTGACAAGCACTTTCGTGTCCTTGAGTGCGAGGGCCAACTCCTCGACGAATAGTGGATTGCCCTGGGCCTGCATCAGTATCCGTCGTCTGATCTGCCAGAGGCTGCCGTCGTCGCCCAAGAGCGAGTCGAGCAGTTGATCACCATCCGCCTCGTTGAGCGGCGCCAGGTCCAGGCGATTGACCGTCCGGCTGGTCCACATTCGTTCTGGGCGCTGCGTCGCGACCATAAGTATTCGGGCTTTGTTGATCGAGCCGATAAGATCGTTCAAAACGAGTCTTGTCTCGGCATCGATCCAATGAACGTCCTCAATCAGTATAACCAAGGGCGTTAGACGCTCTTGATGAAAAATAAGGGCCCTTATTGCCTCGATGATCTTGTTGCGCCTCTCCGGCGGTTCAAGTGTTTTCCAATTCTCATCGTCGCTGCTCAGATCCAGCAATGAAAAAATAGCCGGAAGGTGGATCATCAGCTTCGGGTCAAACCGCGCAACCTGTGCTCTGGTGCGGCTGGCCGCAGAATCCGGCGTATCGCCGGCACCCACTCTAAAGATTGCTCGCATCAGGGTGCTGACGGGATAGTAGCTCGAGTTCGTGCGTTGCGGAGCACAGGCTGTTTGGAGCACCAGCCATTCGTCGGAAACATTCGCGATAAATTCATGAACCAAACGCGATTTGCCAATTCCCGCGCCGCCGACGATCGTCACTGTTTGCCCGTTTGCGGTCGCTGCTCCATCCAACGCATCCTTCAGGTGACCCAATTCGGTCCGACGTCCGACCAGCGTGCTCAATCCGCCGGACGATCTCGCCTGCCATCGTGTTCGCGGGCGCATCGCCACCAACTCATACGTCTCAACCGGGCCCGATACCCCCTTGGCGGCTACAGCTCCGAGCGAAAGCGCGCTGATAAAGCCCTTTGCAAGTTGGAATACGTCTGACGTCAGCTTGATCGAGTCCGGAGCGGCGAGTTCTTCCATCCTGGCGGCCAGGTGAACCGTTTTCCCAACCGCGTCGTAATTCATGGCCAGATTGTTGCCGATTGAATGAATGACAACCTGTCCGGAATTGATGCCAATTCGGATCTCGATATTGCGCTGACTGGAACGGTTGAATTCCCCGACCGCTTCTCGTATGGCGAGTGCTGCCCGGCAGGCCTGAACGGCATGGTCTTCGCTCGCGATGGGGGCGCCGAACAGCGCCATGATGCCGTCGCCACGCGTTTGATTGACCAGGCCATCGTGCTGATGGACGGCGTCCATAAGTCGCTTGAGGATGGGGCCGATTACCTCGAGCGCCTCCTCCGGATCCAGCCGGTCTATAAGTTCGGTCGATCCGCGAATATCGGCGAATAAGACCGTTACGTGCTTCCGCTCGCCCAGCATGGATGTGCCAGAACGAAGGATGCGATCAACGAGGTCCGTAGGGACGTTCGATTGCAGAAAGGATAGAGCGTGAACACCAAACGCTGTTGGGGCTGCCCTTGGCCGCCCGCAACCACCGCAAAACCGCGCAGTCGCCGGCATGACGAAGCCGCAATGGCCGCATTGGCTTGCGACGTCGTTCGTCGTACCGTCTTGTCCAGCACCTATCACTAGCTGCACCCTTCGAGCTATGAATAGGTTTTATGCTATCGTGCAGCGATAGCAAGACCGCCAAGTAGCAGTTGCAACGGAGGGGGGCCTCTTCGTTCTTCGGGTTTGGACGAGCGCAACCAGGCCGGCGTCTAAAACCACCATAATGATGGCCGCCGCAAGAAGCTCTAGAGCGCTTATCTGTTCAGCATGATCGAAACGCACAACGCCACCTGAGCGGAGTATGATCGCTCGGCGGCGTTGGCCAAACACTACCCTAATCCCTTGGTGTCTTCCCACTTGCTGAATGATCTGGACCAGTTGCGTGTTTGATCTCGGAACCAAGCCTCATCGGAAGCGTTACAAAGGTAGGCGGAGGTCGAGTCATGAGAGACGACTCTGAAAGCGCCAAAACATTGACATTTCTCGTGGGACTAGCGGCCGTAGTGATCTTGGCATTCGCTGTTACTATGCGTGGCATCGATCCTCCGGTAGCAGTCACCGAGTCGCCCCCCGGCACAACGGGGCTAGCTCATCCGCACCCACCGTTGGATAGAGCTCCAGCGCAGCCGGTGATGAACTAGCTGACGTGTGCTATGGTGTCGCTCCCTCACGCCCGTGGTGATCGCGCTGGGCATCACTCTTGATTTCGCGACTCGTCGATTACCGATTCGAGTGAGGTAGCCGCGCGGGTCATCTGTTGCGGACAGCCGCGACGAGACGGAACGTATCCGCCGTGGTTAGTATCGGCCAACGAAGGAGCGCCGGAGAGAAGCTGAGTTATTTCTTCAGCGTGAATTTCGCCCGCAATTCGATCGATATTTTGTCAGCGAGGTCTTGGGCGTATTGCGCATGCTTTGGCGCCGTGATGACAGTCGCCCTCCAACCGAGAATGGGGTCTGGCTGTACCGACACGTAAATACCACCACCAACGATCCGTTGAGCGATCATTTCCTCCAGTTCGTAGTCAGTCTTTTCTTCCTTGCCCACGACAAGAATCCGCGATGCACCAACATTTTCGGATCGAAATGGGGCGGCGTTTCGATAGCGCGGATCACAAGATCGAGAGTACCGGGTGCGACAAAGCACCTCCAATCACGGAGGAAAATGCTGCATGAGCGACTCGTTTCGAAATAGGGCAAAGCCTTGGATGTTGCCTTGCTTCGGGCGGTTATTGCTCCGCACTTTGCGGACTTTGCGTTCGACCCAGGTGATGTCCGCTCAGGGGGAGGCAGTAGAAATATATCCAGTCGCGAACTGGCAAACAAATCATAGAAGCGACATAGCTGACATTAAAGATCTGGAGACTCGGAGCTGTTTTCAATTCGGCTTGCCTGCTGATGACCGGACGATCAGACTGGAAGAAAGAATATGCTTGCTTTTCTCGATCTGTTTTCCATCGATCATGTCGATCAGGAGGTTTGCTGCCTGCAGACCTAATTCGCGGGATGGCGTGTGCATGGTCGTGAGAGGCGGATACACCGCATCCATGAACAGCATGTCATTCATGCCGATCAGCGAAATATCGCCCGGGCATTTAATTCCGCGATGGTTGATCGCGCTCAGGCAACCGATCGCCAACATATCGTTACCGGCGACGATGGCCGTGATGGCTCGGTGCTGATCCAGCAATTCGCAGCAAGCCGAATGTCCCTCATCGACAGTGAATGCCCGGCCGAATTTTGCGATCACCTCGCTGTCAGCGCCGAACGCTGTCTTGCAGGCCTTTCGAAATCCCCTGTAGCGATTGCGCCCGGTCGACAAGTTCTGCGGTCCGCCAACGTGAGCGATCTCACGGTGGCCGAGTTCGACCAGATGGCGAACGGCTTGTGCCATCGCTTCGGCGTCATCGACGCGAACGCTCGGAATCTCTGGCCGCTCGGGATCGCGGAAGACCGCCACCGTCGGCACACCGGCTAGCAGGCACTTGTCGACCAGAGGATCCTTGAGTTTGAACGTTGCCACAATCAGTCCATCGACGCCCTGGCTGATGAAGCGGTCGATCAATGCCGCTTCCCGCATGGAATCGTTGTCCGTATTGCCAACGAATACGACATATCCGATCTCGCCAAGTCGGTCTTCGATCGCGCGTACGATTGGCGGATGAATCGGATCGCCGAGATTGGACACGATCACGCCGATAGTTCGTGTTTTCTGCGTTCGCAGCGCCGATGCCATCGCATTCTGACGATAGCCAAGCCGTTCCACGCACGCCGAAATACGCTCGATCATTTCCGGTGAGATCAGATGCCGCTTCGCCGGGTTGAGGGCGCGTGAGACCGTCGACCAGTGAACTCCGGCCTGTTCGGCCACATCGATGATCGTCACCCGCGACATCCGCGGCGTTGCCTTGATCTTCGTCTTCTTTGCGCGGTCCATTCCGGTCCTTCTACGCCCAATCCGAGGTGAGCATCTGTCGCAGCGCGGATGCTGGCAACGAATTGTAATCGAACTCTGTGGTGGTGGCGAATACCCCACATGTTGCAAAGCAAGATGAGGGGTATTCCTTGCTGCTTACAATGGCGTGCAAAAAAAGCAGAAAAATGCCGTTGACAAACGTGTGCATGAAATCAAGACTGAGGACGAGGAAGCGGAAGGCGCTGTCGTCAGGCATGACCCGATAAGGCGCCGCCTATGGGCCACGAAGATGGCCCGCGTGAAGGACGGCAAACTTGAAGCAGCTCGCTCATCAAAAAGCGTTGCGGCGCGCGACCCTTCGATCGGTCGCGCGATCGGCTGCGCTTGACTGCGGCGGGCGCCGATGACGCGCGTTCTGATCAAAGATGCGACCATCGTCACGATGGACGACGCGCTGGGCGATCTGCCGGGCGGGGATTTGCTGGTTGAGGATGGCCGCATCGCCGCCGTGCGACCACATATCGATGCCGACGATGCCGAGATCATCGATGGCCGTGGGCGTATCTTGATTCCCGGGCTCATCAATGCCCACATGCACACATGGCAAACCGCGCTGCGCGGCCACGCATCCAATTGGACCCTGCCGGAATATTTCGGCAAAATGCATGCCGGCCTGGCAACGGTTTTTCGACCGGACGACATTCACATCGCGACGCTCCTCGGTGCGCTCAATCAGATCGATTGTGGAGCGACGACGCTGGTTGATTGGTGCCATAACAACCCAACCCCGGCGCATACCGACGCTGCTGTGGCCGCACTGTCGGAAAGCGGCATCCGCGCGGCGTTCTTTCATGGTTCGCCAAAGCCGGATCCGAAGCCCGGCCAGCGCCACTTTTCCGAGGTGCCGCATCCGCGGGATGAGGTCAAGCGGCTGCTTGCCGGCCCGTTTGCAGACCGCTCGGGATTGCTCACCTTGGGCCTCGCAGTTCTCGGGCCGCACTACTCGACACTTGATGTTGCGCGGCAGGATTTCGCACTGGCGCGCGAATTCGAACTGGTTGCGTCGATGCATCAGGGCGGCGGGGCGGCGCGCACGCCCGAGGGCTGGGGCATCCTGATGAAGGAAGGCCTGGTCGGGCCGCGCGTGAATATCGTGCACGGGAACAATCTGACCGACGAAGAGCTACGCCGTTTCGTGGATCTTGGCGTGTCGTTTTCCGTGACGCCCGAGAACGAAATGATCCAGGGCCACGGCTTTCCGATCACCGGGCGTTTGCTGCAACTCGGCGCCGCACCTTCGCTCGGGGTCGATCTGGAGTCGGTGATTTCGGGCGACATGTTCTCAGTGGCGCGAATTGCGCTGACGACGCAGCGTGCGCTTGACAACCGCGTCGTTCGCAGCGAGCGCGACGAAATCCCGGCTACATCGACCATTCGTGTACGTGAAGCCTTGCGCTGGGCTACGCTCGAAGGGGCGCGCATGCTTGGCCTCGATGGGCGCGTGGGATCGCTGACCCCCGGCAAAGAGGCCGATCTAGTGATCCTGGACGCGACGGCGCTGAATCTCTGGCCTGTTCACGATCCGGTTTCGACGGTCGTGATGCAGGCCGGCCCGGCTAATATTGAAGCGGTGATGATTGCCGGCGCGTGGAAGAAGCGAGATAGCCGTCTGTTGCTCGCGGATCGGCAACGCAAGATGGATGCGCTTGCTGCGTCCGGCCGGAGAATCATCGACGACATGAACAAGATCAACAGGGCGGCATGACAAGTGAGTAAAACATCACGCATCGGATGGATCGGCGTCGGCAAGATAGGATTGCCCATGGTCGTGCTGGCGAAGCAGGCAGGCTTCGACGTCACGGCTTATGATCGTAGCCAGGACAGGCTGGCACTTGCTTCTGCGCAGGGATTGGCGTCAGCCACGAGTGCGATTGCTACTGCTTCGGGCAAGGACGTCGTTTTTACTTCGCTGCCAGACGACAAGGTATTGCGCGGCGCGATGTTCGGCGCCGATGGCATTGTTGCGGCGATGTCGCCGGACGCCGTCCTGGTCGAGACAAGCACCGTGAGTGCTGAAATTTCCGCTGAGCTCGCCACGGCGGCCAAGGACAAGGGCATTCACTATCTGCGCGCACCTGTCTCCGGAAATGCCAGCATTGCTCATACCGGCGCGCTGACGTGTTTTGTGTCCGGTCCGAAGCCGGCATTTGAACGGGTGCGGCCGGTACTCGGAAGTTTCACACGAGCGCAGACCTATCTCGGCCAGGCCGAGGAGGCGCGTTACGCGAAGCTCGCAGTCAATCTGATGATCGCCGTGTCAGCGGGTATGATGGCGGAAAGCCTCGCGCTGGCGCGCAAGGGAGGTATTGCGTGGCAGGACATTCTCAACGTTCTGGATGACAGCGCCGTGGCTTCGCCGATGGTCAAGTACAAGACCGCGCCGCTGCGCAGCCGGGATTTCGAATCGACGTTTTCCTGTCGTCAGATGGCCAAGGATCTCGACCTCATCATCGGTGCCGGCCACGGCGTCGATGTTCCGCTGCCCCTCGCGGCTTACATGCGCGAAGTCTATGGCTCGCTGATCGCGCAAGGTGAAGGCGAGGTTGATTTCATCGCCCCAGTTCGTCAGGCCGAGCGCCTGTCCGGCCTAGGCGAGCCCGAGAAGGGGAATGCCCAATGAGGAATTTCAACGAATTTACCATCACCGACGCCGTGCTGGAGCGTGTGGCTGGCGCTTCCGTCGAGCGCACCAGGCAGGTCAGCGAAGCGCTGGTCCGGCATCTGCATGCCTTTGTCCGCGAGATCCAGCCGACCCAGGCAGAGTGGGAAAGCGGAATCGATTTTCTGACCCGCACGGGCCATATGTGCGACGAAAACCGCCAGGAATTTATCTTGCTCTCCGACGCGCTTGGCGTTTCGATGCTGGTCGACGCGATCAATCATCGATTGCCGGAAGGCGCCACGGAGACCACCGTGCTGGGTCCGTTCTTCGTTCAGCGAGCGCCCGAGCATGAGCTCGGTGCAGATATTTCCGGTCAGATGCAAGGCCAGCCGCTGCTGGTCACCGGCTCGGTGTCTTCGCCGGAAGGGCGGCCACTGGCGGGCGCGACAGTTGATGTGTGGCATTCAGACAATGATGGCTATTATGACGTCCAGCAACTGGACAAGATCGGCGATCTCGCCATGCGCGCCAGGTTTCGCACCGATCAAAACGGCCGCTTCTGGTTCTGGACGATCAAGCCCGCCGCCTATCCGATTCCGCACGACGGTCCGGTCGGCGATATGCTGGAAGCACAGGGTCGACACCCGTGGCGGCCGGCGCATGTTCACTTCATGATCGCGGCCCCGGATTACGAACAACTCGTCACCCATGTTTTCGAAGCGGGCGACAAGTATCTCGACTCCGATGTGGTGTTCGGGGTCAAGGACAGTCTGATCCGCGACTACAAGGAAATGCCGCCCGGTATTGCCGCGGATGGCACGACAATGGCTCGACCATATCGGCATTTGAATTACGACTTCGGACTTAAGTCCGATGCCGCGGCTGTCTGCGCCGCCTAGTTTGCGGATGCGGTTCTGAGTTAGCGCGAGAGTCCGATCAACGGGCCGGGCGCAGGGATGGAAACGATGGGCGTCATAGAGAACGTCGCGAGTGTTGCCGAGAGACTGACCGCCATCTTCGGATCGCGTGCGACGATTGCGCGCGGCACACTTGATGGCCATGGGGGAAGCGAGGCCTATCACGCGTCCGCGCCACCGGATGTTGTTGTCTTTCCTGAGACGACCGAAGACGTCAGGCGCATCGTCGAGATCTGCGCCAGAATGGGCATGCCCATGGTCGCCTTTGGCGCCGGTACGTCGCTCGAAGGCAATACGTCCGCGATCTATGGCGGCGTCTGTCTTGATTTCTCCCGGATGAACAAGATCGTCGCGGTTCATGGCGACGACCTCGACGTCGTGGTTCAGCCCGGCATCACCCGCAAGCAACTCAACGCGCAATTGCGCGACACCGGACTGTTCTTTCCGATCGATCCGGGTGCGGACGCTTCGATTGGGGGGATGTCGTCGACACGGGCCTCCGGCACCATGGCCGTGCGCTACGGCACCATGAAGGACAACGTCCTCGCGCTCGAGGTCGTACTGGCCGATGGCCGGGTCATCAGGACCTGCAAGCGCGCCCGCAAGTCCGCCGCCGGTTACGATCTGACGCGGCTGTTCGTCGGGGCCGAGGGGACGCTCGGAATCATTACCGAGGTGACGCTGAAACTGCATCCGCGCCCGCAGGCGATCTCGTCCGCCGTATGCAGCTTCGATACGCTGGACGATGCCGTGGGCACCGCGATCTCCGTGATTCAGGCCGGTGTGCCGGTGGCCCGCATGGAACTGCTCGATGATACCATGATGCGCGGCATCAACGCCTATGCGAAGCTTTCCTATCGCGAGGCGCCGACGCTGTTCTTCGAATTCCACGGCACTGACGCGTGGGTGAATGAACAGGCCGATATCGCCGAGGAAATCGCGGCGGATCATCGCGGGCAGGGGTTTCAATGGGCGACCGCGCCCGAGGACCGCTCGCGGCTGTGGCACGCGCGCGACAACACGCTCTATGCCGGGCTCGGCCTCAGGCCGGGCACGCAAGCGATGATCACCGACGTCTGCGTTCCGGTTTCGCGGCTCGCCGAATGCCTGCTGGAAACCAAGAACGATCTGGCTGCAGCCGGGTTGACGGCACCGATCGTCGGTCATGTCGGCGACGGCAATTTCCATGTCCTCATTCTGATCGATCCCAACGATGCCGACGAAATGACGCGCGCAAAACAGGTTCATCGCCGCATGGTCGAACGTGCGATTGCCTTTGACGGCACCTGCACCGGCGAACACGGGATAGGGCTCGGCAAGATCGATTTCCTTGAGCAGGAGCTCGGAGAGGCCGTCGATGTCATGCGCACGCTGAAGAACGCGCTCGACCCCGCCAATCTGATGAATCCCGGCAAGATTTTCAGAGCTGCTTCGGCCGGACAGAGAACCCCCCTATGAACGTGCTTGCGCAAATGCCCGATGCTGCCGGAGCCTCCGTCCCGTTGTTCGAGCTGCGCGGCATCTCAAAGTCGTTCCCGGGCGTCAAGGCGCTCGACGACGTCTCGTTCGTGATCCGGCCCGGCGAAGTTCACATGCTGCTCGGTGAAAACGGCGCCGGCAAATCGAGCCTGATGAAGGTGCTATGTGGCGCTTACAGCGCCGACGACGGCGAATTCTTTCTAAATGGCAGCAAGGTGGAAATCAGGTCTGCCGCGGATGCCCGGCGGCTCGGCATCGCCGTGATCTTCCAGGAATTCTCGCTGGTTCCCTATCTCGACATCGCGCAGAACATCTATCTCGGTCGCGAGCCGAGGGGGCGGATACCCGGCACCATCGACCGCCGCAGAATCCTGCGTGACGCGAAAACGCTGTTGCGGACCATCGGATTCGACATCGATCCGTCAACTCCGGTCCACAAGCTTGGCGTCGCCCAGCAGCAGATGGTGGAGATCGCCAAGGCGCTGAGCCAGGATGCCCGCATTCTGGTGATGGACGAACCGACGGCCGCGCTGTCCGACCGCGAGACCGAGTTGCTGTTCGCGGTGATCGCGCAGCTCAAGTCGAAGGGCGTCGCGATCGTCTACATTTCGCATCGCATGGCCGAGGTGTTTTCGCTCGGCGACCGCATCACTGTCCTGCGCGATGGCAAGCGAGTGGGGGAAGCCCGGCCCGGCCAGTCCTCGCCCGACAAGTTGATCCGGTTGATGGTGGGACGGAATGTCGACACCAGCTATCCCCGTGACTTCGCCGCGGAGCCGGGCGCCGTTGTACTGGAGGTCTCGAATGTTTCGGCCTCGAGCGGAATTTGCGACATCAATCTCGTGGTCAGAGCGGGCGAGATCGTCGGGCTTTGCGGCCTGGTCGGTTCCGGCCGCACCGAGGTCGCCCGCGCGATCTTCGGCGCCGACAGGATCGCTGCCGGTGAAATCCGTGTCGATGGCCAGCTTCGCAGCGGAGGACCTGACAAGGCGTCGCGACTAGGAATCGCACTGATCCCGGAAAGCCGCAAGGCCGAAGGCCTCGCGCTCATTCGTTCCGTTGGCGACAATCTGGTGGTGTCTGCCCTGCAGAGACTGTTTCCGCTCGGATTGTTCGTGCCGCAAAAAGCGAGAGAAGAAAGCGGCCGCCTGGTTCGCCAACTACGTGTTGCGACGCCATCGACGAAGCAGCCAGTCGGTCTGCTGTCCGGCGGCAACCAGCAAAAGGTCGTCATCGGCAAATGGCTGGCGGCCGGCGCCAAGGTCTTCATCTTCGATGAGCCGACCAGGGGCATCGATGTGGGCGCGAAGGCCGAAATCTTTGCGCTGATCGACGGCCTCGTCGCCAAGGGCGCTGCGGTTCTGATGATTTCATCGGAGCAGGTGGAGATCGTGCATGTCTGTGACCGGGCTTATGTGATGCGGGATGGTCGCATCGTTGGCGAGCTGTCGCGTCAAGAATTGTCGGAAGAGAACATCGTCAGGCTGGGAATGCATCATGCATGAGATTTCTCTCAACTCGCCAATGGCTGCGATCCGGCGCATTCCCGGCGTCGCGGTGATGTTGATCGTTTTGATCGCAGGTTTTGCCGCGAGCAGTCCTGGCTTTCTGTCGGCGCCCAATTTGTCCAATGTTCTGGTGCAGTCGACGGTGCTGCTGCTGATGGCGCTGCCGATGACATTGATCATCATGACCGAAGGTCTTGATCTGTCGATGGGCGCAGTCCTGACGCTGGCATCGCTGGTTGTTGCCATCGTCACGCTCGCCACCGGCTCTGTCCTGCTTGGGCTGCTGGCGGCATGCGCGGTCGGAACGATGTTCGGTGCCGTCAATGGCTGGCTGGTGGCGATTTTGGGCATTCCGCCATTCGTCGCGACACTGGGCACGTTGGGGATGGCGCAGGGCCTGTCGCTGATCGTCAGCGACGGCCAGAGCGTGGTCGGCATGCCGCGCGCGATCCGGGATATCTACTCGGGTACGATAGCCGCAATCCCGCTGCCAATCCTGATGGCGGTTGCCGCCTATGTGGTTTTTCACCTGCTGCTATATCACATGCGGTTAGGCACCTTTGTCTTTGCGCTCGGAGGCAACCGTGATGCGCTGCGTTTCGCAGGTATCAAGGTCGAGCGCGTACTTATCGTGGTTTACGCGATCGGTGGTGCCATGGCGGGCTTGGCCGGCGTGCTGATGACCGCACGCATGAATGCCGGACATCCGACCGCCGGTCTCGGGATGGAATTCGACGCCATCGCGGCCGTGGCGGTCGGCGGCACTTCGTTTGAACGCGGCAACGGCTGGTTGCTGGGAACGCTGCTCGGCGTGCTCACCGTCGGCGTGCTGCGCAACGGTCTCAACCTTCTCGCCATCCCGTCCTCGGTTCAGGTGTCGTGCGTCGGGGTACTCGTCATCATGGCATTGTTTTTCGACGGACTGCGGGGCCGGACATGACCGACACGACCAAGATATTGCCTGGCCGTGCCGGCGGCTTGCATATTTCGGGAGACGTGCTGCAGCTATCGTATCGTCTGCTGGCCGCGCTGCTGATCTGCGTGCTGCTGTCGCTGCTGACGGACTCCTTTCTTTCGCTCAACAACATCCTGAATGTGTTGCGACAGGCCAGCTTGATGTTCTTCGTCGCCGCGGGCCTCACGCTGGTGGTGCTGACGGCCGGGCTTGATCTGTCGATTGGCGCGAATGTCGGCCTGACGGCCTGCCTGGCGGGCACCGTCATTCATGTCACCAGATCGCCGTCGCTGGGTGTGCTGGTGGGAATAGGCGTCGGCGCGGCGATCGGATTCGCCAATGGCATCATGGTCACCGCGCTGCGAATTCCATCGTTCATCGCCACCTACGGCATGTTGTGGATCCTGCAAGGCGTTGCCTACTGGTACATGGCCGGCGAAACCATTCACGGATTTCCGCCAAGCTTTCGCCAGCTCGGCAGCGGCTATTTTCTGGGCCTGCCGATTCCCGTCTATCTGCTGGTAATTTTCCTGGCAGTTGGGACGATCTTCGCGCAACGCACCACCTGGGGGCAGGAGATCTACGCCATCGGCGCCAATCCCGTCGCGGCGCGGTTGTCGGGAATCCCCGTCGCCAGCCGCTTGTTGCTGGTCTACACCATGTCGGGAACGATGGCCGGGCTTGCGTCGATCATCTTTCTGGCGCGACTGAACTCCGCCGAAGCCGACATCGGCGAATCCCTGACATTGCCTGCGATAGCCTCCGTGTTGATTGGTGGCACCTCATTGTTCGGTGGCGTGGGCACCGTGTTCGGCACCTTCATCGGTGCACTGATTTTGACGCTGGTGCTGAACGGCATGAACCTGCTGTCGATCAGCGCGAGCTGGCAGCCGCTTGTCACCGGCGCGATCGTCATTCTCGCCGTCTGGCTCGACCGCATCACAAGGCGGCGGGCCTTCTAACCATCCAACAAACCAAAAAATCACACAGGGAGAATACCATGAAAATGCTGACTTCAGGTCTGGCGCTCGGTCTTGCCGGCTTCGCTTCGATTTCCGCCGCACACGCCGATGGCGAAACCATCGCGGTATTTACAAAGAACCAGACCAATCCATATTTTCAGACCGTCCGCGTTGGCGCCGACGTTGCGGCGAAATCCCTGAACGCCAAGACGCTGCATTTCATTCCGACCAAGCCGGACAGCATTCCCGAGCAACTCAGTCAGATCGAGGACGTCATCGTCAAGAAGCCGTCGGCGATCGTGTTCATTCCGGTCGATTACAAGGCGATGGTCCCCGGTGTGGAGAAGATCAACGACGCGAAGATTCCGATGGTCAATGTCACCGACCGTTCCGCCGGCGGAAAGTTTGGGGCGTTCGTGGGGGCGGACGATTACAGCCTCGGGCTGGAAACTGCGCGTTATTTGCTCAAGGCATTGGGTGGCAAGGGCAAGATCGTCATTCTTGAAGGCGTCAAGGGCTCGCTGACCAACATCGACCGCGTCCGCGGCTTCAACGACGCCCTGAAAGAAAATCCTGGAACCAAGCTGGTTGCCTCGCAGCCGGCCAACTATCAGCGTTTGCAGGCGTTGCAGGTGATGGAAAACCTGATGCAGTCGAATGCCGAGATCGACGGCGTCCTGGCCGCCAACGATGCCATGGCGGTCGGCGCTATCGAAGCGCTGGACGGCGCCAATCGCAAGGCCCAGGTGGTGGGCATCAACGGCACCAAGGAGGCGGTAGATGCAATCAAGAGCGGCAAGCTGCTCGCCAGCGGCGATTACAATGGCTTCGTGCAGGGTTGCCTGGGAACGATGATAGCGATCCGTGAACTTCGTAAGGAGCCGGTTATCCCTGAAATCGTGCTGGCGCCGACCGTCATCACCAAGGACAACTACAAGCCGTACGATGTCGCCCTGGAATCGCGTGCTTGCCCGAGCTGGGAAGAAGGCGCGAAGCTGGGCATGAAGCGGTAGGTGCAAGTATGGAATAATGTCGCCATCGTCAGGCACAGTGGTGCTTGATCCAGTCAGGAAGCCGGTTGAAAAGATGCCAACTTCCGGAGCCCACCTGAAACAGGGAAACTACTGTGCTTTTTGTTCTTCACGCGCTTGACCGACCCGGCGCGTTGCCGAAGCGGCTGTCGAACTACGACGCTCACAAGGCGTTCCTCTCCGATACGAGCCCTTATGGCATCAAGATCGTGATGTCCGGCCCGCTCACGGCCGATGACGGTGAAACGATGATCGGCAGCCTGTTTCTGATCGAGGCGGCCGATCGCGCCGCAGTCCTGCGCTTCCATGCAGCGGACCCGTTTCTTGCCGCAGACATCTGGGAGAAAGTCACTATCACAGGCTTTATCAGGCGACAGGGGTAGTCGGCCCATGCAGGCAATACGTTCAGGACCGACGGCGGCGCCGCGCTTCACCTATCCACATCACTGATCAAGTGGAAGCTCAGCGCCGTCAGTTGGATGGACCGTCGCCGCGGATGGCGAAGGTGGTGGTTTTCAGTCTGGTCATTCCAAACTTGTCGAACAGTCTGTCGTAGGTACCGTCGGCGCGGATCGCCGTCAGCGCATCTGCCGTCGCCTGCGCCAGCAGCTTGTCGCGGAACGCGAAAGTGATGTCGGTGCCGGCGATGTCCCTGACCCAGATCTTGGCGATGCCGCGCTGCTCCAGCGAGTTGGCGGTTTCGTTGATGTTGAGCGCCGCCTCGAGCTGTCCCGCGCGCAACGCCGCCGAGGTTCCGGTGACGGTCGTGAAGGTGCGCAAGTCGATCGCCTTGAGGCCCTTCGCCACCATCTCGGTATTGAACTCGCGCGCCTTGCGCTCGGTGTAAGTGGCAGACTCGACGCCAACGATGCGGCCGGCGAGGTCCTCGAACTTCTCAAGCTTCAGACTGGATGCGGGATCGGTGTAGATGCTGATCGCCTGCTGCGCATAAGGCATGAGGTAGAGCATCTTCGAGCGCTCCTCTGTCCAGAACAGGCCGGTGTTGATGGTATCGAAGCGGCCGGCGCGCAGACCCGGGATCATCGGCGGGAAGTCCATGCGCAGGAACACCGGTTCCAGGCAGATGCGTTTGGCGATTTCCCTGGCGAGTTCGACATTGAGCCCCTGCAGCTCGCCCTTGTCGTCAACGAATTGCTGCGGCGGCAGAGTTGGATTGATCGACATCTGCCACTTGCCGGCCTCGATCAGGCTCGATGTCGGCACTTTGGGCGTGCAGCCCTGGGCGTGGGCTGCTTGCGCAAGGCCGATCAGTACGGCCAGGGTGGCGAGGATCTTGAGAAGGCGCATCACGTGAACTCCCGTACAAAGGGGTGAGGGGCGGAAGAGAGCGTTCTCCGGGTCTTGGTCTGTCGTCTTGTTCTCGTTGTCGGTTTGTCGTCGTTTGGCATCTGCATTGGTGGATCAGCGCTCCGGCTGCCGGGTCAGGATCAGGGACGTGTGACGAGCTTGTATGACCACTTCGTCGTGCTGGTTGATCAGGTCGAGTGCCTCGATAACGATGCCGCGTCCGGGGTTGCGGGTCGGCCGCTTCTCGACGAAGCGGAAGTGCACGCGCAGCTGGTCGCCGGCGACGACGGGGGCCTTGAAGCGCACCTCGTCCCAGCCGAGTGAGGCGACAGAGGTTTCCTCGTAAAGCTTCAGTTCCGACTTCAGTCCTTCCATCAGCGACAGGCCGAACAGCCCATGGGCGATCACGTCCGGGAAGCTGCGCGATTTGGCGTAGGCGGCGTCGAGGTGCAGCGGATGATGGTCGCGCGTCACGTCGGCGAAGGCGGCGATATCCGCCGGCGTCACCGTGTGCGCCGCGCTCTCGAACTGCGTGCCCAGTTCGATGTCTTCGTAGCGGAGGTTGGTCGCTGCTGTGCTGGCGTCGCTCATCGCATTGTCCTTCAGGCGATCTTGCGCGTGCGCGCAGGCAATTTGACGAAACTCTGGCCGATGCCCATCGGTCCTGGCCGAAAGATGCGGGAGTCCATATCCCTAAGGTCCGGGCTGATGCGCGGCCGGAAACCCATGTGCGCCAGCACGTCTTCTTCCAGTCGCGCGCCCGGTGCGATCTCCGTCAGGGTGATGCCGCCGTCGTGTAGCTGGAACACAGCGCGTTCGGTGACGTAGGACACCTCCTGACCGCGCTGCGTAGCGAGCGAGGCGCTGAAGCTGATCTGTCCGACCTGTGGCACGAATTTGCGGAAGGCGCCGTCGCGGCGGATGGCCAGACGGCCGTTTTCAACACCGATATCCAGTTTGCCGGCCGTCATGCTGCCGTTGAAAATCAGCCGCCTCGCGTTCTGCGTGATGTCGATGAAACCGCCCGAGCCATCCCGGCGGTCGCCGAAGCGGGTGACGTTGACGTTGCCCGCTTCGTCGACCTCCGCGAAGGAGAGGAAGGCGCAGGTCAGCCCGCCACCGTCGTAGAAATCGAACTGGTAGGCCTGATCGAGGATGGCACGCGGATTGATGGCGGTGCCGAATTCGCGCGCATGGCCGGGGACGCCGCCAACGACGCCCGATTCCACCGTGAGTGTGATCAGTCGTAGCTTGTCCAGTTATTGCCTTATGATGCGCACCGACTGACGCGTTTCTTGCATGTGCACGCTAATGCAGACAAAACGCGCGTGTCGGTTTCGATGGCACCGAGCGGACCATCCACCCGTTGATGCCCGAATGACGTTCCGTCGCTGATGCTGGATCGGTTGGGGTTCGCCGCTCCCTTGGGCGCGAGCGGTGATAGTGATTTGTGACAGAGCGGACTGGGGATGCGAGGTGATATAGGAACCAAGCACACCGCCATCCCGCTTTGGTACCAGCAACGGAGTGCTGCAATGCCGAAAGAAAATGACCTAGAAGGCCAGCAAGATCAGGGCGGCAAGCACGGCGGAAAGAAGGGTATGCCAAAACCCGAGCCAAAACCGGGCCATTTTCCACCGCAAAAAGTTAAGCACGACGAAGACGGCAAAACCGACAAGTCGAAATAATCAAGGAGGCGGCCCCCTCAGGCTGACTACGTTGCTCGATTTGTGGTGTGTCGTACTGCCGCTCGCGAAGGTGGGTCTGACTTTTACGCCGGACCAAATAATTCTGAACCGCATGCACGTCGATGGAACGACCGCTAGCGCAAAGCAGTCGTTGAGGTTTGTATGTTAGAATCTCGCTGGCTGCCGCTACCTAGACCTAGTCCAAATTTCCTCTTGATGGACTGGACTGTCCGCATTACGAGCGCCAATCAAGAAGCATGAAGAAATGATCGTTGTTCTCAGAATAGCGAGCTTCCGACCGGTGCATCAGTCGCCAAGCTGTGAGCCGATGATTTTTCCCCGATATTCCCGACAAGCTGCACTTGGCGGGACGACGGCTGGCGGTCTACTCGACCTGCAAATATCCCACAACCAAGGTGCGCGGCCTCCTCGATTTCATTGCGCGATCCGCGATTAGTAAGCGCCTGGTTAATCGGAAGCGATCCAGTTTCGCAACCCATCCACCGTACGAAATCCGTCCGCAGAGTAGCATCGGATGGATGGTCGAAAGTCCTGCATCATCTCTGCAAGCGCGTGTCCTGGGCCCAAGTCGAGCACCTTGCTTGTTCCCAACTCTGCCAGAGCTTCCAGCGTCGCCGACCATTCGATGGGGCGCGCGACCTGGCGTGCTAGCTTTGCCGTCGCGTCGCTTGCGGAAAAGATGCGTTCCCCGTCGCCGCCGGCCAGCAAGCTATACTGGCTTGCGATGGCCGAGCGCCGACTCGCGTCAAGCGCCTGCCGGAAGGGCTCCCATGCCCGTTCGAGCAGGGCCGTGTGCGAGGCGATTTTCACGGCAAGAAGGCCAGTGCGCGCCGCGCCTTGTGCCGCTGCGTCACGGCAGAGGTCGGTCACGTCCTGCTCGGTACCTCCGATCACGAAAAGGTCGCCGGGGTTTATGATCGCGATTTCGCAGCGGTGCTTTTCAAGTAGACGTTCCAGTGCATTTCGATCAAGCCCGCGGACATACCCGAGGCGGCCACCCGGAGCCGCCGCATCTTCCATCAGGCGAGCGCGAATATTCGTGAGCCGCAAGGCTTCTTCCGCCGTCCATATTCCTGCGATGCTCCACGCCGCCATTTCACCGACGCTGTAGCCTGTAACAGCGGTTGGCTTCGGAAGGAGATCGGCAAGGCATGCATGTGTTGCGAGAGCCGCCGTAACGGCGAGGATCTGGCTGATGTGGTTGGTCGATAATTCGTCAGTGTCGCCCGACAGGACCAAGTCGCGCGGATCTCGACCGAGATGGACCGTTGCCGCGGCGAAGACCGGTTCTGCGGGAGGTTGATCAGCGACCATCTCGAACATCGTGGACGACAGGGTCCCTTGTCCGGCGCAGAGAAGCGCAAGCATCACGTGTCCAGCCGATCGACGAAGAGAGCCATGGCGAGCAGATCCGCAGAGCCGCCGGGGCTCAGATTGCGCGCCACGAACGCCTGATGGATCTCGACGGCCCGCGCGCGCCACCCGGGGCATCCCACGCCGCCCAGCGCGAGGAATGCGGATGCGCAGCTTTGCGCAAAGCGCAAGCCCTCCGCTCCTCTGCGATGCAGGAGATTGGTGTCGGCGACAGCGGCGATCAGCGTCATGCAGGCCTGAATGCGGGCTGCTTCGTCATCATGAGGAGCGAGCCTGCGCCCGGCATGCAACGCGGGAAGGGCGAGATCATACACTGAGGGGAAACCACGAGCTGCCTCCGCTCTCGCGCCGCCCGCACCGTAGCGTCGCCCGGCGACGGCGCCGTGGCTGCGAAGACATACCGGACCCGCGAGGATCGCTTCGCCCCAGCGCTCCGCAATCAAGCTGCCAAGGGGTTTGCGGATGCCGAGCGCCTTCCGGCACCCCGCCGCCGCGCAGAGCAGGCCCATGCCGAAAATCGCGCCCCGATGGGTGTTGACGCCGCAAGTTGCCTCCAGCATCGCCCGTTCGGCCGCGATCCCGATCGCGCGCAATCGGTTCATTCCCGCGCCTGCGGCCCCGGCGACGGCCAGATCTCGGAAGAACGGCCTCAGGGTGTCGGCGCTCCGGCAAAGAAGTTCAGCGCTCATATCGCCGTGCGAGCCATTGTCGACATGGCTGACGAGGCCCGGTTTCGGAAAGGTCTCCACTTCGAGCTTCAAGCACAGCGCCGCGAGACGGCCAAGCTGCTCCGCGTGGTCGTCGCGTGCCGGCGGCGATTGCCATCTCGGTGCAACGTTCATGGGCGTGCGCCGGAGAGAAATATCGCTTTCGTCATGCTGTAGACGCCACCCAATCCCTTCACCAAGACTTCGTCCGCATCATCGCTGGTCAGTTCACGCCATTGCACGCCACCCGCAGCACAGATGATCTCTCCGTCCAGCCGCATCGGCGCTTGGCGCTCGATCTCGGCGATGTTGGCGGGCAGGCTGCTCGCTTGCTTGGTGGCCTGCATTGGCCAAAGCAGGTCGAGGTCGGAGTGATCCGTTAGATAGGAAAGGCCGGTGAGATGTTGCCAGGCGAGGCTGCCGAACGTCCGGGTCTCCGGACAAAGGCGGAGAAGTCGACCGATCGTTTCCCGCCAAGCAGGAGGGGCCGTCGCTGCCGCGTCGGCCAATAATGGAGGCGGCTTGCGTTCGATGATCTCGCTGGACGCGAGCGCTACCGCGATGCGCCGCTTGCCGTGGGAAGGCGGCAGCGGCAGACCGAGCGGAATGGTTCCTGCGGGATCGCTGCAACTTAGCCGACGCACGACGAGGGGACGGCCGGCGCGCGCCCAGCCCTCGATGATCGGGTGCTCGGCGAGTTCTGAATGCCGTGCCATAACCGCAGTCCAGGCTGCCGCGGACGGCTTCACCATCGTATGGCGGTTGAGAGGTTCAAGCATGGTGCGCCTCGAGATGAGAGTTCACCGCGATTGCGGTGACCCGATCGGCAATCTCGGCCGCCTTCCTTCGGCCGCCACGCTCAGCGCCGAGCCGATCGCGCACATCGCCTCCAGCCGGTCGCGCCAGAGCGGCGGCTAGCTGCGCTGCCAGCGGCGCGCCCGCGTCCCATATGGCGTGGACTCCGCCGGTCCGCAGCATGTTGTCGAGACCCGGGGCAAAGACCGGCGTCGTCTCCGCCTTAGCCTTCAACACGTCGATTGGAAGCTTGGTGACGCGAGCCATCGAAGGCAGATCCATGACCGCGGGATGCGCGCCAGGAAGTGCTGCCAGCGTGCTGGTGGCGAGCGCCGTTGCGATGAACGCTCCGGCAGCGCTGCCGCCGTACAAGAGGCCGACGGTTCGGTGTCCCTCGGCTTCGGCCAGCAACAGAACCTTGGCGAGGTGGGCAAGGTATTCGCTAAGGCCGAGCAACTCGTCGCGCCGGCTCATGCGCTGGCTCGCAGAGTCCACCAGCAGCAGGATTGGGGCCCGATCGCCTGATTTGATGATCTCGATGACCCGTTGTGCCAGTGCAATCGCCTCGTCCACGCCGAGTGGCGCCCCTTGCGTGATGCCAAGCACATGGATTAGTCCTCCGTCGGGCAGGGTCGCCTTTCCAGCGACCTCGGCGCCCGCCACTTTGACGTCTGTTCCGTCCGGGAACAGGCCGGTGAGTATGTCATCGAGCGTCATCGGCACTCTCCCTTTTGTCAGCCGCGCGCCGAACAAACGCGTCGGTAGCAAGCCCGGGGATCTCTGCCGGCTTTTCGATGCCGATGGCTTGCCAGATCTCAGCCGCATCCCTGGCGTCGCCGAAGCGATTCAAGCGGCGTTCAAGACGCTGCTGCTCTGCCTCCAGAACCGCGAGATCGCATCGCCCGTTGACCTGGAGCGCTTCGATCGCGGCCTGGCGAAACGCCAGTGCCTCGTCGTCGACGAACATGTCCGCGCCGCCGATCAGGTAGCGGTGCTTGCCACCCATCGTGCGCCACACGAGGGCGCGATCGCGCGAGTCGAATTCCTCGACGCCTTTGTTGGTTTCGATGACCTCGGGGCCGCTGACGCTGATCCGACCTTGTTCCGAGATGATCAGACGCGAGCAGGTGCCGGCGATCAGGCTGCCGCCGCCATAGCATCCGGCCCGTCCGCCGATCAGTCCGATGATCTTGGCGCCGGCCCGCCGCGCCTCGATCACCGCGCGCATGATCTCCGCGATCGCGAGCTCGCCGGCATTGGCCTCCTGAAGGCGCACGCCACCCGTGTCGAATAGCATCAGCACGTCGTGCCTGAGCTTGCGAGCAGCGCGCAAGAGGCCGGTGAGCTTGGCGCCATGGACCTCACCGAAGGCGCCCCCCATAAAGCGCCCCTCTTGTGCGGCGACGAGCACCGATGATCCGTCGAGGCGACCGCGGCCTATGACGATACCGTCGTCGAATTGCTCTGGAAGGTCGAAAATCGAAAGATGCGGACTCGTTTCCCGCTGTTCCGGCCCGATGAATTCGGAGAAGCTGCCGCTATCGAGGAGGGCGTCGATGCGTTGTCGGGCGCTTGCTTCGTACCAGCTCAGCGCAGCCGCCTTGGCTCTAACGGTTGTCATACTTCGGGCTCCTCGATCATACGGACGCCTTGGGCGAGCCGCAGCGCCACCGTATCGGGCCGGGCCCCCCCGTCATTGACCGAAATCATGAGACCACCGGCGGCCCGGAGGGCGACGAAGTCGCGGAGCACGGCTTCCCACACTGCGCCGAAGCCGTGGGCGGCTGTCGCGATGTCGATCGTACAGATCTCGGGTGGCGAGGCTCGTTCCAGCAGCACTTCCAGATTGCCCGAGGCGACGACGCCGACGATGGCCTGCTTACGGGTGCCGCCCGCGCATTTCGTTGCGTTCAGTTTGAAGCTGAGCTTCTCCATGCGAACTCCTCACCAATTACGGAATCGACTGGGCGGGCGGTAGAGGCCGCCGGATGCCAGCATCAGGTCCTTGATCGAGCGGGCTGCCAGCAAACGGCGATCCGCGTCGAGCGGATCGATGCCGAGGTCTTCGGGGTGCCGGATCACGCCGCGCTCACGCAGCCGCTCCACCATTTGCGGATCGCGCGCCCGGCCGATCTCGGTGTATCCCGCAACGCCGCGTATCGCCTGCTCGCGCTCGTCGTTGCTTCGGCACAAGAGCAGATTGGCGATGCCCTCTTCGGTGACGATGTGGGTGACGTCGTCGGAGTAGACCATCACAGGCGCAAGATCGAGCTTCAGTTCGCGCGCCAGCTCGAGCGCGTCCAGGCGCTCGACAAAGAGGGGCACGTTGCTCTCACCGAAGGTCTCGCCGATCTGCACCACGAGCTTGCGACCGCGGCGCAGCGCGGGAGCAGAGTCGGGGGCCGCCTCTGCGCCCGCTTTGAGCCAGGGCTCGCTCGGGTGACGGCGGCCACGGGGATCGGAGCCCATGTTGGGCGCGCCGCCGAAGCCGGCGATGCGGTTGGTCGTCACCGTCGAGCTGTGACCCTCAAGGTCGATCTGCAGCGTCGATCCGATGAACATGTCGCAGGCATAGAGGCCCGCCGTCTGGCAGAAGGCGCGGTTGGATCGCAGCGAGCCGTCGGGCCCGGTGAAGAAGATGTCCGACCTCGCGGCGACGTAGTCCTCCATGCCCACTTCCGAGCCAAAGCAATGAATCTGGTCAACCCATCCGGATTCAATTGCCGGAATGAGCGTCGGGTGCGGATTGAGTGCGAAGTGAGTGCAGACTTTGCCCTTAAGCCCGAGCCTTTCGCCGTACGTCGGTAGCAGCAGCTCGATCGCAGCCGTGTTGAAGCCGATTCCATGATTGAGCCGGCGCACGCCATAGGGTGCGTAGATCCCCTTGATGGCGAGCATCGCCGTCAGGATTTGGGTCTCGGTAATGGCTGCCGGGTCGCGGGTGAAGAGCGGCTCGACGTAGAACGGCTTTCCCGCTTCGACCACGAAGTGCACGAGGTCGCCCGGGATATCGACTCGCGGCACCTTGTCGACGATTTCGGTGACCTGCGCCACGACGAGACCGTTTTTGTAACTCGTCGCCTCGACGACGGTCGGGGTGTCTTCGGTGTTCGGGCCCGTATAGAGGTTGCCGTCCTTGTCGGCGCTCACCGCCGCGATCAGGGCGACATTCGGCGTGAGATCGATGAAATAGCGGGCGAACAGCTCAAGGTAGGTATGGACCGCCCCGAGCTCGATCTTGCGGCCGAATAACATCCGCGCGATGCGCGCGGACTGTGGACCTGAATAGGAAAAGTCGAGCCGACGCGCGATGCCCTTTTCGAAGATGTCGAGATGAGAGGACAGGACCACGCCCGATTGGACCATGTGAAGGTCGCGAACGTCCCGAGGGTCGAGATCGGCGAGCGCCGCGGCGAGGATATCGGCCTGCTTCTGATTGTCGCCCTCAAGACAGACCCGGTCGCCGGTTCTGATCACCGCCTTCAGAAATGCAGAAAGACTCGGGATCGGAACGATTTTCCCGTTTGCATGCCGGCTTCCGGCAGCCAGGCGCTCCCTCAAGGCCGTCTTTTGCATACCCCAATCGTTCATCTTCGCTCCTCGGCATGCGGGCATTGCCTTCAATAAAGTTGATGTATTCGTATTGTGTATTTTTGTCAATTGCTGTATACGTTGATCCCTTAGGAAACACAATTCACATGCGCGGGAGGAGAAAAATGATGTTAATGCATACAACTCGTCCAAGTTGCCGTGGCAGCGAGCTGCTCGTTGAGAGGGGGCGGCTGTGACCATCTCCGGAGTGGCATTGCTTTCGATCTGCACCCTGTTGGGAGTTTGGCTGGGCGATCTCCTGGGCGTGGCGCTTGGCGTCAAAGCCAATGTTGGCGGCGTGGGCATCGCGATGATGTTCCTCATCGCAGCCCGGTTGTGGCTGGTGCGACGCGATCTGCTCAGTTCTGGGCTCAAGGCCGGCGTCGAATTCTGGGGCAGCTTCTACATCCCGATCGTGGTTGCCATGGCGGCGCAGCAAAATGTGGTTGCCGCCGTCGAAGGCGGGCCGATCGTGATCATCGCTGGAATCGGCTCGGTCGCGGTGTGTTTCGCGATCGTTGCCCTGATCGGTCGGCTCAGTGGTCCTCTCGAGACGATTGACGAGATTGAAGCGCGAGAAGCTGAGGCGCTCGCCAGCCCTGTGCCTGCGTTCGAGTCCGGGAGGATCGGATGAACATGATGTCTCACGTTCTCACTGCCAATTCCCTGCTCGCCGCGTTCGGCGCTGTGGGGATTCTCATGTGGATCTCCGGAGCAATCTCCAAATACCTCACCTTCGGGCGCATTCACGCGTCGGCGATCGCGATCATGTTGGGGCTTGCGCTGGCCTTTTTCGGGGGCGTTGCCACCGGAGGTGAGAAGGGCGTGGCCGACCTGCCGGCGTTGGCCGGCGTTGGCCTGATGGGAGGGGCGATGCTGCGAGATTTCGCGATCGTCGCCACGGCATTCGAGGTCGACGTGGTTCATGCGCGCAAGGCCGGGTTGATCGGCGCCGTCGCGCTGGGATTGGGAACCATCGTTCCCTTCATTTTCGGCGTTCTCGTTGCTGCGGCGTTCGGCTATGCCGATGCCATCTCGCTGACGACCATCGGCGCCGGCGCTGTCACGTACATCGTCGGGCCTGTTACGGGAGCGGCCCTGGGAGCGCCTTCGCCAGTTATTGCGCTTTCGATCGCGACCGGTGTATTCAAGGCTGTCATCGTTATGATCGGTACGCCTTTCGTGGCGAAGATGATCGGCCTCAACAATCCACGCAGCGCAATGGTGTTTGGTGGCTTGATGGGAACGGTCAGCGGCGTTTCTGGAGGGCTTGCCGCGACCGATCGGCGTTTGGTGCCCTACGGTGCGCTGACTGCGACGTTCCACACCGGACTGGGATGTCTGGTCGCGCCGTCCATCCTCTATTTCGCGGTACGCGCGATCACGGGAAGCTGAATGGCAGGATTGTTCAAAGTGGTGGCCGAAGCGGAAGACGAGGGGAGGCTGCTCTCCGACCGTATCCGAAACGCGCTGACCGACGAGATCGCATCCGGCTCACTCGTCGCCGGTTCGGCACTGGAAGAGCAACAGCTTGCCGATCGCTTTGGGGCCTCCCGCACGCCGGTGCGGGAGGCTCTTCGCCAACTCGCGGTCAGCGGCCTGGTGGAAGTACGTGGCCGCCGCGGCGTTGTTGTTGCCCGGATGACGCCCGAGCGCATCATGGACATGTTCGAGACGAGTGCCGAGGTGGAAGCCATGTGCGTGAGGCTTGCGACCTATCGCATGACGCCGCTCGAGCGTAGCTATCTGATCGAACTTCACGACGCATCGCAGGCAATGGTCGAGGCAAACGATGTCGATGCCTATGACGCGTTCAACCGAGAATTCCACGAATGCATCTACCGGGCGACGCACAATTCCTTCCTCGCTGAGCAGGCGCAGGACGTCCGTTCGCGACTCAGCGCCTTTCGTCGGACACAACTGCGCCAGGGCGATCGCATTCGTCGTTCGCGGGAGGAGCACGAGGTCATCATGCAGGCGATCGCGGAGGGGGACGGCGATACCGCAGCACGCCGAATGCGGGCGCACATGTTGAATGCCGCGGCGGCGCTCAGGCGCTACATCGATGATCGCTTTGGCAGAGATGGATCACGCGAAGTGGTGGATAGCTCGGGGCCGGAAGTTTCTAGCTGAGGCAATGGCCGATTGGACGAAATGCCCTGGCGACCCTTAAGGTCGCGTTGCCCGGAACAGAACGCCCCTTGACCTTGCTCAGCGCGCATCTCTGCCCGAACGCTCCGATCGTCCGGCGACGTGAAGCCGCCCATCTCGCCGTACAGGCTCCGCCAGAGACTCTCGCTCTCCTGACGGGAGACTTCAATTCGGCTTTGCCGCACGATCCGGAGCCCGAGGGACTCGAAACGTTGCCGGCGCATCATCGTGCCCGCTATCTCGCCGATGATCTTAAGCGGGCCGATCGCAGCGTGCTCGCTCATCTGGAGTTCGCCGGCTGGGTTGCTGTCGGCCACGTATTGGGCAACGCGGCAACGTCCGCGGTGCCGACAGCCGGCTTCACCGGGACGGAATTCGCGGTCATGCGCTGCGACTACGTCTTGGCGACCGCGGCTCTCGCGGCGGGCGCGACGACATACGGAGTCATCCGCACGCCGGCGACTGATATGGCTTCGGATCACTACCCTATCGTCGCGACCTTCGAGGTCCCGCCGCGTGAAAGCGGAGCCTTGTCATGTAGGTGCTGATCAATCGCCTTGGCTGCTACTGCACTCGAAACGATATGGGAAACACACGATGAGCGATGCCGATGACGCCATTCCGCGAGTGCCGGATGGTCGCCGCGAGGATTGGCTCAATCGCACAGTCGTCGGCGCCGGCCTCACCAGCGCACTCGGGGATTTCTGCTACGAGACGACGACCGTCATTCTGCCGGGCTTCCTCGCGGCGCTCGGCGCGCCTGCGGCCGCACTTGGCATCATCGAGGGTATAGCCGACGCCGTGGCGAGCTTCGCCAAGATGGGCGCTGGCTACATCGCCGACAGGTTCGGCCATCGCAAGCTGCTGGTTCTCGTCGGCTACGGCATGACGCCACTCGGTCAGGCGTTGATCGCGCTCGCGTTCGGCTGGCCGCTCATCCTTCTGGGGCGCATCGTGTCATGGTTCGGTAAGGGCCTCAGAGGCCCGCTGCGCGACGTGATTATCGTGCAGACCATCACCCCGGAGACCCGTGGCCGCGCCTTCGGCTTTCACAGGGCCACCGACACGCTCGGCGCCGTCGTCGGACCGCTGCTCGGTGTCGCCCTGCTCGGCTGGGCGCAAGGTCTTGGCTGGACCGATGCAACCGGTCCGTTCCGCCTGGTGTTCTGGCTGACGCTGATCCCGGGCTTCCTCGCTGTAGTAGCTTTCCTGACCCTGGTCCGCGACCCTGAACATTCCCCGAATCCGGCACTCCAACTCGTCTCAACGCTGCGTAGCCTACCAATCCGCTTCAAGCGCTACCTCGCCGCCATTGGCCTCTTCGGGATCGGCGACTTCTCACATAGCCTTCTGATCTTGGCGGCCACTCAGTTGCTCACGCCTTCGCTCGGCGCGATCCGAGCCGCGCAAGTTGCCGGTGTGCTCTATGTCTGGCGCAACATTGTGCAGGTCGTGGCGTCCTATCCGATCGGCGCGGTTGCGGACCGCTGCGGACATCTTCCAATCCTGATCATCGGTTACATGCTCGGGGTGGCCACAGCCTTGCTGACGGCGCTGGCGTTTGCGCTGAACGCGAACCAACTCGTCATCCTGGGCATGATCTTCTTTGTGGCCGGTCTCTACGTCGCCGTGCAGGAGGCGCTGGAGTCGACGGTCACTGCCGAGATGGTGAGCCAGGACACACTCGCGACCAGTTACGGCGCCCTTGGTATCGTCAACGGCGCGGCCAAGTTCGTCTCCAGCGCGGCCGTCGGGGTCCTTTGGAGCGCGCTGTCGCCGACCTTCAGCTTTAGCATCGCTGCCGTCCTGATGGCCGCCGGCACGCTCGCTCTGGTGCGCTCGCGGTAGATCGCGAGCGTCAGGGCCAGCTATCGACGCGGGCCTCATGCCTCAACGCAAATCGGCACATGGCGTCCATGATTGTCGAGACACCGATCTGACGAAGAGCTGGCTTATCGAGCGACAGCTCGAGATCACTAAGTAAGTAACGCGCGCGTTCGAACTCAAGAACATGCGAATCTTTGCTGTGTTGCCGCGTTTCCA
The DNA here is from genome assembly GCA_036924855.1 of Nitrobacteraceae bacterium AZCC 2146. NCBI lineage: Bacteria > Pseudomonadati > Pseudomonadota > Alphaproteobacteria > Hyphomicrobiales > Nitrobacteraceae > Nitrobacteraceae bacterium AZCC 2146. The sequence continues at coordinate 78,503 of JBAGRP010000001.1, forward strand.
GTTCGGATTGACGTGAGCGGCGGCCTGCGAACGCCAATCCGACCGTTTATGGAAACGATCGCTGTTTCTTAGACAAGCGAGCTTCCAACCGACATCGCCAGTTGCCAAGGTATCTGAGTTCGGCGACGATTTTCCTCCAGATTGCTTACTCGCTGGAACGAGGCAGAGCTGGAGTTTCAGTTCAAGCCCGCATAGCGCGCTGTAAAGTAAGAAAAAATTGGCGCACCCGACACGATTCGAACGTGTGACCTTTGCCTTCGGAGGGCAACGCTCATTCTTCGAGCCCAATATGGGCCGAAGCTTTCGCAAGTCTGCGGTTCTGATTGCGCAAACGCCAACCTCGGGATCGCCGTCTGCAGGTTTCCTTGCTCTATCGCCGCCAAAACTACTATGGCACTTGTTCGATCCTAGGCGTAGCCAGCGAGCCACGTTACTTTGCAACGGGATTGGTAAGGAGGTCGGAACTAGCGCGGTACTGCACCAGCTCATTCGGTACTGCAATGCTGTACTGGAGAAGGCGGGCATCATCGAGAGACGAACTGGCGATCGACTTAAGAACTTGAAATGAAAGGAAAATGCCCCAATAGTCAGCTTTGAATTTCTGTCGGCCCAAAAAATCAGCTATTCCGGATCGGACGATAAAGCGAAATAACGTCAATATGTTAGCGCATCGATTTTGCATTGCACCCATGATGGACTGGACCGACCGGCATTGCCGGGTGTTCCACCGGCTGATGACGCGGCGGGCGCGGCTATACACTGAGATGCTGACGACGGGCGCCATCATCCATGGCGACCGCCTGCGTCTGCTGGGCTTCGACGCCAGCGAACATCCTGTCGCGCTGCAGCTCGGCGGATCGGATCCCCGGGACCTCGCGGCGGCGGCGAAGATCGGCGAAGATTTTGGCTACGACGAAATCAACATCAATGTGGGTTGTCCGTCGGACCGGGTGAAGGATGGCCGTTTCGGCGCCTGCCTGATGGCGGAGCCGGCTCTCGTTGCCGAAGGTGTGGCGGCGATGAAGCGTGCGGTGAACGTCCCGGTGACCGTCAAATGCCGAATCGGCATCGACGATCAGGACCCCGAAGTTGCACTGGATACGCTGGCGCGTGCCGTGGTCGCTGCCGGTGCAGACGGTCTTGTCGTGCACGCCCGCAAGGCGTGGCTCAACGGCCTTTCGCCGAAAGAGAACCGCAACATCCCGCCGCTGGATTACGACCGCGTCTATCGGCTGAAGGCGTCTTTGCCGAATGTGCCTGTGATCATCAACGGCGGCATTGCCGGCATCACTGAAGCCGCGGCGCATCTCGTGCATGTCGATGGCGTGATGCTCGGCCGCGCCGCTTATCAGGAGCCTTGGCGTTTGCTGTCTGCCGATCCCGAATTGTTCGGCGAGCCGGCGCCACATGCGACAATGAAGGACGTCTTCGAAGCGATGATGCCCTACATCGAGAGTCAACTCGCGCAAGGCACGCGGTTGCACTCGATGACGCGGCATTTCGTCGGTGCGTTCCACGGCGTGCGCGGCGCGCGGGCGTTCCGACGCTACCTCGCCGAGAACGGCGTCAGGCATGGCGCGGGCCTCAACGTGTTGCGCGAGGCCATCGCGCAGGTAGAGGACGATGCGCCGGAGTCGGTGGCGGCGTAATCGACGTCAGGGATAGCCGCGCAGCATCAGGCGGTCGGCGCGAACTTCCCAGCTTTCCAGCCGATCCAGGAAGCTCATGCCGAGCAGGTTGGTTTTCATCTGGCCGCGCGGCACCACCAGCGCCGGCACCGAGCGCTCCACCAGCTTGCCGATCGCGAGGCGATCCAGCGTCAGGCGCGCCGCCTTGGTATGGCCCGCAGCGGTCTCGACCTCGACATTGTAGTCGAGCAATTCCAACGGCAGCCCGGCAGCTTTCGCGGTCTCGTAGGTCAGCACTACCGACGTCGCGCCGGTGTCGATCACCATTGGCGCATTGACGCCATTGATCTTGGCCTGCAGGCCGAACTCGCCAGTCTGGCCGCGCGCCACTTCAACGGCACGCGTGGGCTTTGCGGGGGCCTTGCGCAGCATGTCCGAGACCAGCGTGCTGGCTTTGGCAATCTGGGTGGGATCGCCATAGGCGAGGGCGGCGCCCGCCGTCGCGGCGATCAGCACGATCAGCAGCAACACGCGGCTCACAGCGCACCTGTCAGGACGTTGCGGCTTTCTTCTTCGGCGCCCAATTCGACGAGGGCTCCAGGCCGGCATCGGCCATGCGCGCCGGCAGCAACGCCATGATGTCCAGCCGTTCCGCGCTCTCCAGTTTGAACCAGCGCGCGATCTCCGGAAGCGTGCGTCCGCAGCCGAGACAGAGGCTGGTTTGAGGATCGATGATGCAGACTGCGATGCACGGCGTTTCTTTGCTCATACCAGGATATTGAAGCGGTTCGGATCGCTTTCGCAAGCGTTGAGATTACAGTCCGGTCCCCGCGCTCATGATCGGCTTGTTGCGGGGGCGGCGGCGTTCGTCGGCGGTGTTGATCTCGTAATCGGGCTGCAGCGATGGGGCTTCCTCGGTCATCGGCGCCAGCGCCGACATCACGCGCTCCGGCGGAAAAGTGATGATGACCTCGGTACCGACCCGCAGCTTCGATTTCAGCGTGAACGTGCCGCCGTGCATATCGATAAGGCTTTTTGCGATCGGCAGGCCCAGGCCTGCGCCCTGTTCGGCCGATTTGATCGAATTCGAACCCTGGCCGAACGAGGCCAGCACGATCGGGATTTCATCCTCGGCGATCCCCGAGCCGGTGTCCTTGCAGCTGAGATATTGTCCGCCGGAGGCGGTCCATCCTACCTTCAGCCAGATCTCGCCGCCCTGCGGCGTGAACTTGATCGCATTCGACAGCAAATTGAGCACGATCTGCCGCGAGGCGCGCTCATCGCCCCAGATCCGTGGCATGCCCTGCTCGAACACTTCGTGGATAGTGATGCCGCGGCTGGAGGCGCGCAGCTTCAGCAGGTGATGACAGTCGGCCACGACGTGCACCAGCGAAACGGCTTCTTCGTTGAGTTCGTAACGGCCGGCCTCGATCCGCGATAGATCAAGAATTTCGTTGATCAGGTTCAGCAGATGCACGCCGGAGTTATGGATGTCGGCGGAATAGTCCTTGTAGACAGGTACGGCGTGGCCGCCAAAAATCTCGCTCTTCATCACTTCGGAAAAGCCGAGGATGGCATTCAGCGGTGTGCGCAACTCGTGGCTCATCTGCGCCAAGAAGCGCGATTTTGCGACATTGGCGGCCTCGGCACGATGGCGGGCTTCGTCGGAGATCGCCTTGGCCTGTTCGAGCTCGCCGATTAGCGCGTCCTTCTCGGCGCGGGCCTCCAGCGTCGCCAGGGTCGTGGAGTGCAGCCGATGCGCCAGCAGTGCGAAGTAGCCTTCGGCGGCGACCGCGAGCACCGCAAGCACATAGTTGTCGAATGTGCCGCGGAGGATGAAGTTCAGTGCGACGCCGAAGGTGACCGGCGCGGTAGCCGCAAACGCGGAGATTGGCAGGTTGGCCGCCAGCATGCTGGAGACCGCGACCACCAGCAGCATGAGAAACATCATCAACGAATTCGAGACGACATCGACGCCAGTCGGGTGAACCAGGATGACGGTCCAGGACATGCCGTACAGCAGATCGAGCCCGATGAAGCGCATCCGCCATTTGCGCGTGCCGCTGGGCGAGGGCGCTTCGGCCAGATAGCGATTGCAGGCGCGGACGATCACGGCGTGAATGCAAAGCATCGCGCAGGACCAGATCGCAGCCGTCAATGGCTGCATCCAGAAGCCGAACAGGATGCCGGTTCCGATCACCAGCAGCGTCACCACCAGCGACGCGGACAGGCGAGTCTGGGCGTATTGCCGGAGCAGTTCGCGATCGAAGGCCGGACGGGTTCCGCTGGTCGAGGTTAACCGGTCGCGCGCCTCGCGGACCCGCTGCGCCGCCAGCCGGCGATTACGCGCCGGTGCAACGATCGATTTTTCAGCCGGAAGCTGAACAACTTCAGGCCTATCGGCGGGCTTACTCATCGCACTTACACAAATCCTGCACGCCAGACGCGCGAATTTTCACTACGCCTATCTGTGCCGCACAATCATTAAGAGGTACCTTAAAGAACGCGATAATCAGGTTAATTAATTATGAAAATGGCCTCGACGGAACGACCGCAATGCGGGCTCACTCCGTCGAGATTTGGCCTAAAAAAGGTAGTTTAGCGCTGCAAACGCGCCAGCAGGCTCGACGTATCCCAGCGCTTGCCGCCCATCGTCTCGACTTCCGAATAGAACGCATCGACGACAGCCGTCACCGGCAGGCTGGCGCCGTTGCGGCGGGCCTCGGCGAGACAGATCGACAGATCCTTGCGCATCCACTCCACCGCGAAGCCGAAATCGAATTTTCCGTCATTCATGGTCTTGTAGCGGTTTTCCATCTGCCAGGACTGTGCCGCGCCCTTCGAGATCACCTCGATCACCGCATTGACGTCGAGCCCGGCCTTTTTGGCGAAATGAATGCCTTCGGACAGCGCCTCGACGAGGCCTGCGATGCAGATCTGGTTGACCATCTTGGTCAGCTGGCCGGAGCCGGCCGGTCCCAGCAACTTGCACATCTTGGCATAGGCCGCGATCACCGGCTCGGCCTTGGCATAGGCGTCGGCGCCGCCGCCGCACATCACGGTGAGCGCGCCGTTCTCGGCGCCGGCCTGGCCGCCCGACACTGGCGCATCGATGAATTTGAAGCCGCGCTTGTCGGCTGCGGCGTTGAGTTCGCGGGCGACCTCGGCCGAGGCGGTGGTGTGATCGACGAAGATGGCGTTGGGTTCCATGCCAGCGAAGGCGCCGTTTTCGCCGGTGGTGATGGCGCGGAGATCGTCGTCATTGCCGACGCAGGCCATCACGAAATCCTGGCCCTCGGCCGCGGCCTGCGGCGTCGATGCCGTGCGCCCGCCGAACTTCTCGGCCCAGGCTTTCGACTTCGCCGGCGTGCGGTTGAACACCGTCACCTCGTGACCGCCCTTGACGGCGAGGTGTCCTGCCATGGGAAAACCCATGACGCCGAGACCGAGGAAAGCAACTTTGGCCATGTCCATACCCTTTGGATGTTGTCGGCTTTGCTGCCGAACGTGGTCTATGCGGAAAGGTGAGGGCGCCCGCCGGTTCGGAGCGGGGCGCGGATGAAGGAGCCTCAGCATAATCGCTGCGGCGGATGCGGCAAAGCCCCGCCGGAAATCTGTACGCCAAGATCGTGGTGCACTGCAAAATGATTTATGGCGAGCATTGGCCGAACAAACGTGATCACGGCGCAAAATCGGCATGTATTTGCAGTGGAATAACACTATGTGTGCGGTCTGAATTCGTCCGTAGATCGGGAGACACGCATTGAGCGTTTCACAGCAGCAGGTTCTTGATGGTTTGGCCAAGGTGACGTCGCCGCGCGGCGTGCCCTTGGTGCATGCCAATGTGTTGTCGGAGATTTCCGTCACCGACGGCAAGGTACTGTTCTCGATCAATGTCGATGCCGCTGAGGCCCGTGCCTGGGAAAGCGTGCGCGCGCAGGCCGAGGCCGCCGTCCGCGCGATTCCCGGCGTCACCGGCGCGATGGTTGCGCTGACGGCCGAACGAAAGCCCGGCACGGCTCCGGCGCCGCACCGCCATAGTCACGACCATGGCGTGCAGCCGGTCTCGGCGCATCGTCCGCCGCAAAGTCCGGCGGGCTCGCCGATGTCGAAACAGGCTGAAATCCCCGGCATTGCCGCGGTGATCGCGGTTGCTTCCGGCAAGGGCGGCGTCGGCAAGTCGACCACCGCGCTCAATCTGGCGCTGGGCCTGCGCGACCTCGGCCTGCGCGTTGGCTTGCTGGACGCCGACATCTACGGCCCGTCGGTGCCGCGGCTCGCCGGCATCCGCGAAAAGCCGATGCTCGACGACCACAAAAAGATGATTCCGATCATGAAGTTCGGGCTTTCGATCATGTCGATCGGCTTCCTGGTCGAGGAGGAGACCGCGATGATCTGGCGCGGGCCCATGGTGATGTCGGCGATTACCCAGATGCTGCGCGACGTCGCCTGGGGCACGCTCGATGTTCTCGTCGTCGACATGCCGCCGGGCACCGGCGACGCCCAGCTGACGCTGGCCCAGAACGTGCCGTTGAAGGGCGCGGTGATCGTCTCGACGCCACAGGATCTCGCATTGATCGATGCCCGCCGGGGCCTTGCCATGTTCACCAAGGTCAATGTGCCCGTGCTCGGCATCGTCGAGAACATGAGCTATTTCCAGTGTCCGGAATGCGGGACGCGGTCCGACATTTTTGGCCACGGCGGGGCGCGGCATGAGGCCGAGCGGCTTAACGTGCCGTTCCTCGGAGAAGTGCCGCTGCACATGTCGATTCGCGCCATGTCGGATGCGGGCACCCCGGTCGTCGAAAGCGAGCCGGAGGGCCCGCATGCGGCGATCTACCGCGCGATTGGCACCAAGATTCGTGACCGGCTTCAGGGCGCCATAGCCGCCGCCTGAGGCGATGCGGCAAACCCATGGCGTTCTTGCCGCATTGAACTTTCGTTTAATTGGCGCGGTGAAGGCACTCGCCGCGTTTTCCGCGGCCGAATATCCATGTTAGATAGCCGTGCACCAGAGCGTCTGCGTTGAATCGGGTTCGTTTCACCGTTGAACATGCTCCAGGGAATTCTGGGAAACGCCCGCAACAAGGAGAGCTTGAATGAAGCGTCGTGAATTTTTGAAAGTATCAACAGCCGGTGCTGCGGTGGCCGCCGTTGCCTCGCCGGCGATCGCGCAGTCGTCGCCCGAAATCAAGTGGCGTCTGACCTCGAGCTTCCCGAAGTCGCTCGACACCATCTATGGCGGCGCCGAATACATGGCGAAGCAAGTCGCCGAAATGACCGACAACAAGTTTCAGATCCAGGTGTTCGCGGCGGGTGAAATTGTCCCCGGCCTGCAGGCGCTGGACGCGACCTCCAACGGCACCGTCGAGATGTGCCACACGGTGTCGTACTATTACGTCGGCAAGGATCCGACCTTCGCGATCTACGCCTCAGTGCCGTTCGGCCTGAACGCCCGCCAGCAGAATTCATGGTGGTACCAGGGCGGCGGCATGGAGCTCGGCAACGAGTTCTTCAAGAAGTTCGGCGTCATCGGCCATCCCTGCGGCAACACCGGCACGCAGATGGGCGGCTGGTTCCGCAAGGAAATCAAGACCGTAGCCGATCTCTCGGGTCTCAAGATGCGCATCGGCGGCATCGCCGGCCAGGTGTTGCAGAAGGTCGGCGTCGTGCCGCAGCAGCTCGCTGGCGGTGACATCTATCCGTCGCTCGAAAAGGGCACCATCGACGCCGCCGAGTGGGTCGGCCCCTATGACGACGAGAAGCTCGGCTTTCAGAAGGTCGCGAAGTACTACTACTATCCCGGTTTCTGGGAAGGCGGCCCGACTGTGCATGCCTTCACCAATCTCGAGAAGTTCAATGCGCTGCCGAAGAGCTACCAGGCGATCCTGGCCAACGCCTGCACCAACGCCAACACCTGGATGGCCGCACGGTACGACCTGCAGAATCCGAGTGCGCTGAAGCGTCTGGTGGCCGGCGGCACCCAGCTTCGTCCGTTCACCAACGAAGTGCTCGACGCCTGCCTGAAGGCGACCAACGAATTGTGGGGTGAAATCTCCGCGAAGAACGCCGACTTCAAGAAGTCGATCGATGCCATGCAGGCCTACCGGTCCGACCAATATCTGTGGTGGCAGGTTGCCGAATACACCTTCGACAGTTTCATGATCCGTTCGCGCACCCGTGGCTGATCTCCAGCTTCGATGAAAAACAAGAGCCCGGCCTTCGCGAGAAGGTCGGGTTTTTTGTTGCGTCGGGCTCCATTCAACTCGCGCGGGACGCAGTATTGTCGAAGCTCGGAATCCGCTAATGGCTCCGGACCGACGACGTGTCGGGAAGCCGTTTGTTTTGACCAGAAAGAGACGCCTGCCATGACTGAACCGGAGATTGCCGCTGCCGCCGAGATTCTTGCGAAGGCACGCCGGAACGGGACGCAGATCGAGGCGCTGCCGGTCACGCCATCTTCGGTGGTGGAGGCGCATGCGATCCAGGATCGCGTGGCCGCCCTGGTGGGAGAGCCTATCGGAGCCTTCAAGGCCGGCGCACCGCCCGATAGCACGCCGACGCGCGGATTGATCGAGGCGCGGATGATCCGCGCGAGCCCGGCGCGGATGTCGGTGGCCGAGGTGCCTCATTGCGGGGTGGAGGGTGAAATCGCCTTCCGCTTCAACAGCGATCTGCCCGCGAGGGACGCGCCTTACACGCGCGACGAGGTCGCGAAGGCTGTCGCCGTGCTGCCGGCCATCGAGGTGGTGTCGAGCCGGTTTCGCGATCCGACGAGTCGGCCACGTCTGGAGCAGCTCGCGGATTGCGGAATTAATGGAGGGCTGGTGCTTGGGCCTGAGATGGCTGACTGGTCGCATCTCGATCTGCCGAACCTGCACATCACTTTTGTTGTGAACGGCGAGACGGTGCTGGAGCGCGACGGCGGCCATCCGACCGATGATCCGCTTGCAGCCGCGGTCGCACTGGCCAACATGCGGCGCGATGCCGGCGGCGTGAAGGCAGGCCAGATCGTGACAACGGGCAGCTGGACAGGAATGCCGTTCCTGAAGCCGGGCGATCGCTGCGTGGTCCAGTTTGAGACGCTGGGCGGAGCTGAAGTCGTGTTCGACAGCTAGAGCGTTTTCAGATTGAGCCGACCACCGTCCTCATGGTGAGGAGCGCGCTCTTGGGCGCGCGTCTCGAACCATGAAGCGTGTTTCGCCCATCCTTCGAGACGCGGTCGAAGACGACCGCTCCTCAGGATGAGGAATCCGTGGGGATTGGATTATTCATCTCAATCCGAAAAGCTCCAAGCTACCCCGCTCGTTTACTTCGAAGGCCCGAAATCCAGCTTGGGCATTTCGATCTGGGGAATGTCGATCTTGACGTTCGTGGTGTCCACCACCGACGTGTCGATCCAATACGTCACCAGCCCCGGCCAGTAGATCACGATCACCACCAGGATGATCTGCATGAACACCCAGGGCATGGCGCCCCAGTAGATGTCGGAGCTCTTCACCTCGGGCGGGGCGATGCCGCGCAGGTAGAACAGCGCGAAGCCGAATGGCGGATGCATGAACGAGGTCTGCATGTTCACGCACAGCAGCACGCCGAACCACACCAGATCGATGCCGAGCTTGCTGGCGACCGGCGCCAGCAGCGGGATGATGATGAAGGCGATCTCGAAGAAATCGAGGAAGAACGCCAGGAAGAACACGAAGATGTTGACGAAGATCAGGAAGCCGAGGGCGCCGCCGGGCAGGCCGGTCAGCAGATGTTCGATCCAGCGCGCGCCGTCCATGCCCTGGAACACCAGGCTGAAGCAGGTCGAGCCGATCAGGATGAACACCACCATCGAGGTCAGGCGCATGGTCGATGTCATCGCCTGCTCGACGAGCGGCCATGTGAGACGCCGGTGCAGGGCCGCAAGCACCATCGCGCCAACGGCACCCATGGCGCCGGCTTCGGTCGGCGTCGCCAGGCCCATGCCGATGGTGCCGAGCACCAGGAAGATCAGCACGATCGAGGGGATCATGCCCCACAGCACCCGGTTGATGAGTTTCCAGCTCATCGGCTCGCGGACATCGTCCGGCAATGGCGGCATCGCGCCCGGCCGCATGATCGACAGGAACACGATATAGAGGATGAAGATTACGACCTGCAGGATCGAGGGGCCGATGGCGCCGAGATACATGTCGCCGACCGAGCGACCGAGCTGGTCGGCGAGCACGATCAGCACCAGCGACGGTGGGATCAGCTGCGTGATGGTGCCGGATGCCGCGATGACGCCGGTCGCCAGCCGCATGTCGTAGCCGTAGCGGATCATGATCGGCAGCGAAATCACACCCATCGCGATCACCGAAGCCGCAACCGTTCCGGTGATGGCGCCGAGTATGGCGCCAACGATGATCACGGCATAGGCGAGACCGCCAGGGACTTTGCCGAACAGTTGGCCGGTCCCCTCCAGCAAATCCTCGGCGAGGCCGCAGCGCTCCAGAATGGCGCCCATGAAGGTGAAGAACGGAATTGACAGCAGCAGATCGTTGGACACGGTGCCGTAGAAGCGGAACGGCAGAGCCTGCAGGAACGACGGGTCGAAGTGGCCGGTCAGGATGCCGACGATGCCGAAGAACAGGCCGACCGCGGCGAGCGAAAAGGCCACCGGGAATCCGATCAACATGAACAGGATCATGGTGCCGAACATCAGCGGGGGCATCACGCCAAAGGAAAACATCGATCAGTCCTGACTGGTAAAATTAGCCGGCTATTGCAGCGGCGCTTCGTAATGGGTGTCGATCTGGACGAGACCGGCGAGGCCCGCGATCCGCTTGGCCAATTCAGCCAATCCCTGCAACAGCAGCAGCAAAAATCCCAGCGGCAGGATGCCCTTGGCGGGCCACAGGATCAGGCCGCCGGCGTTGCTGGAGCTTTCCTGGAGGCGCCAGGAATTCAGGAAAAATGGCGTGGTCAAATACAGCAGATAGATCATCGCCGGCAGCAGGAAAAAGACGATCCCGATGATGTCGATCCACAGCCGGGTGCGGTCGGAAACAGCCGAATAGACCAGGTCGACGCGGACGTGTTCGTTCAGGCGCAACGTCTGCGCGGCACCGAGGAAAACGATACCGGCGAACATGTACCACTGGATCTCGAGCCAGCCGTTGGATGAGTAGTTGAACAGGTAGCGGATTGTGGCGTTGCCGGCGCTGATGACACAGGCGAGCAGAACCAGCCATTTGGCGACGAAGCCAAAGATATCGCTCAAGCTGTCAATCGCGCGCGTGATTTTGAGTACGTCCACCGCTCTCCCCTCGAACCCGTCCCTGCACCCACCGACTTCTGCTTTTCTCACTGAGAAAAGACAGCTTTTTGCTGCGACGACGTGATGCGGCGGCACCATTTCAGCGCGCCAAGCCGCCGTCAATTAGTAATTTGACAGTTTGACGCAGGGATTTGGTCGAGGGGTGCCGAGGGCGTTTGCCCGTAACGCGCGCTGTCCTAGCCGCCGGTAACGCTCATGTGGCGGCTGACGCTCGGCCGGTTGTGGCGGCGGTCGATGATGAAATCGTGGCCCTTGGGTTTCAGGCCGATGGCGCGGTCAATGGCCTGGCTGAGCAGGGTGTCATCGGGGGAGGCGCGCAATGGCTTGCGCAAATCCGAAGCGTCTTCATGCCCAAGACAGGTGTGAATGGTGCCGGTGCAGGTGATGCGGACGCGGTTGCACGATTCGCAGAAATTATGCGTCATCGGCGTGATGAAGCCGAGCTTGCCGCCGGTCTCGGCGATGCGGACATAGCGGGCCGGGCCGCCGGTGTCGTCAGGCAGGTCGGTGAGCGTGAACTGGGTCGCCAGCCGCGCGCGCAGCATCGACAGCGGCACGTATTGATCGATGCGGCCTTCGCCAATGTCGCCCATCGGCATCACCTCGATCAGCGTCAGCGCCATGCCCTTGCCGTGCACCCACTGCATCAGCGCCGGGATCTCGTCCTCGTTCAGGTTCTTGAGCGCAACCGCATTGATCTTCACGGCAAGCCCGGCGGCGCGGGCGGCCTCGATGCCGGCCAACACCTTGTCGAGATCGCCCCAGCGGGTGATGGCGCGGAATTTCGCGGCGTCGAGCGTGTCCATCGAGACATTGATGCGGCGAACGCCGCAATCCGCCAGCTCCTGGGCATACTTCGACAGCAGCGAACCGTTGGTGGTCAGCGTCAGCTCACGCAGCGCGCCGGTCTTGAGATGGCGCGACAGCGAGCGGACCAGCGACATCACGTTGCGACGGACCAGCGGTTCGCCGCCAGTGAGTCGCAATTTGGTGACGCCCTTGGCGATGAAGGTCGAGCAGAGGCGGTCGAGTTCTTCCAGCGTCAGCAGGTCGGCCTTGGGCAGGAAGGTCATGTCTTCCGACATGCAATAGAAGCAGCGCAGATCGCAGCGATCGGTCACCGACACGCGCAGGTAGTTGATCGTCCGGCCGAACGGGTCGGTCATGGCGGAAGAAGCCAAAGCGGGACTCAACTCGGATACGGTCATTCAAAACGCCTTCGCTGCGACAACACCGTGATAGCGCGCGGCAGCGGATGCCGCGTTCACAATGTAGTCACGCAGCGCCGCCGGCACAATCGCGCCGGCGGGTTGCGACGATCGTATTTAGCGGGTCGGGGCCGGGAACGGCGTTGTTGCCGCCGCAGCGGGGGCTGCTGCATCGGCCGGTGCTGCGGCAGCGCGCTTCTTCACCATTTTGCGGGCCCCGCGTCGCGGTGGCGTCATCGGCTGCAATTCTGCGACCACCGGGTTGGGATCGATCACGGTCGTCGCGGGGGTGGTGAAGTCACCGGGGTTCCGCGTCACCGAGACCGGCACCGTCAGCGGCTGGTACTTCGCCAGCGTATAGGTCACGCTGAAACCACCTTCGGTGGTAACGGGAAGCGAGCAGGGCGTCTTGCAGCTCGGGCCGAGCGAGGTGCGGGCCTCCGCGCCGGGGGGAACCGAATCGAGCTGCACGGTGACCGGCGCCGGCGCCGATTTGAATGAATCCAGGGAAAACGAAGCGCAGCCAGCCAGGCTCAAGCCTGCCGCTGCCAACACGATTACTCGAAGCATGGTGTGTCCGTCACTTTTCGCGGCTAGCCGCAGTCCCCGGCGTGACCATAGAAGTCCAGCCAATTTGACGCAACCGTCCGGGTGGCCATAGTTAATTGATGGTTAATGTTGCTTTACACCGCATCCAAAGCCTCCATTAAATCAATATCTTAGACCGTATTTTTCGCCAGTAGGCGATCAACCGCGGCCGGCAGGTCGCGGAAATGGCCGATCAGCAGATCGGGTTCGAGGTCGGCAATCGGGACTTCGGTGTAGCCGAATTCAACCCCGATCACCGGTACTCCGGCCCGTCGCGCCACGCCGATATCCGGGCCGGCGTCGCCGACCATGACCACCGCTGACATCTGCCCGCCGGCCCGGGCGACGGTCTGCTGCAGGATCACGGGATCCGGCTTCGACACCCCAAAGGTGTCGGCGCCGCAGATCGCCTGGAAGCGCGGGGTCAGCCCGAGCTGGTCGAGCAGCAGCTTCGACAGCCATTCCAGCTTGTTGGTGCAGACCGCGAAGCGGTGGCCGCGCGCGGCCATATCGTCCAGCGCCTCAATGAGGCCATCGAACGGCCGGGAGGCGTCGGCGATATGCTTGGCATAGTGGTCGATGAAGTCGGTGGTCAGGCGGGTGATGTCCGCCATGCTCATCTCGCGGCCTTCCAGCTCGAGCCCGCGCTCGATCAGGCGTCGCGCGCCCTGGCCGATCATGGCGCGGGCCGATTGCAGCGGCACTGGCGGCAGGCCCTCGCGGTCCAGCACCCAGTTCAGCGCACTGATCAGGTCGGGGGCAGTATCGACCAGCGTGCCGTCGAGATCGAATACAACGAGGGGGAAATGGGTCATGGGAGGATCGCTACCGGCCTCTCGGCCAAGGTGCAAGTGGGGACGACCGTTTGGCGCAGGCCAGCCACGTCAGGGAAAGCCGCCGATGACCCTGTTCCTCCCCGGCAAACGTCGCTAGATATGCCGTCGTTGCCCGCCCGCGGGACCGATCGAAAACTCAAGGACCCCGGCCGTCATGACCATGGATGAACTGAAACGCCAGGCGGCCGCGCAGGCTCTGGAACACGTCCGCGACGGCATGAAGCTCGGGCTTGGTACGGGATCGACAGCGAAGCATTTCGTTGAATTGCTTGGCGAGCGCGTCAAGGGCGGCCTGAAGGTCATTGGTGTGCCGACCTCTGAAGCGACGCGGGCCGACGCCGTGCGCTGCGGTGTTCCCCTGACGACCCTCGACGACATCGACCGGCTCGACCTGACGATCGACGGCGCGGACGAGATCGATCCGGCGCTCAACCTGATCAAGGGCGGTGGCGGTGCGCTGTTGCGCGAAAAGATCGTTGCCGCCGCGTCCGACCGCATGATCGTCATCGCCGACGATTCCAAATGGGTGCCGACCCTTGGCCGTTTCCCGCTGCCGGTGGAGGTGATTCCGTTTGGCCTTTCGGCGACCCGGCGCGCGATCGTTCAGGCTTTCGAGCAATGTGGTCTGTCCGGCCAGATGGCCGTCCGAAACGGCAAGGACGGCCATGCTTTTGTCACCGATGGGGGCCACTGGATCGTCGACGCCCATCTCGGGCAGATCGTCGATGCGCCCCGCCTGGCCGGGCTGCTCAGTTCGATTCCGGGCGTCGTCGAGCACGGGCTATTCATTGGTCTTGCCAGCATGGCGATGCTAGCAGGCTCCCAAGGCATTCGCGTTTTTGAGCGGCCATAGGGCCGCAACCACGGAGAATCGATATGACGACTCGTTCAAACATGCTGCTGGCTGCCGGACTGGCTTTAAGTCTCGCTGCCTTGGCGCTTCCGGCGAATGCCCAGCAGCCGGCGCCGCAGCAGGGACAGAGCCGGCCGATCAAGCCCGCGTCACCGGCCGCAATCGGCTACGCGAAAGAAATTCTGGCGATGAAAAATGCCAGCGCCATGTACGCCAGCGCGGTGCCGAACATGGTCCAGCGCGTCAAGGATACGCTGCTGCAGAGCAATCTGAACTATCAAAAGGATCTCAACGACGTGGCGCTTGTCGTGGCGCAGAACATGGCAGGCCGCGACAAGGAGATTGGTGAGCAGATGGCGCGGATCTACGCCAGTGACTTCACCGAACAGGAACTGAAAGAGCTCGCCGCCTTCTACAAGTCGCCGCTCGGCCAGAAGCTGCTGTCGCAGGAGCCGCAGTCGATTTCCGCCAGCATGAACTATATGCAGCAGTGGGCGCAGCAGTTTTCGGAAGAGGTCAACGGCCAGTTCCGCGCCGAGATGCGCAAGCGCGGCAAAGAAATCTAAAGGGCAAATCCAGCTGCTCGGGGCGACATATGGCTGACTTCGACGTCGATCTGTTCGTGGTTGGTGGTGGTTCGGGCGGCGTACGCGCCGCGCGGATCGCCGCCGGCTATGGTGCGCGGGTTCTGGTCGCGGAGGAGTACAGGTTCGGCGGCACCTGCGTGATCCGCGGCTGCGTGCCGAAGAAGCTGATGGTCTACGCGTCCCATGTGCAGCGCGAAATCGACGATGCCGCCGGTTTTGGCTGGACCATTCCGACGGCAACCTTCGACTGGTCGACCTTCATCGCCAACAAGGACAAAGAGATCGCCCGGCTCGAAGGCATCTACACGTCCAATGTCGAGAAGTCCGGTGCCAAGACCGTCAAGACCCGTGCGGTGTTCGAGGATCCGCACACGTTGCGTCTCGGCACCGGCGAGACCGTCCATGCCAAGCACATCCTGATCGCCACCGGCGGCGCGCCCAATCATGGCCACGCGATCCCCGGCATCGAGCATGTGATCTCCTCCAACGAAGTGTTTCATCTGCCTGAGCTGCCGAGGCGCATCGTCATCCAGGGCGGCGGTTATATCGCGCTGGAGTTCGCCTGCATCTTCGCGGGCCTGGGCTCCGACGTGACGGTGGTCTATCGCGGCGATAACATCCTGCGCGGCTTCGATGAAGACGTCCGTGCCCATGTGCGCAGCGAAATGGAGAAGGACGGCATCACCGTCCTGACCGGCTGCACCATCACCAAAGTCGAGAAGCACAGGCACGAGCTCACGACGCATCTGTCGAACGGCTCGACCATCGCGTCCGATCAGGTCCTGTTCGCCATCGGACGTAATCCGAACACCGCCAATCTCGGGCTTGAGAAGGCAGGCGTCGCTGTGAGCCCCGGTCATGGCGGCATCATCGTCAACGAGTTCTCACAGACCAATGTGCCGCATATCTATGCGGTCGGCGACGTCACCAACCATATCAATCTGACGCCGGTGGCGATCCGCGAGGGCCATGCCTTCGCCGACACGGTGTTCGGCAAGAAGACCGTGAAGGTCGACCACGGCAACATTCCGACGGCCGTCTTCACCCAGCCTGAAGTCGGCACAGTGGGCATGACCGAAGCCGAGGCCCGCGCGACCTTCAGCCATGTCGATATCTACAAGACCAATTTTAGGTCGATCAAATCGACGATTTCCGGCAGCGAAAGCCGCGTGCTGATGAAGCTGATCGTCGATGCCACGACGGACATCGTCGTCGGTTGTCACATCGTGGGGCCGGAAGCCGCCGAACTCATCCAGGTGCTCGGCATCTGCGTGAAGCTGAAGGCGACCAAGTCCGACTTCGACGCCACCATGGCGGTGCATCCCAGCGCGGCGGAAGAACTGGTGACGATGCGCACTCCGACCGCGCGCTACGTACGCGAAGCCGCGGAATAACTATTCCGGTTTTTGCAGCCATTCGGCGGCGCCGCGCCACAGCGTGTCGCGATGCTCCGGCCGGAAGAAGCCGAAATGGCCGATTTTTCTGGCTCCGACCTCGGCCGGCGTGATGGTGTCGATGTCCGGTCTGATCGAGGTGAAGCCGGCGCAAAGTAGCTCGACTGCGGGACGGGTCGCCCACGGGTCGTCGGAAAAGCTCAGCGCCCGCAGCGCGCCGCGATAGCGCGGAAAGTTCGACAGCGACCTCAGATTGGCGTCATCAAAAAAATAGCGCTCGCTCAGCACCCATTGGGCCCATTCGAGGAACACGCCCTTGGGCAGATCGAGGCCGAGCCCGATCTTGCCGGGGGTATAGCCCACGGCCTGGGTCAGCGGCACGCCGACGAATTTCAGCAGGGCGTAGATGCGGTAGCGTTCCGGCGAGGTCATCAGGCGCCAGGTACCGGCCTGGGCCGCCACCAGCAGCGCCCGCGCCACTTCGGAATTGTTCGGGATCAGGCCCAGCGCCTGGCCGCCGAAGGAATGGCCGACAAAAGTGAGCGGCATCGTCTTGTAGCGCTCGCGCATCCACGCCACCGCGGCGGTAACATCGAGCGCGGCCCAGTCCGACATCGACGCCTTGAAGCCGACCAGCGATTTCGGCTGGTTGTACCCGGTCGGCGCCTTTGGCCGGGAGTCGCCGGTGCCGCGATAGTCGTAGGTCAGGACCGCGCAGCCGCGGCTGGCGAGATAGCTGGCAAAACCCTTGTAGATCCCGCGCGGCACGGCGGTGGCGGAATTGATCAGCACGGCGTTGGTCTTGGCGCCGCGCGGCAGGTACAGCGTCGCGCCCAGCAGCGTGCCATCGGCGGCCGGGAAGGTGATGTCGTCGGCGAATACGTCGTCCCGCGCAGCCTCCGCCACCTGCATCCCCCTGGATCGTTGTACCTGCCGCCAGCAAATGCGAATTCGGCTTTGGCTGCAAGGGCTTGTGTCGAAAGGCGGATTTCCAACTGGCGATCCGCCGCAACCCTGTGTATAACGCGGCCTCCGTGCCTGCCTGAAGGCGCGGTTTTCAGGAGATAATATGATGTCCGAGCGGTGGACGCCCGATAGCTGGCGCAGCAAGCCTGTGCAGCAAATGCCGGATTATCCGGACTTGAAGGCCCTTGGCGATGTCGAGGCGCAGCTCGCCACGTTTCCGCCGCTGGTTTTTGCAGGCGAAGCCCGCAACCTGAAGAAGGCGCTGGCCCGCGTGGCTGCCGGCGACGCTTTCCTGTTGCAGGGCGGCGATTGCGCCGAGAGCTTTGCCGAGCACGGCGCCAACAACATCCGCGATTTCTTCCGCGTGCTGCTGCAGATGGCGGTGGTGCTGACCTATGCCGGTTCGCTGCCGGTGGTGAAGGTCGGCCGCATCGCCGGGCAATTCGCCAAGCCGCGCTCCTCTCCGATGGAGAAACTCGACGGCGTCGAATTGCCGAGCTATCGCGGCGATATCGTCAACGACATCGCTTTCACCGCGGAATCGCGCGTGCCTGACCCGCAGCGCCAGCTGATGGCCTACCGGCAGTCGGCGGCGACGCTCAACCTGCTGCGCGCCTTCGCTACCGGCGGCTTCGCCAATCTCGGCAGCGTGCACCAGTGGATGCTTGGTTTCCTGAAGGATTCGCAGCAGTCGCGGCGCTACAAGGAACTGGCCGACCGGATCTCCGACGCGCTGAATTTCATGCGCGCCTGCGGCCTCGATCTGGAAAGCCATCCGGAATTGCGTGCCACCGACATCTACACCAGCCATGAAGCGCTGCTGCTAGGCTACGAGCAGGCCTTCACGCGCGTCGATTCCATGACCGGCGACTGGTACGCGACCTCCGGCCACATGATCTGGATCGGCGACCGCACAAGGCAGCTCGATCACGGCCATGTCGAATACTTCCGCGGCATCAAGAACCCGATCGGCCTGAAGTGCGGCCCGTCGCTGAAGCCCGACGAGTTGCTGAGGCTGATCGATGTGCTCAATCCCGACAACGAGCCCGGACGCCTGACGCTGATCAACCGCTTCGGCGCGGACAAGATCGGCGACAGCCTGCCGTCGCTGATCCGTGCGGTGGAGCGGGAAGGCCGCGTTGTGGTCTGGTCGTGCGATCCGATGCACGGCAACACCATCACCTCGAACAGCGGCTACAAGACCCGGCCGTTCGATCGCATTCTGTCCGAGGTGAAATCGTTCTTCACCATCCATGCGGCTGAAGGCACCCATGCCGGCGGCGTGCATCTGGAGATGACCGGGCAGAACGTTACCGAATGCACCGGCGGCGCGCGTGCCATTACCGACGAGGACCTCAACGACCGCTACCACACGGTCTGCGATCCCCGTCTCAATGCCGAGCAGTCGATCGACATGGCTTTCCTGGTCGCCGAACTGCTGAAGACATCGCGCGTAGGCAAGGTCGAGCCGATGCCGGTCGCATCGGGCCTCTGACTTGTCGCGCCTTTGGCGGGCTCTGATCAATACCTGGAACGGGCTGACATTCGCGACCCGTTCCGAACAGGCCATTCGCGAGGAGCTGTTCGCACTGCTCCTCGCGGTGCCGCTCTCGTTGCTTGTCGGCACGACCGCAGTTCGCCGGTTTGAGCTGGTCGCGGTGGTGCTGCTGCTGTTGACCGTCGAACTGCTCAACACCGCCATCGAAAAACTGGCTGACCGCCTCACCAGGGATCACGATCCGCAGATCGGCGCGGTCAAGGACATGGGCTCGGCGGCAGTCGGCGTGGCGCTGGCGATCGCCGGATTGACCTGGCTGTTCGCACTCGGCGAACGCATAGGTGTCTTCTAGACCTCGCAATTGCGAAAGGCGAGCCCGCAGGCTTAGATGTTTCCATGACAGATTCCTCGCGCTTCACCATCACGCTGGCCCAGCTCAACCCGATCGTGGGCGATATCGCTGGCAACGCCGCCAAGGCGCGCGCCGCGCGTGCGCAGGCCAAGGCCGACGGCGCGGCTTTGGTTGTTTTGTCGGAGTTGTTCATTGCCGGCTATCCGCCGGAAGATCTGGTGCTGAAGCCGGCGTTTCAGGCCGCCTGCCGTGCCGCCATCGAGGAACTGGCGCGCGAAACCGCCGACGGCGGTCCGGCGATGCTGATCGGCTCGCCCTGGGTCGATGACGGTAAGCTCTACAATGCCTGTGCGTTGCTCGACGAAGGCCGCATCGTGGCGCTGCGTTTCAAGGCCAACCTGCCGAACTACGGCGTGTTCGATGAAAAGCGCGTGTTCGCCCGCGGTCCCGCCGCCGGGCCGCTGACGATCCGCGGCGTCCGCGTCGGCGTGCCGATCTGCGAAGATACCTGGATGGAGGAGTCCACCGACTACGAAAACGTGGTGGAGTGCCTGGCCGAGACCGGTGCGGAAATCCTGGTCGTGCCGAACGGCTCGCCCTATGCGCGCGACAAGACCGACATCCGGCTCTCGATGGCCGTTGCCCGTATTACCGAGAGCAATTTGCCGCTGGTCTATCTCAACCAGGTCGGCGGTCAGGATGAGTTGGTGTTCGACGGCGCGTCGTTCGTCTTGAACGCCGATCGCACGCTCGGCGCGCAGCTGCCGGCGTTTGCCGAAAGCATCACTACGCTGCACTTCCATAAAACCGCTGATGGGTGGCGCTGCGACGGGCCGACCGCGCCGGTGCCGGAAGGCGACGAGGGCGACTACGCCGCCTGCGTACTGGGCCTCCGCGATTACGTGCAGAAGAACGGCTTCCCCGGCGTGCTGATGGGCGTCTCCGGCGGCATCGATTCCGCACTGTGCGCGGCCATCGCCGTCGATGCGCTGGGTGCCGAGCGGGTGCGCGGCGTGATGCTGCCGTTTCGGTTTACCGCACAGGTCTCATTGGACGATGCCGCGCAACTCGCGAAGGCGCTCGGCATTCGCTACGAGGTGTTGCCGATCGCGCAAGCGGTCAACGGTTTCGAGGAGATTCTGTCCGGCACCTTCGCCGGATTGCCGCGCGATATCACCGAGGAAAACCTGCAGGCCCGCACCCGTGGCACGCTATTGATGGCGATCTCCAACAAGACCGGGGCGATGGTGGTCACGACCGGCAACAAGTCGGAAATGTCGGTGGGCTACGCCACGCTGTATGGCGACATGAATGGCGGTTTCAATCCGATCAAGGACATCTACAAGACCGAGGTGTTCCGGCTCTCCACGCTGCGCAACTCATGGAAGCCCGATGGCGCGCTCGGCCCGTCCGGCGAAGTGATCCCGGTCAACATCATCGTGCGCCCGCCGACCGCGGAGCTGCGCGAAAACCAGACCGACCAGGATTCGCTGCCACCCTATGACGTGCTCGATGCCATCCTCGAGCGTCTCGTGGAACGCGAGGAGCCGCTGTCGGCGATCGTCGCCGAAGGATTTGATCGTGACGTCGTGATGCGGATCGACCGGCTGCTGAACATCGCCGAATACAAGCGGCGGCAGGCCGCGCCCGGCGTCAAGGTGACGCGGAAGAATTTCGGCAGGGATCGCCGCTATCCCATCACCAACAAGTTTCGCGATCTGGCCATAACCTTGCCGAAGCCCGACGAGGCACTGGTGTCCCGCGCCAGCCGCGGCTCAGCCGAGGCGTTCGAAGGCTGAATTGGGCATCGTATCCCGGACGCGGTGCGGCGCTCTTGGCGCTGCTCCGGGACCCATCTTGATATTTGAATCGATGGGCCCCGGATCAGCAGCGCACCACACCGCCTAACGATGCTTGGCATCGTCAGGAACGGCGCGTTGCGCAGCATCCGGGGCACGAGTCCGTTGTGAAAATTATCGCGTCGTCGGAATGAAGGTCGGTCCCACCGAACGGATCGGCTTGTTGGGATCGGCGGGAGTCGCCGCTGCAGCTGGAGGCGCCGCGGCGGCCGGCGTTTCCGCCGGGGCGGGGGCTGCGCCCTTCTTCTGCGCGGCGGGGCTGCCCTTGGCCGGCGGCAGGGACATCTTCTTCGCACGCTCTTCGGTGACGATGATGTCGCCGTTTTCAGCCGCAGCCTTGTCGTCGATGTTCTTCAGCGCTTCCGACCAGGTCTGTCCCTGAGCCTTGCAGGAGCAGGACGGATTGAACTCGGTGCGATACTTGAAGGCATTCGGCGACGATGAATAGGGCTGGCCGTTGATCGACACGGCGGCATTCATGTCCTCGCCGGGATTGCGATAGCTGAACAAGTTGGCGTCGGACGCCGGGCACAGGCTCTTGCAGGTCCTCTCGTCGTCGGCAAAGCGGCTTTGCACGGTGGCGAACGAGATCGGGAAATAGAACCCGTCGCAGGTGCGCACACAGACAGTGCGGTAGGTGCCCGATGGCGCACCGGTCCCGGCGTCCATCGGCGGCAGGCCCGGACTGGGCTCGTTATTGCCGAACAGATTGTTCAAGAAATTGCCGGGGCCGGAGCTACTGCTACGCGCCGCGGCGGCATATTGCGGGCCGCAATTGTTCTGCGCCAGCGCCAGCAGCACCGAGCGGCGCTGGCTGTCGCGGTCGGAGCTGCCGGGAATGCCGACACGCAGCCGCTCGAGGTTGCCGGTGATCTGGTCGAGATTGCCGCGCATCTGCTGGATCTGGGTGTTGACCGGACCGCACTGCGCCGACTGGCCGTTGAACAGCGAGAAGAAGCCGGAGCTGTCGCAGCCCATCCTTTTGGCCTGCGACGTCACGCGATCGAGTTCGCCCTGCTGCTTGGCGGCTGCCTCCTCGTAGCGCCGGATCTGCTCGGCCCTGGCGGGATCGCCACCGCCGCCGCGGTCGATCGTCGCCAACTGCCCTTCGAGCCGCTGGCACATCGGATTGGCAGGCGCGCCCTGTTGCGGCGGCTGTCCGGGCGGAAGGCCTTGGGCGTCGGCATCGACGCTCAGGAAAGCTGCGCCGAGCAAGACGGCGCCGGCCAAGGCCCAGCGGGAGAGGGAGGCGATCAGTGTGTCAGACATATCCGGCCATGCAGTAAGTCAGAACAAAGAGGCGCGGGGTGGACGACATCTCAAACCGCTACCGACGTTGCCGAATTCGCCCGGTAAAGCGGGGCGGCAGCGCGGCTTCCACATAGCCGCTTCTCGCGGCAGGGTCACGTCGTTTCCGGGGCTTCACTGTGGCGGCAAATCGGGCCGTTCGCCCTGCGCGCCGCCCGACATTCAGCGTTGGCAGGTGATCGCGACGAATTCGTTGCAGCCGCCATGCGAACAGGCGCCGCCGACCGTCTTCGGTACCGATCCGGTCACTTCATCGGGATCGACGCGCCGGTAGGCCGTGGCCTCCGCGAATTCCCGCGACTTGCAGTAGGAGAGCGCGGCATGGGCGCCGCATTTGTCGCCTTTGGCCAGGCACTGGTCGATGCCATAGCCGTCGGACTGGTTGGCGATGATGAAGACGCGGGAATCGGCTGATGCGGCGGACGCTGTCAAAACGAATGCAGCGGCCAAAAGCAGGGAAATGGATCTCATAACTCACCAAATGAATGAGGAAATTCGTCCCCATTCGTTAAACCCAAAAGGTTAACAATCATTAACCAAGCGGGGGTTAGCGGCGGATTAAGGCCGAAATCGGCCCGGGCGCCGGCCGCCCACCAGCCTTGACGGCCAACCCCCGGCTGCCGCATGGTGCCGCGATGAACGGATTTCTCGCCATGTGTGGCATTTGCCGCGAGATTACGAGCTAGCGATTCGCTGGCTGAGGCCGTCTTTTCTCAATCGAGATCATTGGACGCCCGGCCGCAAGGGACGGGAATTCCATGGATCTGCGACTTTACGATACCTTGACCCGGGAGAAGCGCGTCTTCGCGCCGATCGATGCCGACAATGTCAGGCTCTATGTCTGCGGCCCGACGGTCTATGACTTCGCCCATATCGGCAATGCGCGTCCGGTTATCGTCTTCGACGTGCTGTTCCGGCTGCTGCGGCACGTCTATGGCGCCGATCACGTCACCTATGTCCGGAACATCACCGACGTCGATGACAAGATCAACGACCGGGCGCTCCGGGATTTTCCCGGCCTGCCGCTGAACGAGGCGATCCGCAAGGTCACCGAGAAGACCGCCGACCAGTTCCAGGCCGATGTGGCAGCGCTGGGCTGCCTGCTGCCGACGCATCAGCCGCGCGCCACCGATTTCGTTCTGCCGCGGCCCGACGGCAAGACCGACATGGTGACGCTGATCCAGCAATTGATCGCGCGCGGCCACGCCTATGAAGCCGGCGGCGAGGTGCTGTTCGACACCCAGTCGATGCCGGACTATGGCGCGTTGTCAGGCCGCAAGCTCGACGAGCAGCAGGCCGGCGCCCGCGTCGCCGTCGATGCCCACAAGAAGCATCCGACCGATTTTGTACTGTGGAAGCAATCCTCCGCCGAAGAGCCTGGCTGGGAAAGCCCATGGGGCAGGGGCCGTCCGGGCTGGCACATCGAATGCTCGGCGATGTCGGCCGCCTATCTCGGCGAGACCTTCGACATCCACGGCGGCGGCCTCGACCTGATCTTTCCGCACCACGAAAACGAGATCGCCCAGTCGCGCTGCGCGCACGGCACGCATGCGATGGCGAACACCTGGATGCACAACGGCTTCCTGCAGGTCGAAGGCGAGAAGATGTCGAAGAGCCTCGGCAATTTCGTCACGATCCGGGATCTGCTCAACGACTGGCCAGGCGAGGTGCTGCGCCTCAACATGCTGAAGACGCACTACCGCTCGCCGATCGACTGGACATTGAAGGGGCTGGAAGAAAGCGCGAAGACGCTCGACGACTGGTACTGGATCGCCGCCGACGCCATGGGCGGACATCCGTCCAGCAAGGTGCTCGAGGCGCTGTCCGACGATCTCAACACGCCGCAGATGATCGCGGCGCTGCATGGCTTGCGCAACAGTGCGGCATCCGGTGACGACAAGGATCGTGGCAAGTTCGCCGCGTCATTGCGCATGGTTGGTTTCCTGTCCGAGAGCGCGGCCGACTGGAGCAAACGCAAGCAGCAGGCCAGCGGCATCGACGCCAGGCAAATCGATGGCCTGATATCGGATCGCACCGCCGCCCGTGCGCGCAAGGACTTCAAGGAATCCGACCGCATCCGCGATGAACTCGCCGCACTCGGCGTGGTGATCAAGGATTCCAAGGACGGCACCACCTGGGAGATTGCGCGATGACAAAGCCCGACACGCCGTTTCCAAAGCACTGGCGCTATTACATCCTGATCAAGTGGCTGCTGATCGCCGGCGCCATCGCGCTGGCGCTCAAGCTTGTCGGACAGTGGTGAGCGCGATGGGACAGGCGATGCCACAACCCGCTTTGCGGCCGTTTCTGCCGACGGATACGCCGATCCTCGCCGCGATCTTCGCCGCCAGCATCACGCAATTGACGGGGGACGATTACAGCGAGGCGCAGCAGGAAGCCTGGGCCAGCGTCGCCGATGACGAAGCCGCATTCGGCAAGCGGCTCGTCGGGCAGTTGACGCTGATCGCGACGCTGCAGGGCTCACCCGTCGGCTTTATTTCGTTGAAGGGCGCCGATCATATCGATCTGCTCTATGTGCATCCGAGCGCGGTGCTGCGCGGCGTCGCGTCGATGCTGTGCGATGCGGTGGAAAAGCTCGCCGGTGCGCGCGGCGCGGCAAGCCTGACCGTGGATGCCAGCGACAACGCGCAGGAGTTTTTCGAAAAGCGCGGCTATGTCGCAACACGGCGCAGCACCGTTACCGTCAACGGCGAGTGGCTCGCCAACACCACCATGCAGAAGACCCTTGGCGTCGCCGCACCGGGAGTGGCACCGACGTGACCCGCGAACGGCTCTATCTGTTCGATACCACGCTGCGCGACGGCGCGCAGACCAACGGCGTCGATTTCACGCTGCATGACAAGCAACTGATCGCCGCGATGCTGGACGACCTCGGTATCGACTACATCGAGGGCGGCTATCCCGGCGCCAATCCGACCGATACCGAATTCTTTTCCAAAAAGCCAAAGCTCGACCATGCCGCCTTCACCGCCTTCGGCATGACGCGGCGCCCGGGGCGTTCGGCGTCGAACGATCCCGGCCTCGCGATGCTGCTGGAAGCGAAAGCAGATGCGATCTGCTTCGTGGCGAAGGCGTCAGCCTATCAGGTTCGCGTCGCGCTGGAGACCACCAACGAGGAAAACCTCGCCTCGATCCGCGACAGCGTTGGCGCCGCGAAAGCTGCCGGCCGCGAGGTGATGCTGGATTGCGAGCACTTCTTCGATGGCTACAAGGAAGACGCCGTGTTCGCGCTGGGCTGTGCCAAGGCCGCGTATGATGCGGGTGCGCGCTGGGTGGTGCTGTGCGATACCAATGGCGGCACCATGCCGCATGAGATCGCCGAGATCGTCGGCGAAGTGATCAAGCAGATTCCCGGCAGTCATGTCGGGATCCACGCCCATAACGACACCGAGCAGGCCGTCGCCAATTCGCTGGCGGCCGTGCGCGCCGGGGTCCGACAGATCCAGGGCACGCTGAACGGGCTTGGTGAGCGTTGCGGCAACGCCAATCTGTGTTCGTTGATCCCGACGCTGCGGCTGAAGCGCGAGTTTGCCGACGCCTTCGAGATCGGAGTCTCGGCCGAGAAGATGATGACCTTGATGCGGGTGTCGCGCACGCTCGATGACATGCTGAACCGCGCACCGGATCGCCATGCGGCTTATGTCGGCGAAAGCGCCTTCGTCACCAAGACCGGCATTCACGCCTCGGCCGTGCTGAAGGACCCGCGCACCTACGAGCATGTCGCGCCGGAAGCGGTCGGCAATCACCGCAAGGTGTTGGTGTCCGATCAGGCCGGGCGCTCCAACGTGATCGCCGAACTGGAGCGTGCCGGCATTCCCTTCGACAAGGCTGATCCGAAACTGCTGCGCCTCGTCGAGGAGATGAAGGAGCGCGAGGCCGCGGGCTATGCCTATGAGTCCGCAAACGCCTCGTTCGACCTGCTGGCGCGGCGCACGCTCGGCAAGGTCCCGGAATACTTTCGCGTCGAACAGTTCGACGTCAATACCGAGCAGCGCTACAATTCCGGTGGCCAGCGCGTCACGGTGGCGATGGCGGTGGTGAAGGTCGACGTCGCTGGCGAGATGCTGATTTCGGCGGCGGAGGGCAACGGCCCGGTCAACGCGCTCGATGTCGCCTTGCGCAAGGATCTCGGCAAGTATCAGAAATATATCGATGGTCTGAAGCTGATCGACTACCGCGTCCGTATCCTCAATGGAGGCACCGAGGCGGTGACGCGGGTGCTGATCGAAAGCGAGGACGAGGAGGGCGAGCGCTGGACTACCGTCGGCGTCTCGCCCAATATCATCGACGCCTCGTTCCAGGCCTTAATGGACTCCGTCGTCTACAAACTCGTGAAGTCGAACGCGCTCGCGTGAGGAGACCTTCGTGATCGATCACGTCTCGCTCGCCGTCAGCAATCTCGAGCGCGCTGTGCCGTTCTACGAGCAGGTTTTCGCGCCGCTGGGTATGGCGCGTCTGGTGACCCGGGCGGCGATGGTCGGCTTCGGCAAAACCTATCCGGAAGTCTGGATCAATTTGCGCGGCGGCATGAAGCCGCTGTCGCCGGACAACGGCGCGCATCTGTGCTTGCGCGCGAAAACCACCGAAGAAGTCGATGCATTTCATATGGCCGCCATGGCCGCCGGCGCTGTGTCGGAAAGCGCGCCGTCGCTGCGGCCGCATGAAAGGGTGCGCTATTACGCGACCTTTATCGTCGACCCCGACGGCAACCGGATCGAGGTTGTGACATTTCCGAAAGAAGAGGACGCCGTCGGCTGACGGCGTCGACCGTTACAGGCGGGTGGCCACGTCGGCAGCCAGTTTTTTGGCTTCTTCCGAGGCCAGCGCCGCGGCGGAGCGGAGCCTCGGCAGGATGTCCTCGACCTGCTCGGCCTTGAGGATCTCCAGCGCCAGCGTCGGCCGGATGAAGGCGGTGGAGCGCATATGGCTGAACAACTGCAGCAGCGGTTCCCAGAAATCATCGATATTGGCGAGCAGGATCGGCTTGCTATGGCGGCCAAGCTGCTGCCAGGTCAGCTGCTCGACCAGCTCTTCCAGTGTGCCGATACCGCCGGGCAGGGCGACGAAGGCGTCGGAGCGCTCGAACATCAGCCGCTTGCGTTCGTGCATGTCGTGGGTGACGATCAGTTCCTGAGCCCCAGTCAGCGCGTTTTCGCGCTTGGTCAGGAAGTCCGGGATGATGCCGGTGACCCGGCCGCCGTGCTGGAGCACGGAGGTGGCCACGGCCCCCATCAACCCGATCGAGCCGCCGCCATACACCAGCCCTACGTTATTCTCGGCCAGCGACTTGCCGAGCGCGATGGCCGATTCGACGAAGAGGGGGTTTGTTCCGGGGCCGGAGCCGCAATAGACACAGACGGTTTTGATTGTGCTCATGAAAATTCATGTGGCACTGCGGGATCACAGCGTCAAGACTTCGATGCAGGCGGGGGCAGGAATTTCCTGCTGGGAACGCGTCGCAACATGGAAAAGAATGCCCCGGGAGGGTGCGACATTCGGGCAAACGCACTATATGTCGGTCAACATGCACCCGATCAAAATGACCATGCGACTGCGCTGCGCCGTCCGCTTCGTTCCAGGCCTCGTTAATGACTAATCCCGCTCACGCCCGGACCGACCAGACTGTTGCCGATCCCAAGATTTCAGCCGAACGCGGTACCCTCGTCGCGACGCTGATTCACCTGTGGCCCTACATCTGGCCCGGCGATCGCGCCGACCTGAAGATGCGCGTCGTCTGGTCGATGGTGCTTTTGCTGGTCGCCAAGCTGGCGACGCTTACGGTGCCGTTCACCTTCAAATGGGCGATCGACGCGCTGACCGGGGCCGACACCGCGCCGGTCCAGTCCTCGAACTGGACGCTGTGGCTGATCGCGTCGCCGCTGATCATGACGGTCAGTTACGGTCTGATCCGAATCCTGATGGCGGTGCTGACGCAATGGCGCGACGGCATCTTCGCCAAGGTGGCGATGCATGCGGTGCGCAAGCTCGCCTATCTGACCTTCGTCCACATGCACGAATTGTCGCTGCGCTTTCACCTTGAGCGCAAGACCGGCGGTCTGACGCGGGTGCTGGAGCGCGGCCGGCTCGGCATCGAGGTCATCGTGCGGATGGTGATCCTGCAACTGGTTCCGACCATTGTCGAGGTCACGCTGCTGATGGGCGTACTGCTGTGGCAGTTCGACTGGCGCTATGTGGTGGCCACCATGATCACGGTCGTGGTCTACATGTATTACACCTACCTCGCGACCGAATGGCGGATCGAAATCCGCCGCCGCATGAACGATTCCGACACCGAGGCAAATACCAAGGCGATCGATTCGCTGCTGAACTACGAGACGGTGAAATACTTCAGCGCCGAGGAGCGCGAGGCCGAGCGCTACGATCGTTCGATGGAGCGTTACGAGCGCGCCAGCGTGAAAACCTATACGTCGCTCGCCGTGCTCAATACCGGGCAGGCGATCATTTTCACCGCGGGGCTCACCGCGATCATGCTGATGTGCGCGATCGGCGTTCGCAACGGCACCAATACCGTTGGCGATTTCGTGTTGGTCAACGCGATGATGATCCAGTTGTACCAGCCGTTGAATTTCATGGGCATGGTCTATCGCGAGATCAAGCAGGCGGTGATCGACATCGAGAAGATGTTCGGCATCCTGCAGCGCAATCCCGAGGTCAAGGACATCGCTGGCGCTCAACCGCTGATCGTGACGTCAGGCAATGTCCGCTTCGACGACGTCCGCTTCGCCTACGATCCGGAACGCCCGATCCTGAAGGGGCTCAGTTTCGAGGTGCCCGCCGGCAAGACCGTCGCCATCGTCGGTCCGTCCGGCGCCGGCAAGTCGACGATCTCGCGGCTGTTGTTCCGGCTCTATGACGTCTCGAGCGGGACGATCACGATCGACGGCCAGAACATCCGGAATGTCACCCAGGCGTCGCTGCGCGCATCGATCGGCATGGTGCCGCAGGACACCGTGCTGTTCAACGACACCATCCGCTACAACATCCGCTACGGCCGCTGGGATGCGACCGATGCGGAGGTGGAGGAAGCCGCGAAGACGGCACAGATCGACGCTTTCATCCGGATGTCTCCGAAGGGTTATGAGACCGAAGTCGGTGAGCGCGGCCTGAAACTCTCCGGTGGCGAGAAGCAGCGCGTGGCGATCGCCCGCACTGTGCTGAAGGCGCCGCCGATCCTGCTGCTCGACGAGGCCACCTCGGCCCTCGACAGCCACACCGAGCAGGAAATCCAGGATGCGCTGGAGAAGGTGGCGCGCAACCGCACCTCTTTGGTGATCGCGCATCGGCTTTCCACCATCGTCGGCGCCGACGAGATTATCGTGCTGGACCAGGGCCGCATCGCCGAACGCGGCACCCATTCCCAGTTGCTGGCTGCCAGCGGGCTGTACGCCAGCATGTGGAACCGGCAGCGCGAGGCCCAGGAGGCCCGCGAGCGGCTGGCGCTGATCGCCGACGAGAACGAGACCCCGAACCGGGCGCCGCCGTCCATCGGCGATCGGCTGATGACGCCTGACGCCGCGGAATAATCTCTGCTAAAGCTTCCCGCAGATTCAGCTTGAACCCAGGTTTTGAGAACTCATGTCCATTGCCAACTCCATCCGTGCGCAAATTCCGCCGATCCACAAGGAAGGCTACCCGTTCATCGGCGGCTTTGCCCTGGCGAGCCTGGTGCTGTTCTGGATCTGGACGCCGCTGGGCTGGATCGGCACGCTGCTAACGGTCTGGTGTGCGCTGTTTTTCCGCGATCCGGTCCGCGTCACGCCGGTGCGCGAAGGCATCGTGGTGGCCCCGGCCGACGGCCGTGTCTCGCTGATCGCGATGGTGTTGCCGCCGGCCGAACTCGGCCTCGGCGACCAGCCGCTGCTGCGGATCTCGATTTTCATGAGCGTGTTCAACTGCCACGTGAACCGCAGCCCGGTGGCCGGCCGGATCGAGCGGATCGCCTATCGTCCCGGCAAGTTCATTAACGCCGAATTGGACAAGGCCAGCGAAGACAACGAGCGCAATTCGCTGGTTATCTCGACCCCGGGCGGGCGCATCGGCGTGGTGCAGATCGCTGGCCTGGTGGCGCGGCGTATCGTCTCATTCGTGCGCGAGGGCCAGACCGTTGGCGCCGGCGAGCGCTTCGGCCTGATCCGGTTCGGCTCGCGGCTCGACGTTTTCCTGCCCGAAGGTAGCAAATCGCTGGTTTCCGAGGGCCAGACCGCGATCGCCGGCGAAACCGTGCTGGCCGACTTCAGGCTCGGCGACGGTGGCCGGACCTACCGGGTCGATTAACCCCGTTCTGCCGCTGAATCGGTCGGCTGGTCGCCACAATGGCGGAGCAGGGTGGCATTTGCTAAAGAGAGACATGCAAATGCCCATCGATCCCCATGCGCCCGATACGCGCCGCCGCCGGTTCCGAACGATACCGGTCCGGATGCTGGTGCCCAACATGATCACCCTGCTGGCGATCAGCGCTGGGCTGACCGCCATCAGGCTGTCCACCGAAGGGCGGATGGAGCTGGCGGTGGCCGCCATTGTGTTCGCTGCCGTGCTCGACGGGGTCGACGGCCGTGTCGCCCGCATGATCAAGGGCCAGTCCAAATTCGGCGCCGAACTCGACAGCCTCGCCGATTTCGTCAATTTCGGCGTCGCGCCGGGCCTGATCCTGTATTTCTGGCAGCTGCACGACCTCAACAATGTCGGCTGGATCGCGGCGATGATCTTCGCCATCTGCGGCAGCCTGCGGCTGGCACGTTTCAACGCCACCATGGACGATCCCAACAAGCCGGCCTTCGCGGCGAACTTCTTCACCGGCATGCCGGCGCCGTTGGGCGCGATCACTGTGATGCTGCCGATCTATCTGGCGTTCCTGGGCGTGCCGACGCCGCCCTCCGTGCTGACGATGTTGTTCACGCTGCTGATCGCGTTCCTGATGGTGTCGCGGCTGCCGGTGTTTTCCGGCAAGTCGGTCAACATGCGGGTGCCGCCCGAAATGGTGCTGCCGGTGTTCGTCTCGGTGGTGCTCTTCATCGCGCTGCTGATCGGCTACCCTTGGCATATCCTGTCAGCAGTCTCGCTGCTGTATCTGCTCAGCCTGCCGATCGGCTGGAAGTCCTATCGCGATCAGGAGCGCGCCCTCGCGGCGCAATCCGTGGTGCCGACCGAATCCGTACCGGCCCCGGCATCGTCCTACGCGCCCGCGCCCGAAGTGGCGCCGGATGACCGGCCCGCGCGTCTCAATTGATCGTCAACCCATTGCCTTGCAATGCCGCCGCCCGAAGGACGGCGGCAGCAAGCGTTGTGGCCGACGCGTGAAGTCGGCTATATCCGGAACGTGACCCGACGACATCCAGCGAAGACTGGATGCGAAAACGAAACACAGGAGAAACGCCGTGACGAATTCCGCGACCGAGCCGTTGCCCGCATCGGTTCTTGAGGCGCTTGGGCGCTACGACACGCCGACGATCTGCAACGCCATGGAGATTGTGGCGTCGGGGCGCCGGCTGATCGGTTACACGACCCGCCCGCTGGTTTGTCCGTTCCCGAATTTGCCGCCGATTGTCGGCTACGCCCGCACCGCCACCATCCGTTCGATCGCGGCGTCCGGCCTGCCTGCTGCCGAGCAGCAGGCGCGGCGCCTTGCCTATTACGAATATGTCGGCACCGGCGTTGGCCCGCGCATCAGCGTGATCCAGGACATCGACGGACCGGAGGCCGGCTTCGGTGCGTTCTGGGGCGAGGTCAACAGCGCGGTCCACAAGGCGCTCGGCTGCCTCGGTGTGATCACCGACGGTTCGATCCGCGACATTCCGCAATGGGCGCCGGGCTTCCAGGCGCTGGCCGGCTCGATCGGTCCATCCCATGCCTATGTCCACGTCAGTGAATTCGGCGATGAAATCCGCGTCGCCGGCATGACTGTGCGCTCGGGCGACCTGATCCATGCCGACCAGCATGGCGCGGTGGTGATACCCGTTGATGTCGCCGCAAAACTTCCCGATGCCGCCGAGCTCTGTGGCCGCCGCGAAACACCCATTCTCGATATCGCCCGCAGTTCGTCGTTCACACTCGCCAAGCTGAGAGAGGCACTGAAGCAATCGTCGGAAATTCACTGACGACGACATCTTCAAGTCCCGCTAAGGACATCGGGACTGTGTTTCCCGATGTGTCTGGCGACGCGGCTTGCCTGGTACCGGAGGTTCGGGCTAATGCCCGTCCTGTTGGTAATTCAGGCTCGGGAGACGGTGTTGGCTCATATCACGGATATGAAGAAAGCCTGGAATGAGCGCGCCAACCGTGACCCGTTTTTCTACGTCGAAACCGAATTATGGGACCATGACAAAGGCAAGTTCTTCGAACTTGGGCGAGCACGCGCCAAGGAATTGATCGATCCGGTCCTCGCCAAATACAACATCGATCCCGGCGATAAGACGGCGGTCGATGTTGGCTGCGGCGTCGGCCGATTCACACAGGCCCTCGGACTACGGTTCGCCAAAGCGGTCGGCGTCGATGTTTCTGAAGTCATGGTTGAGCAGGCCAAAATAGCCGCCGCGGAATTCAGCAACCTGGAATTCGTTTCGGGGGATGGTGTCGCGTTGCCGTGTCCATCGGACAGTGCCGATTTTGTCTGGTCCTACGAAGTGTTTCAGCACATGCCTTCACATCAGGTCGTGAAGTCCAATTTGCACGAAGTGAGCAGAATACTTCGTACCGGCGCGCTCGGGCTGGTGCATTTCAGAACGGCGCACGAATATCCAACGATCCTTTGGCACATCGCGAAATTCACCCCGACCTCCGTCATTCAGGCTCTCAAATCCCGTTTCGGGAAGGACCCGCTGACGGCGGACGATTCCTGGCGCGGAGCCAAGCCGCTGCCGAAGGACATGATTACCAGGTTTTGTGAGGAAGCCGGGCTGAGGGTGATCGAGTTCCTGGATGATCCGACCCACGCTCCGGGGTCGCGGACGTTCGCCGTCGTGCAGCGAGGCGTTTGACGTTCGGCCGCCTCACGATGCCATGGTCACTCGCATTGCCCGGCGTTCCGTTAACCGGTTGTCAATGATTGATGAACCGGTAACCGGTCCTTAATGGCGCTAACGCTACGGTGCTGACGCGCGTCTCGATTGGAGACGTGTCCGTCCAGGATGGACGTTGTTTGCGTGCGCATAGCGTCGGAGTTTTCCATGGATATCATGACGGGCGCGGGGCTCCTTGGCGGCATGGCCGTCATCGCCGTGATGGTGCTCATGGGTGGCGATCTGCACATGTTCATCTCCGAACATGCCATGATCATCATCTTCGGCGGATCGATCACGGCGACGATGATCCGGTTTCCGCTCGGCGTCATGCTGCATGGGCTGCCGCTCGGCGCCAAATTTGCCTTCACGATGAGCCGGCTGTCGGCCCGCGATCTCGTCGACGAACTCGCCCGCATCGCCGAAATCGCCCGCAAGCAGGGTCCGGTCGGCCTGGAAAAGGTCGAGACCGACGAACCGTTCCTCGCTAAGGGCATCCGCTATGTCGCGGACGGCTACGATCTCGAATTCATCCGCGACAATCTCGAACGCGATCGCGACAATTTTCTGATGCACCTCAATGAAGGCAGCAAGATCTATCGCGCCATCGGCGACTGCGCGCCGGCCTTCGGCATGATCGGAACGCTGATCGGCATGGTGCAGATGTTCTCCAACATGTCGGATCCTTCGAAGCTTGGACCGTTCATGGCGACGGCCTTGCTCGCGACGCTGTACGGCGCGCTGGTGGCCAACCTGTTTTGTCTTCCGATCGCCGACAAGCTGCACGGCAAGTTGCTTGACGAGGAGACCAACCGGACCCTGATCATCGATGGCATCCTGATGATCCGCGACTCCAAGAGCCCGACGCTGGTCCGCGAGATGTTGCTGGCCTACCTGCCCGAGAAGCACCGCCATGAAGAGGGCGAGCCGGTCCCCGCATAAGCACAAGCGAGGGTAGGCGCGGAGCAGGCAGATGGCGAAGAAAAAACGCGAAGAGGCTCATGGCGGTCATGGCTGGTTCGTGACTTTCGCCGACCTGATGGGTTTGTTGATGAGCTTCTTCGTGATGCTCGTGTCATACTCCACGCAGGACACCGCAAAGCTCAAGATCGTCGCCGGTTCGATGCGCGACGCATTTGGTGTGCAGTCCGACGCACGCTATTCCGGCGTCATCGAATCCGATGGATTGCCGACGCGCGGCCAGACCAAGAACAAGGGCCACGTCTCGCCGGAAGAAGCATCCAATATCACCAGCCCCGACGAAAAGAGTTCGAGCGGCCGGCCGGCCGGCGTCAAGCTGAAGATGGACCGCGAATTCGCGCTGGCTTCGGCGTCCTTGCGGCAGGCATTGCAGGACATGCCGGAGATCGCCGAGATCTCCAAGAACATCATGTTCGAGGAGACCACCCAGGGTCTCAATCTCGAAATCATCGATCAGAACGGCCGCTCGATGTTTGCCGATGGCTCCAAGGTGCCTTACGAGCGGACGCGACAACTGCTTCAGAAGCTTGCCGGCCCGTTGAAGGCGACGCCGTTGCGGGTCGCGATCGTGGGGCATACAGCCGCAGGTTATGTTCCGGCGCGCAGCGAATATGATGCCTTCGACCTGTCCGCGGATCGCGCCAATGTGGTGCGTCAAATTCTCGAGCGCGAAGGTCTGCCGCCGGCGCACGTCTTCTCGGTGTCGGGCAAGGCCGACAGCCAGCCGCTGTTTCCCGATGATCCGTCAATGGCCGCCAACCGAAGGGTGACCATCACCCTGATGCGGGAAGACCCGCCGCTGCCGCCAAACCTCAAGCCGTAAACTCGTCAAACCATTTTTTTGACGCTCCACCTGAAAAATGCCGGCCCTGGGAGGGCCGGCATTGTCACATGGTGGTATGCTCTGCCGGTTGACTGGCCCCTCCCGGCGCGCGATAGCGGGATCAAAATCACCAATAGAGCGTTCCAAGGACCATGGCCTTCAGCGAAACATCGACCGACGCGCCGACGGAAGCTCCGATCTCGACGGGCTTCTGGCAATTGACACTCGGCAGCATCGGCGTGGTGTTCGGCGATATTGGAACCTCGCCGCTGTATGCGTTCCGCGAGGCGGTCGCCGGTGCCACCCATGGCGCGCCGGTGACGCGCATCATCGTGCTCGGCGTTCTCTCGCTGATCCTGTGGGCGTTGTTCATCGTCGTGACAGCCAAATATGTTTTACTGCTGCTGCGCGCGGATAATAACGGCGAGGGCGGCACGCTGTCGTTGATGGCGCTGGGCCAGCGCGCATTGGGGCGACGGAGTTGGCCGCTGCTGGCGCTTGGCGTGGTCGGTGCCTCGATGTTCATCGGCGATTCCATGATCACACCGGCGATTTCGGTATTGTCCGCGGTCGAGGGCCTCAAGCTTGCCGCACCCGCGCTCGAGCACTACGTCGTGCCGCTCACCGTCATCATTCTTGTCGCGCTGTTTTCCGTGCAGCGCATTGGAACCGCAAAGGTTGCGACAGCCTTTGGCCCGGTGATGATCGTCTGGTTCTCCGCGCTGGCACTGATGGGCCTCTATCACATCAGCGATGAACCCTCGGTCATCGCTGCGATCAACCCGTACTACGCGATTCAATTTCTGCTTTCCCACGGCACCATCGGCCTCGTTACGCTGGGCGCCGTCTTCCTGGCGGTGACGGGCGGTGAAGCGCTCTATGCCGATCTCGGCCATTTCGGTCGCAAGCCGATTCAGTCCGGCTGGTTCTTTTTCGTGTTGCCGGCGTTGCTGATCAACTACTTCGGCCAGGGCGCGCTGGTGTTGTCGAATCCCGCCGCGATCGAGAACCCGTTTTATCTGATGGCCCCGCAGTCGATGCTGGTGCCGCTGATCGTGCTGGCGACGGCGGCGACGGTGATTGCGAGCCAGGCGGTGATAACCGGGGCTTATTCGCTCGTGCGTCAGGCCGTGCAGCTCGGCCTGCTGCCGCGCTTCGAGGTTCGCTACACCTCGGAGACCCACGCAGGACAGATCTATCTGCCCCGGGTCAACCGTTTGCTGCTGATCGGCGTGCTGCTGCTGGTGCTGCTGTTCCGCACCTCCAGCGGACTGGCATCGGCCTACGGCATCGCGGTTTCCACCACCATGGTTGCCGACGGAATCATGGGCTTTGTCGTGATCTGGAAGTTGTGGAACTGGAAGGCGGCGACGGCCCTGGCGGTGATCGTGCCTTTCGTTGTCGTCGATATGACCTTTCTCAGCGCCAATCTCCTGAAGTTGCTTGAGGGCGCATGGGTGCCGTTGCTGTTCGGCCTGACCATGGCGGTGTTGATCTGGACCTGGCGCCGCGGCGCTGCGATCCTGATCAGCAAGACCCGGCGCACCGAGGTGCCACTGAAGGACCTGATCAAGAGCCTGGAAAAGCGGCCGCCGCATATCGTCAAAGGGACCGCCGTGTTTCTGACCAGCGATCCCGACTTCGTGCCGACCGCGATGCTGCATAATCTGAAGCACAACAAGGTGCTGCACGAGCACAATGTGATCCTGACCATCGAGACCGGCCAGACCCCGCGCGTCGATCCCAGCGAGCGGGTGCGGATGGAAAACATCAGCGACAAGTTCTCCACCGTGCGATTGCGCTTCGGTTTCATGGAATCGCCGAACGTGCCCAAGGCCCTTGTCATCGCGCGAAAACTCGGCTGGCAGTTCGACATCATGGCGACGTCATTTTTCGTCTCGCGCCGCTCGCTGAAACCGTCGGCGCAGTCCGGGATGCCGCTGTGGCAGGATCACCTGTTTATTGCGCTCAGCCGGTCGGCGAACGACGCCACGGATTATTTTCAGATCCCGACCGGTCGCGTGGTCGAAGTGGGTACTCAGGTCACGATTTGACGTTTGCGGATTTTTTGCATAGCTGAAGGCCAAAATCGCGGTATGCTCTGCGTCTGGCGCAGGGCTATAAGCCGCCTCGCTTTGCCATTGTGCAGTAAAGCCATTTCGAGGCCCATTCCATGACCAGCGAGAGCGCAGTCCCCACCGCGGAAACGCCGGTGGCCACAGGACATGGTGACACCCATTCCACCGCAGGCTTCAAATCGCTGATGCTGGGCAGCATTGGTGTGGTCTATGGCGATATCGGCACCAGCCCGCTCTACGCGCTCCGGGAGGCTCTGGTCGCCGCGGGCGGGCACACTGCGGCCGGCGTCAGCAATGAGGCCGTGCTGGGCGTGCTGTCGCTGATCCTGTGGGCGCTGGTGATCGTGGTGACCCTGAAATACGTCCTGATCCTGCTCCGCGCCGACAATAAGGGCGAGGGTGGAACCCTGGCGCTGATGGCGCTGGCGCAGCGCGCGGTCGGGTCCGGCAGCGCGGTCATCGTCCTGCTCGGGATCATCAGCGGCGCGCTGTTCTACGGCGACGCGGTGATCACGCCGGCGCTGTCGGTGCTGTCGGCCATCGAAGGCATCAAGCTCGTCACCTCGGCGTTCGATCCCTATGTGGTGCCGCTGACCCTCATCATTCTGCTGGTGCTGTTCGCGGTGCAGTCGCGCGGCACGGCGCGGGTCGCAGCGTTCTTCGGGCCGGTGATGTGCATCTGGTTTGCCGTGATCGCCATCGCGGCGATCCCCCCGATCATGCGCCACCCCGAAGTGCTGTTCGCCCTCAACCCGATGCATGCGGTCTCGTTCATGCTTCACCATGGCATCATCGGCTTTGTTACGCTTGGCGCCGTGTTCCTCGCGGTCACCGGCGCGGAGGCGCTGTATGCCGACCTCGGCCATTTCGGCAAGCGACCGATTCAGACCGCATGGCTGTACATCGTGCTGCCGTCGCTGGCGCTGAACTATCTCGGGCAGGGCGCGCTGGTGATCGGCGATCCCACCGCGCTGGAAAATCCGTTCTTCCTGATGTTTCCGGATTGGGCGCTGTTGCCGATGGTCTGCCTCGCCACCGTCGCAACCGTGATCGCCAGCCAGGCGGTTATCACGGGCGCCTATTCGCTGACGCGGCAGGCGATCCAGCTCGGTCTGCTGCCGCGGTTCGAAATCCGCCACACTTCGGAGGCGCATTCCGGCCAGATCTACATTCCGCGCGTCAACATGCTGCTGCTGGTCAGCGTCGTGCTGCTGGTGCTGCTGTTCAAATCATCGAGCGCGCTGGCCTCGGCCTATGGCATCTCGGTGACCGGCACGATGGTGGTCACCGCGATGATGGGCTTTGTGGTGATCTGGCGGGTCTGGAAATGGTCGCCGTTCGCGGCGGCGGCATTGATCGTGCCGTTCCTGCTGCTCGATCTCACCTTCCTCGCCGCCAACCTGTTGAAGGTGTTCGAGGGCGGCTGGGTGCCGCTGGCGCTCGGCGGCGTGGTCATCCTGCTGATGTATACGTGGCGTCGCGGCAGCCGGCTGCTGTTCGAGAAATCCCGCAAGCTGGAGTTTCCGCTGATGGATCTCGTTGCGATGCTGGAGAAGCGTCCGCCGCAACGCGTATCGGGTACCGCGGTGTTCCTCACCAGCGATCCGCAGAGCGCGCCGACTGCGCTGATGCATAGTCTGAAACACTACAAAGTGCTGCACGAGAAGAATGTTATTCTCACCATCGAGACCGCGCCGACGCCGCGCATCGATCCGGCCGACCGGGTGCGGATGGAAGAGATCAGCGCCACCTTCGCCAAGGTGACATTGCGCTTCGGCTTCATGGAATCGCCCAATGTGCCGAAGTCGCTGGCGATCGCGCGCAAGATTGGCTGGCAGTTCGACATCATGTCGACGTCGTTCTTCCTGTCGCGGCGCGCGCTGAAGCCGGCGGCGCATTCCGGGATGCCGCGCTGGCAGGACCACCTGTTCATCGGGCTCAGCCGCACCGCCAACGATGCCACCGACTATTTCCAGATCCCGACCGGGCGGGTCGTCGAGGTTGGCACGCAGGTGACGATTTAACGCCGCCCGGTGCTTGATTTTCCCCGCGTGAGGGGCGACTTTGACGCCGAAGAGACACGTATTTGGACTTGAAAATTCGCTCCGAAATGACGGGGCGCCGGGAGGTTTTGGTGGCAGGCGAAGCTCATAGCGTTACGGATTTGACCCCCGACGAAGTCTCGAAGGGAATCGCCGACGGGCGCTATCTCCTTGTCGATGTCCGCGAGCCCAACGAGGTTGCGGTCGAAGCCTATCCTGATGC
The DNA here is from genome assembly GCA_036924855.1 of Nitrobacteraceae bacterium AZCC 2146. Classification (NCBI taxonomy): domain Bacteria; kingdom Pseudomonadati; phylum Pseudomonadota; class Alphaproteobacteria; order Hyphomicrobiales; family Nitrobacteraceae; species Nitrobacteraceae bacterium AZCC 2146. The sequence goes on from JBAGRP010000001.1 coordinate 118,067, forward strand.
CGTCGTGGTGCCGCTGTCCAGCTTCGACTCCGCGGACCTGCCGGATCCCGCCGGTAAGCAGATCGTGTTCGCCTGCCGCTCCGGCAAGCGATCGGTGACGGCGTCGCTGGCCGCGCAGGCGGATGGCTTGCCCTATGACAAGCATCTCGCCGGCGGCATGCTGGGATGGAAGGCTGCGGGCCTGCCGACGAAAGCCGGCTGACGCGTCCATGAACAAGATTTTTGCTGATCTGCCCGTCACGGTGTTCGAGGCGATGTCGCAGCTTGCGCGCGACAACGACGCCATCAATCTCGGCCAGGGCTTTCCCGACCATCCCGGCCCGGAGGATATTCGACAGGCGGCGGCCGATGCCGTGCTGAACGGCTACAACCAGTATCCGTCGATGATGGGCCTGCCGGAACTGCGTCAGGCGATCGCCACGCATTATCAGCACTGGCACAAGCTCACCCTCGATCCGATGACCGAGGTGATGGTGACGTCGGGCGGTACCGAGGCGCTGACATCGGCGATCCTCGCCGTGGTCGAGCCCGGCGACGAAGTGATCGTGTTCCAGCCGGTCTATGATTCCTATCTGCCGATCATTCGTCAGGCCGGCGGCATCCCGCGTCTGGTGCGTCTCGAGCCGCCGTACTGGCGCTTGACCGAAGAGGCGCTGCGCGCGGTCTTCAACCACAAGACCAAGGCCGTCTTGTTCAACAACCCGCTCAATCCCGCCGCGGTGGTGTATCCGCGCGAGGACCTCGAACTGCTGGCAAAATTCTGCCAGGAATTCGATACGATCGCGATCTGCGACGAGGTCTGGGAGCACGTGGTGTTCGACGGCCGCGAGCACATCCCGCTGATCACTATTCCCGGCATGCGCGACCGCACCATCAAGATCGGCTCGGCCGGAAAGATCTTTTCGCTGACCGGCTGGAAGATCGGTTTCGTCTGCGCTGCGCCGCCGCTGCTGCGCGTCTGCGCCAAGGTGCATCAGTTTCTCACCTTCACCACCGCGCCGAACCTGCAGGTCGCCGTCGCCTATGGCCTCGGCAAGTCCGATGAATTCTTTCAGGAGATGCAGACCGATCTGGCGCGCAGCCGTGATCGTCTCGCTGCTGGACTGGAGCGCATCGGCTTTCCCGTGATCAAGTCGCAGGGCACATACTTCCTCACCGTCGATCTGTCGCCGCTCGGCCTCAACGAAACCGACGAAGCCTTCTGCAAGCGTATCGTCACCGACTACAAGGTTGCGGCAATTCCGGTGTCGGCATTCTACGAAGAGGACGCAGTGACCTCGGTGGTGCGTTTTTGTTTTGCCAAGAAAGACGCAACGTTGGACAGCGCGCTGGAGCGGCTGTCGGACGCGGTGCACCGCCGCTAGGAGGATTGCATGGGCACGGCCGTCACCCGCATCGTCGCCGCGCTGGCGGCATCGATCGCGCTCATGATGTCCGCGCAGGCGCAGGAGCGCACTGTCAATTTCTACAACTGGTCGAACTACATGGCGCCCGGCGTCCTGGAGGACTTCACCAGGGAGACCGGCATCAAGGTCGTCTACGACACCTTCGATGCCAATGAGACGCTGGAGACGCGGCTGCTGGCCGGCAAGTCCGGCTACGACGTCGTCGTGCCCACCGCGTATTTCCTGCAGCGGCAGATCACCGCGAAAATTTTCCAGAAGCTCGACAAGTCGAAACTGCCAAACCTCGCCAACGCCTGGCCGGCGGTGACGGCGCGGCTGGCGGTCTACGATCCCGGCAATCTCTATGCCGCGAACTACATGTGGGGGACCACCGGCATCGGCTACAACGTCAAGACGGTCGAGAAAATCCTCGGCACCGGTGCAAAAATCTATAGCTGGGACATCGTCTTCAAGCCCGATAACCTCGCGAAGTTCAAGGACTGTGGCATCCACATGCTGGATTCCGCGGACGATATTCTGCCGGCGGCGCTGAGCTATCTTGGCCTCGACCCGAACTCCACGAAACAAGCGGATCTCGACAAGGCCGCCGATCTCGCCGGCAAGATCAGGCCCTACGTCCGCAAGTTTCATTCATCGGAATACTTGAGCGGGCTAGCCACCGGCGAGATCTGCCTCGTGGTCGGCTGGTCCGGCGACATCAAGCAGGCGCAGGCGCGCGCCGCAGAAACGAAGAACGGCGTCGAGATCGGTTACGCGATCCCGAAGGAGGGCGCGCAGATGTTCTTCGACAACCTGGCGATCCCGGCGGATGCCAGGAACGTCGCTGAGGCCTATGAGCTGATCAACTACCTCTACCGGCCCGACGTCGCCGCGAAGAATTCCGACTTCCTGTCCTACGCCAATGGCAATCTGGCGAGCCAGAAGCTGGTCGATCCGAAAATATTGAATGACAAGACGATCTATCCGGATGAGGCGATGCTGCAAAAGTTGTTCGTCATTACCGCGCGCGATCCGGCCACGCAACGCGTCATCAACCGGCTGTGGACCAGGGTGAAGACGGGGAGGTGATCCACGCGGTGTTGTCCCGGCAAGCTCGCTTGCGAGCGCAAGCCGGGACCCATAGACGCTGTCGGATCGGAAGGCACTTGGCAGAGGTCGTCTGCTCTCAGGAAGGCCGGTGGCTATGGGGCCCGGCCTTCGCCGGGACGACGTGGTGAGGTCAGGAGAAGGCCACTACCGCCACCTGCGATGCAGCCACAGCCACTGATCCGGATATTCCCGGATCCAGCCTTCCAGCACCGAGGTGATCGCCTGCATGGTGCCCTGGACATCGACCTTGCCGTCGGCGTCGCGCACCGGCTTCACTTCTTCCGACAGCTCGGCGCGGAAACGATGGCCGGGCAGGCGGATGATGCGGACGCCGTGGATCGGGCAATCGACCTGCCGGAGCAGCCGCGCCAGCATCGGATTGGCTTTCGTTTTACGGCCGAAGAAGTTCACTTCGACGCCGTTGGTGAACCACTGATCGACCAGCATGGCGACATGCTTGCCGTCGCTCAGCGCGTGCGCCAGCTTCACGGGCGCGTCATGGCTGGCCGGGATCAGCGTGCCCATGTTGACCGCGCGCATTTGTTCGATGATGCGATTAACGGACTCGATGTTGGGCCGGCGATACAGCACCGCGGCATCGAGCCCGTGCTCGACCGCGGCCAAGGCGGGCAGTTCCCAGTTGCCGAGATGGCTGGCGAAGATCAGCGCCGGCTTGCCGTCGAGGCGCAGCTGCGCGAACAACTCGTGGGTGCGCGGTTCGATCTCGATCCGGCTGAGCTCGGGGCGAGCGGGATCATGTTCCCAGATATGATCGAGATGCGCGAATTCGGCGCCGACGCGGCCGAGATTGTCCCAGACCCCGGCGAGAATCTTTTCGATTTCCTCGGGCGATTTTTCCGGAAACGCCGCGGTGAGATTGGCGCGGGCGATCTTGTCTTCGCGGAGCAGCGGGCCGATGCGCTGCGTGATCTTGCCGAACAGGTTCGCGGTCTTGATCGGATCGAAATAGCGCGTGGTGCGCAGCATGCCGATGGTCAGCGCGCCGACCGCGGCTTCCGCCGCCGGTTTGATGGCGTCGCGAATGCGGGCCCGGGTGCGGAGCAGCAGGCGGAGCATCAGAAGTGAACGATGATCTTGCCGAATACCTGGCGGCTTTCCATCCGCTTCAGCGCGGGCTCGACATCGTCGATCGGCACTTCGGTGTCGATCACCGGCAGCATGCCGTCGGCCATCTTGTCGAGACTCTCCGCGATGTTCTTCATCGTCGCACCGAACGAGCCGAAGATGCGGTACTGCTGCTGGAACAGCTGCATCAGATTGATCGTCGTGGTAGGGCCCGAGGTCGAGCCGCAGGTGACCAGCCGGCCGCCGCGCTTCATCACCAGCAGCGAGCCGTTGAAGGTGTCGGCGCCGACGTGTTCGAACACGACATCGACGCCTTTCTTCTTGGTGATCTTGCGGGTCTCGCCTTCGAACCGATCCTTGCGGTAGTTGATGACGTGATCGGCGCCGAGCGCCTTGACGCCTTCGATCTTGGAATCGTCGCCGACCGTGGTGATGACGGTGCAGCCGATTTTCTTCGCCATCATGATCGCGACAGTGCCGATTCCGGAGCCGCCGGCATGCACCAGGATGGTTTCGCCGGGCTGCAGCTTGGCATTGTCGAACAGCATGTGCTGCACGGTGGAGAACGCGATCGGCGTGCAGGCGGCATCGCGGAAACTGATGCCGTCGGGAACGGGGATGACGAGCCGTTCCGGCATGTTCAGCAGTTCGCGGGAAAAGCCGTCGAGGTGGAAACCATAGAGCCCGCCGACGTTCTCGCAGAAATTGTCGCGGCCTTCGACGCAGGCCTTGCAGACGCCGCAGGTTTTCGCGCCGTACATCACCACCATCTGGCCCGGCTTGAAGCGGGTGACGCCTTCGCCGACCGCGGCTATCTCGCCGGACGCTTCGGCGCCGATCGCCAGCGGCAGCTTGCGCTTGGCGAAGGCCATGCCGCGATAGCCCCAGACGTCGATGTGATTGAGCGCGACCGCCTTGACGCGGATCTGTACTTCGCCGGCCGCCGGGGGCGGCGGGGCGGGCTGATCGACGACGACAAGCTCACGATCGGCAACAAGATTGAGCGCACGCATGACACCGTGTCTCCGGCAGGAAGGTGAATTGATGGATTGCGTATCGCCGGTTCACGCCAGTACGTCAACAGGCTGGCGTCAACCGGCGCAGGGCCTTCCGCGCGGCCTAAATCGGCTCGCGCGTCAGGATCAGCGAGGCGTTCTGGCCGCCGAAGCCGAACGAGTTCGACATCACCGCGGTGACGCGCGCATCGCGAGCGGTATTGGGAACCACATCGAAGGGAATCGCGGGATCCGGAACATCGTAGTTGATGGTCGGCGGAATCCGCTGGTGCTCCAGCGTCAGCAGCGAGAACACCGCTTCGACCGCGCCGGCGGCCGAGAGGGTGTGGCCGACCATGGATTTGTTCGACGACACCGGGATCTGCTTGGCGCGCTCGCCGAACACGGTGGAGATCCCGAGATATTCCATCTTGTCGTTTTCCGGCGTGCCGGTACCGTGCGCGTTGATGTAGTCGATCTGGCCGGAGACGATACCGGCGTCCGACAGCGCATTGTTGACGCAGCCGACGATCGGCTTGCCATCGGGGCTCGAACGCGTGCGGTGGAAGGAGTCGGCGAGTTCGCCGCAGCCGGCGACGATACCGAGGATTTTTGCGCCGCGCGCAGTCGCGGCTTCCAGGCTTTCCAGCACCAGCGCGCCGGCGCCTTCCGCCATCACAAAGCCATCGCGGTTTTTCGCGAACGGTCGCACCGCGGTCTGCGGCGGATCGTTGTGGGTCGAGAGGGCGGACAGCAGCGAGAACCGGATCAGCGCTTCCGGATTGACCGAGCCATCGGTGGCGACGCACAGCGCCGCATCGGCTTCGCCGCGGCGGATCGCCTCGACACCGAGCTGGATCGCGGTGGCGCCAGACGCGCAGGCGGTCGACAGTGAGATCGGCGAGCCCTTGGTGCCGAACGTATCGGCGAGATGGTCGGCGACCGAGCCGAACATGAAGCGGCGGTGGAATTGCGTGAACTGGCCGCCACCGGCGACGCGCAGCATGGTGTCGTAATTGATCTCGGTATTTGAACCGCTGACGCGCGCGATCGCCTGGCGCTGCGGCCATTCGACTTCGACGGGGGCGACGGCGAGAAACAAAGGGCCGGGGAAGTCGCCCTTGCTGCCGATGTCAGCCTGCGCGATCGCTTCCTCGGTGACGAGGTCGGCGAGTTTTTCCGAGAGGTCGGTGGAGGAGAATGGCTCAACCGGCACGAAATCGATGCTGCCCGCCATCGTGGTTTTCAAACCATCGGTGGGAAAGCGCGTGATGGTGCGGATGCCGGATTCGCCGGCCGTCAGCTTGGCCCAGTTGTCGGCCTTGCCGGCACCGAGCGAGGTGACAACGCCCATGCCGGTCACGACGACGATCGGTCGGCCGAATTTATCGCGCGTTGCTGTCATGATCTCTCCCCGTCGGCCGTGCTGTTCGCGTCAACTGATGGCTTCAACCAGCGCCATGCCTTCGCCGCGCCAGTGGCCAGCCCCGATCACCACAATCTGGGTGGGTGGCTTGGACATTTCAATCTCCAGCCCGGTTGAATCGTTGGGCGGAAACATCGCGCCGCGCGAAATCGCCAGCGCAGCGAGGCCAAGCCCGAGCGGAAACTGCGTCTCAAGCGCGTGGCCGAACGATGTGCCGGTGGCGCGCACCGCGAGGTCGGCATGTTGCTTCAGGAACGTGCGCTCTTCGGATGTCGCAGGCTCCGCGCCGGTCGCGCCGGTGATGATTGCGGTGTCGCTCTTCAATGCGCCTAATTTCGACCACAGCTTCTCCAGCGACGCCGTGACTTCGCCGGGATTCTTGCGGCGCGCCTGATCGGCGACGACATTCTTGAGACGCGCATAGGGTTTTGCGCCGCGTGCTTGTGCGTGGGTCTTGGATTCGATCACGAGGAACGCGCCGCCGGAGCCGAGCGCAAAACCGCTGGCCTGCTCACGTGCCCACACCGTTTCGAACTTGTTCTTGATATTGAAGTCGTCGAACTCATACAGCAGCAGCAGATCCTTGCGCTCGCCATTATGTGCCGCGCCGATCAGCGCGATGTCGCTTTGCCCGGCGGCAATCCGCGCCAGCGCGATGCGCGCGGCGTCGACGCCGGCGGCTTCTTCGCCCATGAAGGTGCGCGACGATCCGGTGACGCCGTGCACGATGGCGATGTTGCCGGCGAGCAGGTTGGAGAGCTGCGCCAGAAACAGCGTCGGCCGCAGATCGTTCATCAGCCGTTCGTTGAGAAATCCGGGCGACGAGGCGCCGTGGGCTTCCGAATTCAGGATGCCGGAATCCACGACGAGATCGCGTTCGCCGCCGCCAGCGGCGACGATCATGTCCATCCGCGACAGGATTTCCTTGTTGCCCTTGATGCCGGCGGATTCCAGCGCCAGGCCGGCGGCATAGGTGCCGATCCGCTGCCAGGCCTCCATCTGCCGCTGATCGCCCTTCTTGGGGATCTGGGCGTCGAAGGAAACCGGGGCGAGCGGATGCACGATGTAGGGCGCAAAATTGGTTTCATCGACGTTGATGCGCTTCTGGTTCAGCGCATCCCAATGCGCGTCCGGGCCTTCGCCAAGCGACGTGGCAAGGCCGATGCCGGTGATCCAGGCTTCTACCGGCTCGGAATTCGCAGGTCGCGTTTCAACCATGGGACATTGCCTGTTGGGGGAAGTCTATGCGCCTGGCCATGGTTTCCATGTGCCCGCGCAAATCCGGATGAGGGAACGGGACGTGGCGAAACGTCAGCGTCGCGTTGCAGACCAGCTTGCCCTTGGCGCTGACCTTCACCGCCGTCATGGCGAAGCCGGAGCCTTCGTGCACGATGCTGGCGTCGATCATCAGCTTCTCGCCGGGGGTGACGAAGGTGCGCATCTTGGCTTCCTTCACCGCTGCCAGGAACGGCATGCGCTCGAACTTCATCAGCGCGATCAGCAGCCAGCCGGAGGTCTGCGCCATCGCCTCGATCAGCAGTACGCCCGGCATCAGCGGAAAGCCCGGAAAATGCCCCTCGAAGATGGTGCTTTTTTCCGGAACGTTCGCTTCAACCGTAATGGTTTTATCGCCGACATTGAGGTCGGCGATGCGGTCGATCAGATGAAAATATTCGAGGTTCATGGCGGGGCGTTACGCGCCCTTGGCCGCGACCAATTCGTCGATGCGGGCGCTGAGGTTCTTCAGGACGAAATACTGCTCGGTGGTCGCCTTGCCGTCATTGACCTCCTGGGTCCACTTTTCCAGCGGCAGCTTGATCCCGAACGCCTTGTCGATGGCGAAGGCGATATCGAGGAAATCCAGGCTGTCGATGCCCAGATCGTCGATCGCGTGGCTCTCCGGCGTGATCGTGTCGCGAGGAATGTCGCAGGTTTCCGCGATGATTGTGGCGACCTGATCGAATGTGGTGGACATCATTAAGCCTTTGATAGATTGAAGATAAATGTCGGGACGGCGCGGAAAGAGGGGGCTCGGCCCCGGAACGCCCTGTCCGCCGGAAGGAGTCGATTGCCCGTATAACGGAGGGAGGCTCTCAGTTCAATGGCAGTTGAGCACCTGCTCACCTGCCAGTTCCGGGCGGCGGACTATTCGGTTGGATGGTCTCAGGTCTGCGGTACGACGATATGGGCGCAATCGCGGCGGCCCGTTAGCACGCAATCCTGGGTCTTGCGGAGGTCGGCGATGCTGATGGCGAGCCAGATGCCGATCCCGGTCAGCGCCGCGGTCAGGGCGAAGGCGGCCGCGTTCGCCAGCATGCGGTGGTGGAAGTCGTCGGGCTCGTCGCGGGGACGTTCAAATCGCGAGAGGTCGTCAGCCCCATGCGAGGTGTTCGCAGCAGGGCGACCGCCCGGAACGGTCGGATGATGCGGGAGCGTGGCCGAGGTGCGCGGCACGAATTTGAGCACGCGGTGCTCGTCGTCCCCCCTGATGATCGGCTGCTGGGTCTTCATGGTTGCCCGGTCTGCGATATTTGTTGCATGACCCTAGCACGATGTCCGCACGGCGAGCAGATAAAGTCCGCATGGCACGAATGCGGCAATCCATCCTCTGGCTGTCCTGCAACTGGTCCTCGCGGCGATGTGAGAGTCGCTTGATTGAACGGCAGGGCGGTCCTGTCATATTCGCCGTCGCCCAAAGTTGAGACAAGTCATATTTGGAGAATTGATCATGGCCAATACCCGCGAACCGCTGCTGCAGCCGATCTCGATCCTGTCGCTGCGCCCGACGCAGATGACGGTGGGGATGCGGGAGGTCAAGGAAAAGCGCAAGCGCTGGCGCGAGCACAAGTCGAAGCGCAAGCAGGCCGAGCTGTTGGGCAAGCACATGATCCCGGTGGTGCTGGGGCCGGACGGGAAACACTACGTCGTCGATCACCATCATCTCGCCCGGGCGCTTCATGAGGAGGGCGTGAAGGATATTCTGGTCACGATCATCGCCGACCTCACCATGGTCGACAAGGGGGCATTCTGGGGTGTTCTCGACAACCACCGCTGGGTCTACCCCTACGATGCCATGGGCGAGCGGCGTCATTTCAGGGATGTGCCAAAATCGATCGCCGAGCTGAAGGACGATCCATTCCGCAGCCTCGCCGGCGAGATCCGGCGGGCGGGCGGTTATGCCAAGGACACGACGCCGTTCAGCGAATTTCTCTGGGCGGACTTTTTGCGCCGCCGGCTGTCGCGCAAGGGCGTCGAGGCCGATTTCGAGAAGGCGATCGAAAAGGCGCTGGCCTTGGCCAAGGGCAAGGACGCGATCTATTTGCCGGGCTGGTGCGGGCCCGCGTCGGACGACTGATCGGCGCCGTCCGATACCGGCAAGTCACGCTCAACCTTGCCGCCAAGCACGCGGTGCAAGGCGTGCTCGATGCGGCCGCCGGCCAGCAGGATGGCAAAGGTGATCACCAGTGCCACGATGACGATCCGCCATTGCCCGGCGCCGCACATGATGCCGATGCAGGCGGTCAGCCAGGTGCAGGCGGCGCTGGTGAGGCCGCGGATGCGAAAATGGTGTTCGGCATGGAAGATCACGCCGGCGCCGAGAAAGCCGATTCCGGTCAGAATGCCCTGAACCACCCGGCTGCCGGCGTCCGTAAAGCCGCCACCGCGCATCGGATCGGCCAGTACCGTCACCATCGCAGTGGCCAGGCTGACCAGCGCCAGCGTGCGCAGACCGATCGGCTTGCCCTGCAGATCGCGGTTGAGGCCGATCACGCCGCCGGCGAGGGCGGCGACGCCGAGCCGCAAGATGATCTCCGACCAATCGAGCAAGGCCATCATCCCTTCCTGCGCGCCGTCGCGCTTATTTCGGCAGCCGGCCCATCATGTAGAACTCGTCGTTCGGGCGCATGCTGGTGACATTGGCCATCCGGTTCGACAGCGCGAAGAACGCCGCAATCGCGGTGATGTCCCAGATATCATCGTCGCTGAAGCCGTGGCCGCCGACTTCGGCGAAATCCTGCTCGGAGATCGTCTCCGCGGACTTGCTTACCTTCATCGCAAAATCCAGCATCGCGCGCTGCCGCGGCGTGATGTCGGCCTTGCGGTAGTTCACCGCGATCTGGTCGGCGATTTGCGGGTTCTTGGCGCGGATGCGCAGGATCGCGCCATGCGCAACCACGCAATAATGGCACTGGTTGGCGCTCGACGTGGCGACCACGATCATCTCGCGCTCGGCCTTGGTCAGGCCGCCGTCTTTCTCCATCAGCGCGTCGTGATAGGCGAAGAAGGCGCGGAACTCGTCGGGCCGATACGCCAGCGTCAGAAACACGTTTGGCACGAAGCCGGATTTTTCCTGCACTGCGAGAATGCGGGTGCGGATATCGTCGGGTAGGATGTCCAGGGCCGGCGTCGGAAAACGTTTTGCAATCGGCTGGGTCATGAGCAAGGTCCGTCACGGCGCGTGATGCGCTGGCGGCGGACCTTAGGCGATGATCGCGGCGGCGAAAAGCGGTTGAACGCAAGTCCTCATGGTGAGGAGGCGCTTCTTCAGCGCCGTCTCGAACCATGACGATATGGCACTCATCCTTCGAGACGCGCGCAAGAGCGCGCTGCTCAGGATGAGGAGTCTGGCTACCGCAGCGGCTTCTTCAGCAGCGAAAAGCGGTCGGGATCGAGGCCGAGCGAGGGCTGCAGCATCGGCGCTTCCAGCGTGCGTGCCACCGGCCGCTCCGTGAAGCCCGGATCGTTCGGCACGTCGCGGTGCGAGGTGGCGCCGCGCCAGCGTTCCAGCACCGCGCTGACGAAATGCATGTCATGGCCGGCGGCGACCGACGGTACCGTCGAGATCGTCGCCTCGGAGCGCGGCAACTGATGCGGCGGCACTTCCTTGAAACGCAACCGGGTCGGCAGCGCCACGCCCTCGCCGAAGGCCAGCACTTCGCGGGTGCCCAAAGATGGCACGAAGGAGAGCAGGTTGGCCGCGGCGTCGGAGACGGCGGAGCGGAGCAGGGTCTGGTCGCGTTCGTTGGCGAGCCGCATCGCGAACAGCGTGTTGCACTGGGAGATGATGGTGGCGTCGAGTTCGGCGGGACGCTGCGTCACCAGGCCGAGATAGACGCCGTATTTGCGGCCTTCCTTGGCGATCCGCGACACCGCCTTGCGGGTCGGGCCAAAGCCGATGTTGCGGTCGGCGGAGGCGTAGCGATGCGCTTCCTCGCAGACGAACAGCAGCGGCGACACGCCGTCGCTCCACAGCCCGAAATCGAACGCCATCCGGCACAGCACCGACACCACGGAATCGACGACCTCGGCCGGGAAGCCGGCCAGCTGCATGATGGTCATCGGCTTGCCGTTGGCCGGCAGCCGGAACAGGTAGCTGATGACTTCCGCCATGGTGTCGCCGCCGACGTTGGCGTTGTCGAACATGAAAGCGTAGCGCGGATCGTTGCGCACCGTCTCGATGCGCGAGATCAGCTTGTGATAGATGATGCGTGACGAGCGGTTCTCGAGTTTGCCCATGCGCTCGTCGATCAGCGAAATCAGATCGACCAGCCGGTAGGGCACCGGGGTGTCGGCGGTGTAGCCGACTGTTTTCGGATCGGCCCGCTTCAGCCCGACGCGGTCGGAATTCTGGTATTGGGTGTAGACGCCCTTGGCGATCGGGATCACCTCGCTGAGAATTTCCAGCTCTTCCGACACGCCGGGGCGGCCGGCGAACAGCACGTCGACGATTTCCTCGAAATTGAACAGCCAGAACGGCAGTTTCAGATTGCGCGGATTGAGCACTACCGCGCGATCGCCGAAGCAGCGGCCATATTCATTGTGGACGTCGAGCAGGAAGATGCGCAGGTTGGGGCGGACCCGCAGAATTTCGTTGAGCAGCAGCGAGACGCCGCTGGACTTGCCGACGCCGGTGGAACCGAGCACGGCGAAATGCTTGCTCAGCATTTCCTCGACATCGACATAGGCGATGACCGACTTGTCCTGTTGCAGCGTGCCGACATTGATCTGGTCCGAGCCGGTCGGCGCGTAGACCGTCCGCAGTTCCTGGTTGGTGATCAGGCCGACGATGTCGCCGATGGTCGGATAATTGGTGACGCCGCGCTGGAATTTCGGTCGCTCCGGCGCGCCGCTGATCTCGCCGAGCAGATCGACGGAGGCGCTGGCGATATAGAGGTCCGATGCCGGCAGGTTCTCGCAGGAGACTTCGGTGATCATCGCGATGATCGTCGAGGTCGCGCATCGGATGCTGACGAAGCGGCCGACGGTGCCGCGGGCTTCCGCGGGCGCCATCTGGCTGGTCGCCAGAAGCCCGACGCGGGCCAGCGAGCCCCTGACTGAAATGATGCGCCCAAATGACGCCGCTGCGGCCAAATCTGTCATGTCAAAAATCGCGTTGTCGCGCCCCGGTTGGGGCCGACTATGCAGCGCAGGGACTGGACAAACGGTTAAGGCGCCCCTTGGTAGTGTTGAGCAGACGGGCTGCACACCGGTGGGAATTTGCAGGGAAGCGCCAATCTGGCGTCCACGGCCGGGGCGCAGCGTACCCAGCCTTTACCCGCTGTTAACCAGCGCCGAGGTGACGCGGGCCGGCGGTTCCCGGCTTGCGTTGCGAGGCGTCGTCACGGTACCCCTCTATGCCGGTTGACTGACCTCGTTCGGAACTCACATGCGCATCGATTTTCCCGGACTGCAGGCGTTTCTGAGCATCGCGGAGCGTGGCAGCTTTTCGCGCGCTGCCGCCCATCTGAATCTGTCGCAGACGGCACTCAGCCACCGCATCAAGAAACTGGAGGAGGATCTCGGCCTGCAACTGCTGGCCCGCACCACGCGGCAGGTCGCGTTGACGCCGGCCGGGCTCGAACTGCTGCCGACCGCCCGCCGGATGATCGGTGAACTCTCGGATTCCATCGATCTGTTGCGGGCACGCGGCCGCAAGCGGCAGGAGCACATCGCGCTGGGCTGCCTGCCGACCATCGCCGCCTACCACCTGCCGCGGGTGCTGAAGGAATTCAACGCGCTGCATCCTGGGATCTCGATCAAGATCCACGACAATTCGGCCGGCGAAATCGCCACTTTGGTGCAGTCCGGCCAGGCCGAGTTCGGCGTCACCATCATCGCCATGAACATCTGGGATCTCGCTGCCACACCGCTGATCAAGGAGCGATTTGTGCTGCTCTGCACCAAGGACAGTGCGTTCGCGCAGCGCAAGTTCGTGGCGTGGTCGCATTTGCAGGATACGCCGCTGATCCGGATCAGCCCGCAGGCCGGCAACCGCGCGCTGATCGATGACGCACTCGGCGACCGGCGCGACAGCCTGAACTGGCGTTACGAGGTGCAGCATCTGCAGACCGCGGTGGGCATGGTGTTCGAAAAACTCGGCGTCGCCGTGGTGCCGAATATCGCCGTTGCCACCCAGGGCACCGCGGGCCTGGTCGCGCTGCCGCTGCGCAACCCGAGCGTCAGCCGCACCGTGGGGATCGTCGTCAAAAGGGGATTGCCAGTCAGCAAGCCTGCCCAGGCGCTGATCGATCTGATCCGGGCTTACTTCCAATCGGTGCAATAAATCGCTTTCCGAAATATATGCAGGCGACCGTCTGATTATGCCACAATTCTCATTTGTTTCATATATCGGAATTGGCTAATCCGGGTGCCGCAACGGTCCGGAGACGTCGCAAGTCATGCGGCGTGCAACGCGCTGAATTAAAAAACCCAAGGGTGGACGCGCGCAGCGTCTTTTCGGATTTACGATGACGCACCGATTTTCAACAAAGCTGAACGGTATTTTTAACGGCTTGCGGGTCTCTCTCGCCTTGATGACTGCTGCCGTTTTCTGGTCGGCCGCGTCGGCGCAGGCCCAATCCACCTATCCAACCCGCCCGATCCGCGTGATCGTTCCCTTCGCCGCCGGTGGCGTGGCCGACATCACCATTCGCATTGTGTCCGAGAAACTCGGCGACAAGCTTGGGCAGCGCTTCATCGTGGAAAACATGCCGGGCGCCGGCGGCGTCGCAGCCGCGCGCGCCGTGACGTCGTCCAATCCCGATGGTTACACGCTGGCGCTGCTCAGCAACGGCACCGCCGTCAGCGTTCCCTTGTTCAAGAGCCTGCCGTTCGATCCGGTGAAGAATTTCGAGCCGATCTCCAGCATCGGCTTCTTCGACTTCGTCGTCGGCACCAACGCGGAATCGTCGCACAAGACGCTGCCGGACCTCATCAAGTTCGCGCGCGACAATCCTGGCAAGCTCAATGTCGGCACCATCAGCGTCGGCAGCACGCAGAATCTGTCCGCGGAATTGCTGAAATCGACCGCCGGCGTCGACTTCCAGATCGTGCCCTATCGCGGCACGCCGGAAGTCATCGTCGGTCTGCTGCGCAAGGATATCGACGTCATGATCGACAATTATGTCGGGATGAAATCGGCTCTGCTGGATCAGAAGATCCACGCCGTCGGCACGACGGGCGAGGGGCGCTCGGTCATCCTCAAGGACGTGCCGACGCTCGCCGAAGGCGGCGTCAAGGGGTACGACGTGGTGTCCTGGAATGCGCTGTTCGCCCCCGCAGGTACGCCGCCGGCGGTGATTGCCAAACTCAATGCCGGGCTGCGCGAGGTGCTGGCATTGCCGGACGTCAAGCAGAAGCTGCTCGATCTCGGCATCGAGGCGCGCGCCGGCTCGCCGGAAGAACTGAAAGCGAGACTGGTCGCGGATATCGCCAAGTGGACCAAGGTGATCGAGCAGTCCGGCATTCCGAAACAATAGACACCCGCGCGTTCACACGATTCAAGCCACGCAGGACATGATGACAAAACCAACGGTTCCCGGCCCCGATCCCGATACGCGCACCCCGAAGTTCAAGCTGCCGCCGCTTGCCTGCGATGCGCACACCCACATCTTCGGGCCCGGCGCCAAGTATCCCTATGTGGGCTCCTACATCCCGCCAGACGCGCCGTTGGAGGATTTCCAGAAGCTGCACAAGAAGCTCGGCATCGGCCGCGCCGTGATCGTCAATGCCAGCGTGCACGGCACCGACAACAGCGTCGCGCTCGATGCCATCAAGGTCAGCGAGGGTCGCTACCGTGCGGTGGCCAATATCGACGGCACTATTACCGAGAAGGGCCTGCAGGAGCTGCACGAGGGCGGCTTCCGCGGCTGCCGCTTCAACTTCGTGCGGCATCTCGGCGGCGTGCCGGACATGAAGGTGTTTCACCGCATCATCGACATGATCGCGCCGCTGAACTGGCACGTCGATCTGCACTTCGACGCGATCGACCTGCCGGAATATGCCGGCCTGCTGGCCAAGCTGCCGGTGCGCTACACCATCGACCATATGGGCCGCGTGAAAGCGGCGGACGGTCTCGATCAACTGCCGTTCCGCACCCTGATCGAACTGATGCAGCGCGACGAGAAGTGCTGGGTCAAGGTGTCGGGCTGCGAACGCATCACGTCGGCAGGCCCGCCCTTCACCGACGCCGTGCCCTTTGCGCGAAAAATCTGCGAGACCGCGGTGGATCGCGTGATCTGGGGCACCGACTGGCCGCATCCCAACGTCAAGGCGATGCCCAACGATGGCGACCTGGTCGATCTGATTCCGCTGTTCGCGCCGGAGCCGGACGTGCAGCAGAAGATCCTCGTCGATAATCCCGCGCGGCTGTTCGAGTTCGATAGTTAAGCGCGCCGGCGCCAAGGGATGAACAGAACATGAGTCAATCAACCGCAACCATGGATGCTCCCGCGACGATGCGTTCGCGACCGCGGCGCTGGTGGACGCAGCTTTGGGTGCAGGTGCTGATCGCCATGGCGTTCGGCGTCTTGCTCGGGATCTTCGATCCCGATCTGGCGACGAAGATGCAGCCGTTCGGCGATGCCTTCATCAAGGCGATCCGGATGCTGATCGGTCCGATCATCTTCTGCACCGTCGTGCACGGCATCGCGCATATGTCGAACATGACCCGTGTTGGTCGAATCGCCGTCAAATCCCTGGCTTATTTTGAAGTGATGACGACGATCGCGATTATCATCGGGCTTGTTGCCGTCAACCTGCTGAAGCCCGGCGTCGGCATGAACATCGATGCCTCGACGATCAATGCCAGCATCGTCGAACCCTATGTGAAGCAGACGGCCGCTGTCGGGCTCGTGCCGTTCCTGATGAACATCATTCCCAACACCTTTATCGGCGCTTTCGCCGAGGGCAATATCCTCCAGGTGCTGTTCATCTCGGTGATGTGCGGCTTCTCCCTGACCTGGCTCGGGGATCGTGCCAAACCCATGGTCGATATCGTCGATGTCGCTGCGAAGATGGTGTTCGGCATCGTCAACATCGTGATGCTGGCGGCACCCGTCGGAGCGTTCGGCGCGATCGCCTTCACGGTCGGAAAATTCGGCCTTGGCTCGCTGGCGTCTCTCGGCAAGCTGCTCGGCGGGTTCTATTTGACCTGCGTTATCTTCATCGTGGTCGCGTTCCTGCCGGTTGCCATGCTGTGCGGCTTCAGTCTGTTCAAGCTGATCCGGTACATCTGGGAAGAAATCCTCGTCTGCATCGCGACGACGTCATCCGAAGTGGTGATGCCCCGCCTGATGTCCAAGCTCGAATTTCTTGGCTGCGAAGAAAGCGTTGTTGGTCTTGTCGTACCAACCGGTTACTCGTTCAACTTGGACGGAACCTGCCTTTATCTCGCAACGGCCTCGGTTTTTCTGGCGCAGGCAACCAACACTCAGTTCGATCTCAGTCATCAGATCGGGCTGTTGTTGATTCTGTTGATCACCTCGAAAGGCGCTGCAGGTATCGCCGGTGCGGCCTTTGTCGTGCTCGCGGCGACGCTGTCTGCGGCGCAATCGATCCCGGTCGCAAGTGTCGCGTTGATCCTCGGCATTCACCGGCTGATGTCGCAGGGGCTGACGCCGACCAATTTTATCGGCAATGCCGTGGCAACGATCGTGATCGCGAAGTGGGAAAAGGCACTGGACGAGCGCCGCATGCAGCAGGTGCTCGACGGCCAAATAACCTGGAAGGGCTGAGCCGCCGATATCCGGCACGTGCTGGCCTGAATCGTTTGCTGATAATCTGAGATGGAGAAGAGTCCGATGTCGAAACAGAAAACAGGCCTGGTGGTTTCCGCCCATCCCGGCGATTTCGTCTGGCGCGCCGGCGGTGCCATCGCGCTGCACGCCAAGAAGGGCTATCGCGTCAAGATCGTGTGCCTTGCCTTCGGCGAGCGCGGTGAATCGCAGTTCGCCTGGAAGCAGCCCGGTATGACGCTGGAGAAGGTCAAGGCCGGCCGCCGCGACGAGGCCGAGCGCGCCGCCGCCATGCTCGGCGCCGAGATCGAGTTCTTCGACGCCGGCGATTATCCCTTGCACCTCACCGAGGCGCACAAGGAGCGGCTGATCGATATCTACCGCGAGCTCAATCCTTCGTTCGTGCTGACGCATTCGCTGGAAGATCCCTACAACGTCGATCATCCCGCCGCGAGCGCCGCCGCTCAGGAGGCGCGCATCATCGCGCAGGCGATGGGCCACAAGCCGGAGGCCGAATACAGCTACAGCGCGCCGCCGGTGTTCCTGTTCGAGCCGCACCAGCCGGAGATGTGCAATTTCAAGCCGCAGGTGATCCTCAACATCGACGAGGTCTGGGATATCAAGCGCAAGACGTTTGAAATTTTGGCCGCGCAAAAACATCTGTGGGCCTATTACGAGCGCGTCGCACTTCAGCGCGGCATGCAGGGCGGCCGCAACACCGGCGCCGCGATGACCTATGGCGAGGCCTATCAGCGGCTGTTCCCGATGACCCTGGAGGTATTGGCATGAAACCGGTCGTTGTCCGAAACATTCAGCGTGCCGACGCCGATGTCGTAAAACGCCTCGGCGCGCTCGGCGTCTCCACCTCGCACGAGGCCTGTGGCCGTTTCGGCCTGATGAAGACCTATATGCGCCCGGTCTGGTCTGGCGCCGAAGCCGCGGGCACCGCGGTGACCGTGCTGGCGCAGCCCGGCGACAACTGGATGCTGCACGTGGCGATCGAGCAATGCCGCCCCGGCGACATGCTGGTGGTGGCCTGCACCACCGACAATACCGACGGCATGTTCGGCGATCTCCTGGCGACGTCGCTGAAGGCGCGCGGTGGTGTCGGCCTGATCATCGATGCCGGCTGCCGCGATATCAAGACGCTGCGCGAGATGGGCTTTCCGGTGTGGTCGAAGGCGATCTCCGCCAAGGGCACGGTGAAGGCGACATTGGGTGCGGTGAATATCCCGGTGGTCTGCGCCGGCGCGCTGGTCAATCCTGGCGATGTCGTCATCGCCGATGAGGACGGCGTGGTGGTGATCCCGCGCACGGACGCCGCCGATGTCGCCGTCAAGGGCGAGAAGCGTTTTGCGGAAGAGGAAGGCAAGCGCGAGAAGCTCGCCTCCGGCATTCTCGGCCTCGACATGTACAGCATGCGCGAGCCGCTGGCGAAGGCCGGCCTCGTCTATGTCGACGATCCCGATCAGGCCTGATCCGGACAGGAGGCTTTGATGAAACTCCGCATCCTGCTCGGCGACCATCCCCACACCGCGGCGCTAAAAAGCGGCGCGGTCAAATCCGATCTCGTCGAACTGGAGTTCGCGAACTATTCGCCGACCAACAAGGGCTTCAAGCCGATGGTCCGCGAAGGCGCCTTCGACGTCGCGGAGATGGCGATCGTCACCTATTTGATGGCGAAGGCCCACCACAAGCCGATGGTGCTGCTGCCGAGCGTGATGATGGCGCGGTTTCAGCATTCTTATGCGGTGAGCAACCCGGCTGCCGGAATCGTCAAGCCCAGAGATCTCGAAGGCAAGCGCGTCGGCATCCGCTCCTTCACCACCACCACCGGCGCGTGGCTGCGCGGCATTCTCGCCAATGACTATGGCGTCGACCTCGAGGCGATCGACTGGGTCACCTTCGAGGATCCGCATGTCGCGGAGTACGTCGATACGACCAAGCGTGCGCCGGCCGGCCAGCAGATCATGCAGATGCTGTTCGATGGCGAGTTGGACGCCGTACTCGGCGAGAAGAGCGACGATCCGCGTGTGCAGTTGCTGTTCCCGGATCCTGCCGCCGAAGAGAAGATATGGTTCGACAGACACGGCGTGGTCCCGGTCAACCACATGACGGTGGTCAGCAAGGACCTCTCCAATAACCATCCCGAAATCGTGCGCGAGGTCTATCGCATGCTGCAGGAGAGCAGGGCGGCCGCGCAAGGTAAGTCGCCGTCCTTCAGCGCCAACGAACTGACGCGTTCGCTCGAATTGATCACACGATATTCCGCCCAGCAGGGCCTGATTCCGCGCGCCTACGCCGTCGATGAATTGTATGACGACGTCACCCGTGCGCTGCGCTAGAACTCGGTACCCCTCATCCTCGCCTGAACGCAATTGCGTACGGGCTGGAGGAGCGGCCCCTTGGCCGCGTCTCGAAGGACGAGGGGATGTTCATCCTCATGGTTCGAGACGGCGCAAGTGCGCCTCCTCACCATGAGGGCCGATGGTGCATTCTGAAACAAGAATACCGAGGACATCGCCCATGAAGCCTGAACCGATTTTCGATCTCGCCCATCTCGGCCATATGGAAATGCTGACGCCGAAGCCTGACGAGAGTCTGAAGTTCTTCGTCGACGTGATGGGCATGACGGTGAGCGGCCGCCAGGGCGAGTCGGTCTATCTGCGCGGCTGGGACGACTATGAGCGCTATTCGCTGAAGCTGACGGCGTCGAACACCTCGGGCATGGAGCACATGGCGCTGCGCGCGCGTAGCCCGCAGGCGCTGGAGCGCCGCGTCGCCGCGCTGAAGGGCTCGGAGTTCGCGATCGGCTGGACCGACGGCGATCTCGGCCACGGCCCGGCCTATCGCTGCAGGGATCCCGATGGCCATATCGTCGAGCTGTATTACGAGACCGAATGGTACGAAGCGCCGCCGGAACTCAAGCCCGCGCTGAAAAATCAGGCGCAACGCTTTCCCGCGCGCGGCATCAATGTGCGCCGGCTCGATCACCTCAATTGCCTCGCTGTCGATATCAAGGCCAACCGGATTTTCTTCGAGGAGTATCTGGGCCTGCGGCTGACCGAACAGATTGTGCTCAATGACGGCACCGAGGCGGCGATGTGGATGACCATGTCGAACAAGAGCTATGACTTCGCCTATTCGCGCGATCACTCCGGCACCCACGGCCGCTTTCATCACGTCACCTACGCGCTCGACAGCCGCGAGGACGTGCTGCGCGCCGCCGATATCTTTCTGGAGAATGGCGTCTACATCGAGACCGGCCCGCACAAGCACGCGATCCAGCAGACCTTCTTCCTCTATGTCTACGAGCCCGGCGGCAACCGGGTCGAAGTCGCCAATGCCGGCGCGCGGCTCATTCTGGCGCCAGACTGGAAGCCGATCGTCTGGAGCGAGGACGAGCGCAAGAAGGGCCAGGCCTGGGGCCTGAAGACCATCGAATCCTTCCACACTCACGGCACCCCGCCGGTGGAGGACTAGCCCCGCTCGCCGCATCCTCTGGTACGCATCTTGCTTTGTCCGTGTCGGGTTATTTTGGACACGGGGGCGAGCATGACCAATTCCGAGTTGCGGGCCGACATTCACAGCATTGAGCCGATTCCGGATGCCGACCGGGATTCCACCGGGCCGCAGCAGATGTGGATCTGGGCCGGGGCGAACATCGCGCCGGTGAACTGGGCACTCGGCGCGCTCGGCATCATCCTCAAACTCGGCCTGTGGGAGACCATTGCCGTCATCGTCATCGGCAACCTGTTCGGCTGCGCGATCTTCGGCGCCTTCACGGTGATGGGCCACAAGACCGGCGTCAACCAGATGGTGCTGAGCCGCTCGGCCTTTGGCCGCCGCGGTGCCTATCTGCCGAGCCTGCTGATGTTCCTGATGACGCTGGGCTGGATCGGCGTGAACACCTATTTCCCGGTCAAGATCTCCATGGCCATTCTCGGCCAGTTCGGCATTGCCGATACCTGGATCGCTAATTTCATCGTCATCACCATCGTCATGGTGCTGCAGGTGGTGATCGGCATCTACGGCTTCTATGCGATCCGCACCTTCGAGAAATATACCGTGCCGGCCACCGTGGCCATCATGGTGCTGATGAGCGTGCTGGCCTGGAGCCAGCCCGGGGTCGTCAACTGGAATCTGAAGAGCTCATTGCCGCCTGGCGCGCATCTGGCGATGCTGTCGCTGCTGACGACCGCGGTCGGCGTCGGCTGGGGAATTTCCTGGGTCACCTGGGCCTCGGACTATTCGCGCTTCGTGCCGCGCAGCGCGTCGTCGAAATCCGTGTTTTGGTACAGCTATATCGGCATGTTCGTGCCGACGGTGTGGCTTGCCGTCCTCGGTGCCACCATCGCGTCCGTCACGCTCGACGCCGATCCGGCCAAGATGGTCAGCGCCGTGTTCGGCGGCGCGGCTGCCATTCTGGTGCTGCTGATGGTGCTGCATGGCCCGATCGCCAGCAATATCCTCAACGTCTATTCGGCGGCGCTGGCGGCATTGAGCATGGGTCTCAAGCTGTCGCGAACGGCGCTGGCGCTGATCGTCGGCATAGCCGGCTATCTCGTCACGATCTACTTCATCGCCGCGCCGTCATTCGCGAAAGCCTTCGACAACTGGCTGATCAGTCTGCTGCTGTGGATGAGCCCCTATGCTGGCGTCGTCATGGCCGACTTCTTCATCAAGCGGAAAGGCCAGATCGACGTCGCCGAGCTCTACAAGTCGCCCGAGGCCAGCGCCTATGGCGACATCAACTGGGCCGGCACGATCGCGTTCCTTGTCGGACTCGTTGCCGGCTGGTCGGTGCAGGACGGCCTGGTGCCGGCGCTGCAGGGGCCGATCTCGATCAACTTCCTGGGCGGCGCGGATCTGAGCTGGCTGGCGGGGATCGTGGTCGCCGGCGGCGTATATCTGGCGCTCGACAAGTTCACCGCAACGGCACCGGCCGCGGTGCCAGCGGCGGAGTAGGCTACGGGTGATGCGGCGGTCGCGCGCTCTGCGCGCGGCCCGTGGAGGCTGGTCGTCGTCATTCGCTGGCGCGACCGCGAACGATGCTCAACAGAAGCGAAATGGCTTCCCCACGCTGCGCGCGGGGGCCACAGGCGAGGCGCGCCGGATGTGCAGCTCCACCAGCGTTCAATCAACGCTGCTCGGCTCTTGCTACGCTCCAAAGAAGCGCAGTGAGGCAACCAAACAACAAGATGGCGCCCCCCACCAACGGCACGTCGGGCATCAGCGCTGCCACTACGCCGGCGAAGACGACGACCGCGACGATCGCAATTGCAAGGGCGTCGTCGTCCACGAAAAGCCCGATCAGTTCGCGCAGCGCATTGGCCAGTATGGTCACGACAAAACCTCCGCCTTCGGGCGGCGTGCCAGCACGACTGCCGCGCCGCTGACAGCCAGAAACATCGCTGCAAATCCGACGATGGCCAGATCCGAGCCCGGCCAGGCCACTCCGAGACCTTCGCCGGTCCAAAAGACACCAAACGCGGACAGCATGATGCCGACGGCGAATTTGAGCGTGTTTTCCGGAACCCGCGCCAACGGCCGATGCACGATCAAGCCGACCGCAGCGACCGCCAGACATGCCGCAACAGCGCCGACGCTCGCGGGAATGAGCATTCCGTGGCCGCTACCTAGCGCAATCACGATGAACACGACTTCAAGCCCTTCGAGAAGTACCGCCTTGAAGGTCGTCAGCGCCGCAACCCAATCGAGCCGGGCCTCGTTGCGGCTGGCCTGCTCGCGCAGTTCTGCGGTCTCGGCCGCAAACGCCGTCGCTTCATCATGGAGCGGGATGACGCCCGCCGCGCGCAGGATCGCCTTTCGCAGCCACCGCATGCCGAACAGTAACAGCAGAACTCCAATGACGAGCTGCAGCAGCCGCAGCGGCACATGATCGAGCAGCGGGCCGAGCGCCACGACGATGAGCGCCAGCACGATCAGGCCGGCGAGGCTACCAAGCCCGGCTGGCCGCCAGCCGCGAACGATGGCGACGGCCAGCACGATCGTCAGAGCCTCAACCGCCTCAACCAGCGAGGCCAGGAACGCGGCCGTCATTACCGGCCAGACGAGGGCCAGACTACCCATGGCGCAATACCCCCGTTGTGAGGGGCGGACAATTTTCAAGCTCGCTCGTCATCCGCATATTCTTCCTGACTCTGGTCACGGGAATGCAACGCCCTTTTTCAAAGACCTATTGCCGACTCGTCGGCCGATAGCCGTCCGTAAGCGTCTGCATGAAGCTCACAAGCGCGTCTTCCTCGGCGTCCGAAAGGTCCAAATGTCCGACCCGGCTCGTGTTCATATTGTCGGTTGACTCGGGCGCAGGCCAACAAGTCGTGCCTTCGCCGGCGTCGCCCGGCTGGCAGCGCGGCAGCACGTCACGCGTATTGTAGAAATGCACGATCGCCTTCAGGCTGGTGAAATATCCGTTGTGGCCGTAGGCCTTCACGAAGCCTGGATAGGGTCGCTTGTCGACATTGCGCAAGGTCGGCACCTGCATTCGCGCCTGGTTGGCTGGCGCAAGCTTGACCCATCGCGCATCCACAGCCGAGGGCTGGCTCAGCACATGGCCGCCGCGGAGAAACGTGCCGACGCCGCCATCGACGAATGACGACCCTTGCGGATTGGCCTGATAGCCCAAGGCGTCGGGCCGGTCTTCGCGGTAGTAAGGAAGCCGCCGGTTGGCCGGCGTCCCAATATTGCTTGAGGTAAAGTCGGTGAACAGCGGATCCTCGCCTGGCCCGCCGTCGCGGTGGCATGTATTGCATTGCGCCTTGCCGCGGAAGAGATCGTAGCCGGATTTCTCCTGCGCCGTGAATTGCGCCTGGTTCGCAAGCACGGCATCGAATTTGGACGCAAACGCGGTGACTTCGGCGGAAGCCTCATAGCCGGCGATGGATTGCGCCATCTGGTCAAAGGTGGTGTTGACCCGGCCGCGATCGAGGCGGTCGAGATGAACCGGCAATTCGTCGCCGGTGGACGGTGGCCCGGGGCGGGCGCAGACCTGCTCCACGTCGTTCGGCCATTCGACCGCGAATGCCTGCGGGCCCCACATGCTCTCGAACAGCGCGCGATAGGGGCGCTGCGAAGCGCGATAAACTGCGCAGGCCACATCGGGCAGGCCCATTTCCACCGGGTTGGTGGGCGGCCCCTCTGCCTGCTCAGCGGCAGGATTCCCGAGTCGGCGGCCGGTCGCGCGCATGTCCCAGAAATTACCGCCGACAAGATCGCCCTGCGCGGAATTGAAATGCAACACCGGCGAGAGCGGCGCGTAGGCATGCGACTGTGGCTTGCGATTGCTGAAGCGGGTTCGCACCGATCCGGGATAGGAGCCGGTGGTCCGGTTCAGCTCCGATACCGGGCCCGTAAAGCCGGTCTCGGGCATATGGCAGAACGCACAGGCTTCATTGCGGTTTACCGAGAGCTGCTTGTCATACAGCATCAGCTTGCCGAGCAACTCGATTTGCTGGACCTGATTATCCGGCGGCTCGGCAAGGCGCTCGATCGTTCCCGCCTCGATCTTGTCGATCTCGGCCTCGACTTGCGCGATCTCCTGCAAAACCTGCGGCGAGAGCGTTGTAGCGGCTTCCTCCGCGCGCGGCGCATCTGCTCCCATGGCAACGACGATCATGATCGCTGCAAACGACAAGACCGGATGCGACGTGGCGCGCACGCATGGATCAGTAAATCGCATGGGAGGCTCCTTTGCCGGAACCGGCGTTTCGATGGGTGACGGGCTCGCGGCTGTCCCGCTTCGACATCGGTCAACAGGGCTCCACGAAGAGAGCTAGGCGATCTTGCTGTCTGGACCATGTCGAAAAGTATGCGCTTGCCGTTAAAAGCAATATTCCGACCATTCCCACGAGAATTTGAACCCCAAGTGAGTTCAGGCTTAGTTCGATCGCAGCATGGGCGCAAAACGACAGGACGATGCCGATGCAAAAGACCTGAAGCGAGTTCCGGCCACACGTGATCAGCGGCGCCAGCGCGCGCCATTGCAGAACGGGCGAATCCACCCGCAGAAACCGCGTGATGACAATCGCCAGGGCAATTAGGTGCATGACCCGGTAGGGCGCGAGATTCGTCTTATCGTTGGGATCGAACGGCTCCAGGATCCACTGAGGAAGCGGACTGGCAAGGTCGGGTGCGTGAATTGCCATCGTCACCACGCAAGCAAAGGCAAGATAAGCGATCGCGAGCCAGAACACAGTCCTTGTTCGGATGATCGATTGAAGGGCCTGAGCGCCGCCGAGGGCGATCCAGGCGCCCAGGAAAAACAGGAATTGCCATGTGAACGGATTGAAATACCAGAAGCCCGCTGGAGAGGCTGCGAGATTCCACCCAAAATGCCTTCCAGCAAGATACACGATCATCGAACCAATCAATATCAGCGTCGGTGTGCGAACCATCAACCACAGGGCCGGAGCAAACGTTCCCAACAACAGAATATAGAGCGGAAGCACGTCCAGATTGACGGGCCGATATCTCAAAGCCAGGGCCTGGATAAATTCCCGGAACGGCATACCCATGAAAACAGCGATGTTGAACTGGTTCAGATCATCCGAATCATGAAGTTCTCGCGAGACCCACGCGATAAGAGCGATATAGACGGCAACCACACATATGTGCGCGGCATAGAGTTGGAAAGCGCGCCTTGCCAGCTTCGAGGCCGCCGCAACGTAGCCCCGCTCGATCATCACTCTTCCGAAAGCGAACGCGGCGGTGTAGCCGGATATGAACACAAACAGATCAGCCGCATCGCTAAAACCATAATTCCTGGTTGTGAGCGAACTCAGTACCTCGTGCGGGATGTGATCCAGAAAGATCGCCCAATTCGCCAGGCCGCGGAACAGGTCCAGCCTGACGTCCCGACCGGCGAAAGCAAGATCTGCGCGAGCCAGCATGGCGTGCACCTCATTGCCGGGTTGTCGACGAAGACGACACAGGGCTGGCGGCCTGCGATGCTGCCGCCGCTACGCGAACGGTGTCGCCGGTCGCCAAGGTTTCCGGGGGGCTATTGATGATCCGATCGGATGGTGACAAGCCGGCCAGGACCTCCACGCTGTCACCGAGATCGCGACCCAGTTGCACGCTCTTGAGGACGACCTTGTCATGACTGTCGAGGGTTGCGACCTGCGTGCCCTGATTGCCGGTGACGAGCGCGGTCGATGGAACCTTCACCAGATTCGCCTCGGTCGGAATCTCGAAGTGCACATTGCAGTAGCTGCCGCCGAAGAATTTTCCGGCTGCATTGTCGGCCTGCAGTTCGACCTGCATGCTGTGCGAAGTTGGGTTTATGGCCTTGGAGATATGCGAGAGCGTCGCATCGAATTGCACGCCCGGGTATTGCGGCATTTCGAACGTCGCCTTCACGCCGGGGGCAAGCCCGGCCGAGAACGATTGCGGCA
Organism: Nitrobacteraceae bacterium AZCC 2146; assembly: GCA_036924855.1. Lineage (NCBI taxonomy): Bacteria > Pseudomonadati > Pseudomonadota > Alphaproteobacteria > Hyphomicrobiales > Nitrobacteraceae > Nitrobacteraceae bacterium AZCC 2146. The sequence goes on from JBAGRP010000001.1 coordinate 144,500, forward strand.
CCTGCACGTAGATGCGAACCCGATGCAAGTCGGACACCTCGAACAGCGGCTGCCCGGAGCCTCCCGAGTTGATCAGCATTCCGAGCTCGACGTTCCGGGCGGTCACGACGCCATCGAAGGGCGCGGAGAGCGTCTTGAACGATTGCATCGCCTCGAGCTGCCGGACGTTGGCCTCGTTGGCGTCGACGACGGCCTCTTTTGCAGTCGCGTCTGCTGCGGTCTGGTCCGCAAGCTGCTGGGCGACGATCTGCTTTTGCACCAGAATATTATTGCGGTTGGCGGTCAGCGTCGCAATTTGCTCGTTGGCCTTGACACTCGCCAGCGTCGCTTTCGCCTGGCTAAGCTGCTGGTCGAGATCGGGAGCATCGATGCTGGCCAGCACCTGTCCGGCCTTCACCGGCGACCCGATGTCGTGGTCCCAGCTTTTTACGTAACCATTCACGCGCGCGAAGATTGCCGCTCTGTTGAACGGTTGGATATTGCCCGGCAACGTCAGCGCTTGATGCGAAGCGCCGGGAATGAGTTGGGCGAGGGCAACGGTCGGGATTGCCTGCGTGTTGGTCCAGTCCATCACTTCCTGCTTGCTCTGCGCGCGGCCGACGAAGCCGTGGCCCACGACAAGTGCTGCAAGCAGAACGGCGGCAGTAGCGGCGGTCAGGAGGCTCCGCCGACCTGGAGCTTTGATGTCTTCCGAGGGCATTTTCTTTTTCTCTCCGCTCAATGCGACTATGGGGTTGCGACGCCTGCCGGTTTCGCACTGCCAAGCCGGCGGCCGTGCACCAGGCTGAAGATTGTCGGCACCAGAAACAGCGTGGCGCAGGTGGCAAAGATCAGCCCGCCGATCACGGCACGTCCCAGTGGCTGGTTCTGTCCGGGCTCGATCGCCATCGGCAGCATGCCGATGACCATGGCGAGCGCCGTCATCATGACCGGGCGGAAGCGCGATCCGCCTGCCTCGAATGCCGCCGCCATGGCACTCGCGCCCGCCGCCATCCGCTCACGGGCAAAGCTGATGACCAAAATGCTGTTGGCGGTCGCCACGCCCATGCACATGATCGCGCCGGTGAGTGCGGGAACGGAAAGCGTTGTTCCGGTCCCGAACAGCATCCAGACAATGCCGGCCAGTGCGGTCGGCAGCGCCATGACGATGACGAAGGGATCGATCCAGGACTGGAAGTTGATGACGATGAGCAAATAGATCAGCACGATGGCCGCCGCGAGACCGACGAAAAGCTGCTGATAGGCGCTTGTCATCGTGCTCACCTGACCGCGCAGCGCGACGCTCGCGCCCGTGGGCAGATCTTTTGCGGTGTCGTGGATGACCGTCCGAATGTCCGACGCCAGTGCACCGAGATCGCGTCCCTGCGGCGTCGCGAAGATGTCGATCACCGGCTGAACATTGTAGTGGGAGACGACGGCATTGCTGTTGGTCCGCTGGACCTGCGCCAGGCCGCCGAGGAGCTGGGTGTTGGCTGCGGCGGCTGATGTCACCGGAATGTTCTGCAGACCGGTCATCGAGTTGATATCGCGTTGCGGGGTCTGGACCGAGACCGCGTAAGAGACCCCATTGGTCGGATTCAGCCAATAGGTCGGCGCAGACTGCGAGCTTCCCGACAGCGTCGTCAGCATGGCGGTAGCAACGTCCTTTTCGGTGAGGCCGGCCAGCGAGGTGAGTGAGCGGTCGACATTGACGTCAAGGGTCGGCTGCTGAAACGCCTGCTGGATTCGCGCATCGGCGATGCCAGGGATCGCTCTGATTTTCGTCAGCAACGAATTGGCATACTTCCGATTTGCCGCGAGATCCTTGCCCGCAACCTGAAGGTCGATTGGAGCCGGCACGCCGAAGTTCAGAACCTGACTGACGATATCAGCGGGAAGAAAGGCGAAGCTCGTACCGGGGAACTGCCGGGGCAGCCTCTCGCGCATGGTCTTGATATAGTCGTCGGTCGGCGCATGATTGGGCTTGAGGCTGATCAGAATGTCGGCGTCTCCGACGCCGATGGTGCCGGAGTTGTTATAGGCCATGTTGATGCCGCTGACCGTGAGTCCGATATTGCTCACGATGCCGTCGAGTTCACGGGAGGGAATGATGCCGTGAATGGCGGTCCCGATCCGGTCGGTCAGGCTCGTCGTCTCTTCGATCCGCGTTCCCGTCGGGGCCCGGATATGAAGCTTGATCTGGCCGCCATCCACAGTCGGGAAGAAGTCCTGGCCGAGATAGGGCGCAAGGCCGAATGACAGCAGGCTGAAGCACAGGAACCCGGCGATCAGCTTGATCCGGTTCCGCAGACAGAGCTGCAGCAGACCTAGATAGGTTTTGCTCACGTTTTCGAACATGTGTTCGAAGCCGCGCTGGAAGCGTGCGAGCGGATTGCGGCTGGCTTTCGCGTGAGCGGCTTCATCGGACGAGCCGTGGACGCGTTGATGGCGCAACAGATAGTTGGCCAGCGTCGGCACCAGCGTGCGCGACAGCACATAGGAGGCCGCCAGCGCGAGCATCACGGCTTCGGCGAGTGGCCGAAACAGGTAACCGGCGACGCCGCCGAGCCCGAACATTGGCACGAAGGCGATGCAGATGCAGAGCAGCGACACCGTCGCCGGCACAACGATCTGGTGCGCGCCGTCGAGAATGGCAGGCTCGATCTCCTTGCCCTGCTCAAGATGCCAATTGATGTTCTCTATGGTGACGGTGGCGTCGTCGACGAGAATTCCGACCGCGAGCGCCAGGCCGCCGAGCGTCATGACATTGATGGTCTCGCCCAGCAGCGAAAGGCCGGTCAGCGCAGCCAATATCGCCAGCGGGATTGAGAGCGTGATGATGAGGGTCGAGCGCCAGCTTCCAAGGAACAGCAGGATCATCATCCCGGTCAGTACTGCCGCGATAACTCCTTCCCTGACGACACTGGATACCGCATCGGTCACGAAAACCGATTGATCGCCCACAGCCGTCAGCTTCAGGCTGCTCGGTAGCGTCTGCGATACCGAAGGCAGCAGGCCCTTGACGCCGTTGATGATATCGAGCGTCGAGCTGGCGCCCGCCTTCATGATGGTCAGCAGCACGGCGCTGGCGCCATTGACGTGAACGGCGTTGGTCTGCGGCGGACTGCCGTCATGCACGTAGGCCACGTCACGCATATAGATGACGGTGCCGTTGACCGTCTTGATCGGGAGGTCGTTGAAGGCTTCGACCGCTTTCGGCGAGTCGTTCAGGTTGACGGTATATTCGTATGAGCCGATTTTCTGCGTTCCGACCGGCGTGATCAGATTCTGCAGCGAAAGCGCGTTGATGACGTCATTCGCCGAAACGCCGTATTGATGCAAAGCCTGCTGGTTGAGATCGGCCTGGACCTGGCGCACCTTGCCACCGAAGGGAAGCGGCAACGCGGCGCCCGGAACCGGAGCCAGGGCAGGGCGGATGAAATTCAGCGCCGAGTCGAAGATCTGGGTTTCGGACATCTGGTCGCTTGAAAGCGCAAGCTGCAGAATGGGGACGCTCGAGGCATTGAAGCTCAGGATCAACGGTGGCGTGATGCCGGGCGGCATCTGCTTCAGCACCGTCTGCGACATGCCGTTGACCTGGGCCAATGCGGCATTGATGTTCACCGTCGGCTGAAAGAAGATCTTGATGATCCCGTAGTTCACGATCGACTGGGATTCGATATGCTCGATGTCGTTGACGCTGTTGGGCAACGACCGCTCGTAGAACGTGACGATGCGGCCGGCCATATCGTCGGCAGGCAGACCGGTGTAGCTGAACACCACACTGATGACGGGGATATTGATGTTCGGGAAAATGTCGGTTGGCGTCCGCAGGGCCGACGCCGTGCCGAAGATCAGAATCAACACCGCCATGACGACGAACGTATACGGCCGTCGCAGGGCAAGCCGAACTATGCCGATCATGACGCTCTCCTAGGTGAAACGAGGTGCCGTCGCCCCGGCCGCCGATCCCTGGAGCGGCCTTGGCGCGTCACTGTCCTCATGCTGTTGCTCCGCCCGAGGGCGCGCGGCTCCCACCGACAATCCGGAATCTAGGGTTGAGTTTCCCATTCGTAAAATGCATTCTCTTCATTCCTACATGCTCGTTCTGAATGAAGAAGCTGAGTTCCGGTCGCGTGAACAAGACGGCCCCCAAATTAGGTGCGATCGATCTGAACCTGCTGGTGGTGTTCGACGCCATCATGCGGGAACGATCGGTCACGCGGGCCGGACAGCGATTGAGTCTCAGTCAGCCCGCCATGAGCCATGCGTTGACCCGATTGCGGCACGCGCTGAAAGACGAACTGTTCGTCCGCAGCCCAAACGGCATGGTGCCGACGCCGCGGGCCGAGCAACTCGCCACCCCGATCCGAATTGCACTCGACGGGCTGCAACAATCGCTGGAACCGATTCAGTTCGATCCTTCAAAGGCGGCGACGACTTTCCGTATTGCCGTCGACAATTATGCGGCGATCGTTCTCGTCGCGCCGATCGCAGCGCATGTGGCCAGGATAGCTCCCGGGGTGACGCTGGATTTTAGGCCGAGCGGCACATTAGACGTTCTCGACATGCTTGATCGAAGCGAACTGCATTTGGCGATGGGTCCGTCAGGAGTCCAGGGCGAGCGGTTCTCCCGGAGGCGGCTGCTGCAGGATCAATTCGTCGTCGTGCACCGCAAGGGTCATCCGGCCGCGAAAGCACGGGAATTCTCGACGGAGAAGCTGACAACGCTGCCCCAACTGGAGATCTCGTCGGCTCAATTCGGGCCCGATTTTGTCGAGCCCGGCCCTGGAAGATCAAAGCCTGGCCTTAAACCGGCGATGCGTGCGCCATTCCTGGCGGCGGCGCAGATTCTGGCGACATCGGACCTGGTGTCGGTGCTTCCGCTGAACGTCGCCAAAAACATGACAAGGTCTCACCATCTGGTCTTCCGCCGACTGTCACGTCCGCCTAAGCCGATCGAAGCTGCCATGATTTGGCTGCGACGGCTCGACAACCAGCCGGCGCACGCATGGCTGCGCGATGTCATCAGCCGCGTGATCAGTGACTTGCGGGACACCTGAGGACCAGGGCGCGGACTCATTAGCACGCAGCCAAATTCGGATTGATGCGAGCTTGATGAATGCCAGATAGTTGACCGAGAGTTTGTCGTATCGGGTCGCGACACGCCGACATTGCTTGATCGTGTTGAAGAACCGTTCGATTAAGTTGCGCCTGGTCAACTTCGGAAACTGGCTCGCATCACAAAAGCCGATATTCAGTGGAACTGGCAATTGATAGGGAATGATAACGCATCAGAAGCAGAACCGTGCAAATGCAGGTTCAAATCCTGCCCGGCAACCACGCGTGCTCATTCAGGCGTGCTCGAAGGCGCGACCGGTGCGAACGCATGCGCGTTCTTCTGCACGAACTCCCGAACGCTCATCGGCGACACGCCGGTCAATCGCTCGACATCGTGGCTGAACCGGTCGTACCGGTTGTCCTGATGCAGCTGCGCCATCGTCGCTACGTGCGAGACCACATGAGGGGGCATCGGGAAGGCGGCAAGTTGCTCCTTCCATATCTCCAGGGGAACGTCGATGTAAGTGATCGCGCGACCAAGCGCTGCAGAGAACTCGCGCGCGACCGCGTCCATGTCCTGCGAAACAGGCCCAGTCAGATGGTACGTCTGGCCGATATGCTCGGCAGGATCACTGAGAATCTCGGCGATCACCCGAGCGACATCGAACGCGGCGATAGCCGAGTTCTTGCCCTTCCCAAAGGGCGCCAGAAGCTTGTTCTGCATGGAGATACCTTTGGTGCTCTGAAGAAAAAGTCCTTCCATGAACGCCGTCGGTCGGACCTCCACGACCGGCAGCCCGGACCAGGACAGTATCTGCTCCGCCAACCAATGCTGCTTCTGCTGCGGGCTGGCAGTCGTATTGAAGATGTCCATCTCGTTTACGGTCATTTGGGAGAGATTGATGAACGCCTTCACGCCATGGTGCCTGGCGACGACGGCGACGTTGGCCGCTGCCTCGAGATAGGTCGGGGAGACCGACATCGCGAAGCAGAGGCGTTCGCATCCCTCGATGGCGCGGTGAACGGCCATGATGTCGAGCAGATCGCCGACCACGACCTCTGCACCGAGAGCGCGCAACCTCGTGGCCCGCTCGTCGTCGACCCGCACCTGCGCCCGTACCCGGAATCCGCGGGCGAGAAGCATCTCCGTCACCGCGCGGCCCACCGAGCCGATCCGTCCGGCCGCACCGGTCACGAGAATCGGAAGTTCATGCTGTGCTTCATTCATCTTCCACCTCGCTCAGAATGGATATGCATTGCCGCGCCGCGAAGGCTCTCCGCGGCACGTCGATCGGCAAAACTTTCCCCCGTCATCCTTTGAGGAACGCCAACAGGTCTGCGTTCACTTGGGCGGCGTGGGTGACGCACATGCCATGCGGAGCGCCAGCATATTCCTTCAGGCTCGCGTTTGGCAGGATCTTCACCGAACGCCTGGAGGCAATGTCGATCGGAACGATCTGATCATCATCGCCCTGCAGGAGCAGAGTTGGGATCGTCATTTTCTTGAGATCATCCGTGAAATCGGTCTCGGAGAAGGCCTTGATGCAGTCATACTCGCCTTGGAGGCTCCCCATCATGCCCTGAAGCCAGAAGGAGTCGATCTGGCCCTGCGAAACCTTCGCCTTGGGACGGTTATAGCCAAAGAACGGCATCGCCAGTTCCTTGAAGAAGCCCGCCCGATCGGCAACCAGGCCTGAGCGCAGGCCGTCGAACACGCTCATAGGCGCGCTGTTCGGGTTCGTCGGCGTCTGCGCCATATGAGGAGGCACCGCGGAAATCAGGACTGCTTTCGACACACGCGATGTGCCGTGGCGGCCGATGTAACGCGCGACCTCGCCTCCACCGGTCGAATGGCCGATCATCGTTGCACCCTTGACGTCGAGCGCATCGAGGAGCGTGGCGAGATCGTCGGCGTAGGTATCCATGTCGTTGCCGGTCCATGTTTGGTCCGATCGACCATGGCTGCGACGATCATGCGCGATGACGCGATAGCCGTTGTTGCCCAGGAACAGCATCTGGGCGTCCCAAGCATCCGCCGTCAGCGGCCATCCATGGGAGAAGGTGACGACCGGACCGGCGCCCCAGTCCTTGAAGTAGATCTTGGCGCCGTCTTTCATTGTCGCGGTCGTCATGGAATCTGATCCTTTATGAGAAGCTTGGTGTGCGGGCGGTTTGGTATCGTTCGCCGTCTTGGCGAGCGCCACCTTCGGGAGGCTGAGAGCAGCGACGACACCGCCACCAGCGAGCAGGAGCTGCCGCCGCGACGTCATGAAACCGCTCCGACTGATAGGCACGATCTGGCTTCTTCCAGCCGATCGGTTAGGGTGACGGCATCCGGCGTGGAGTGCGCGCCGCGCTCATGGACATGGGACTTCGGTGTTCGGTCGATCAGCAGGCTGAGTAGTTCCGGCCGGCTATAATGACCGCGCGAATCCATCAGGCGCTTGCGCTTGTCGATGGCCCAGAAATCGAGATCGGCGATAACCTCTCCTTCGCCCGAGCGCAGCGGCGCGCCCATCAGTTCGCCCTCTGGAGAGACGATCGCGGTAAAGCAGCCGCTGGAGATCGGCTCAATGCTGCAGCCGGTGTCCTTCATGACCTGGGCTTGCTGCTCGGCATCCAGCCAGGCGGTTGCATTGACCACGAAGCACGCGGCCTCCAATGCGTGCTGGCGGATATTGACTGAGATCTGCTCGGAGAAGCCGTCGCCGGCGAACGAGCCAGGATACATGGCCGAATGAATTTGCTCGCCATCGGCCATCAAGGCGTAGCGGGCCAGCGGGTTGTAATGCTCCCAGCAGGCCAGTTGACCGATGCGCCCCACGGCGCTGTCCACACAGCGCAGCCCGGAGCCATCGCCTTGACCCCAGACCATGCGTTCATGATAGGTCGGGGATATCTTGCGGCGGTGCTGGATGAGCGTGCCGTCAGCATCGAACAGGAGTTGCGCGTTATAGATCGTGCCGCCATCGCGCTCGTTGACGCCGATGGAGACGACCATGCCGGCTTGCTTGGCGGCTTCGGCGATTGCACGGGTAACGTCGGACGGTACGGTCACCGCCTGATTAAGCAATTTAAAGTACTCTGCGCCCATCTGGTAAGGCGCTTCGACGAAGGAAAAATAGGGGTAGTAGGGAACGACCGTTTCCGGGAAGGTTGCGAACTGGACGCCTTGGCGCCCAAGCTCGAGAATCTTCTTGACGACTTTGCCGACAGTACCCTCGCGACTGTAGAGAACGGGGCTGAGCTGCACGGCCGCGGCTTTGACAACAGGCATCGTGGCGGGTCCTTGTTAGCGGGTTGTTGATGTAGTCGTCAGCCCGCCGCGACATGGCTCCGCCACATCCCGAAGTGCGCTTCGAGATCGCTTGGCGATCGAGCAGTCACGAAGCTGACGAAAGCGGTCGCGATGGAGCCTGGAGCGCTATCAAGCTCCCAACGAGGCCCGCGGGTCGCGTTACGAACGCGGAGGTTCGCCGATGAGCATGGCGAGCGGGGCGAGCGGCCCGAGAGCGATCAGCTCGAATTCCATCATGCCGGCCACGCCCAGAGGAAGCTTCTCCAGAAGTTCGTGCGCTTCCGCAGTGCTGGTCGCGTTCACGATGAACACGACGCCGTAGCCCTCCGTCTGGAAGAACCACTGCTCGATCTTGCCGGCGAGATGATTGCGAACCGTGGCGCGAACCTCATGGGGCAGGACCGGCGCAATCGCCTCGGGCGTGCCCTTGGCTGTGACCGAGCCGATCGCCAGGATCTTGGTTGTCGGACCGACCACGGCGGCGAGCGCGGGCAATATCTCGGCGTGGACGCGCGGATTCTTGACGTCAGGCATTTGATGTTCCTTTTTCTGGATTGGTGCGAGGCAGCCGCGAACTACTTGGCAGGATCGGCCAAGAGCACGCGAAGCGGGGCGATCGGGCCGACCGGGATGATCTGGAACTCCATCAGACCCGCCTGGCCGAAAGGAAACTTGCCCAGCAATTCCAGAGCCTCCTTTGGGTCGGTGACGTTCATCATGAACACGACGCCGCTCTGATCCTGCTTGAGGTACCACTGGTCAATTTTTCCAGCGAGATAGAGCCGTACCGTATCGCGCACTTCAGCAGGCAGGAGCGGCTTCCACTGATCCGGCGACCCCTTGGCTGTGAAGGTGCCGATTGCCAGCAGCTTGGTCGTCGGGACATCGAGGCTCGATGATGGGGATACCGACTGAGCGAACGAAGCGGCCGGGCCGATCGCTGCGAGCACCGCGACGAGGGCGCCGAAGCAGGCGAGCCTCGTCAAACGGGTCGCGCGTACGGCGAAGTTGTCGAGCGCGCGCGGGCTCATGACAGCATCGCCTTCGCTACTTGCGCGGGCTCATCGGCCTGCAGCCAATGGCCCGCCGGTATGACGGTGAGGGACGCATTTTTGAGCTGAGATTGACGCCGCTCGGCCATGGCGACGGGGAAGTAGGGGTCGTATTGTCCCCAGATCAGCTTGACCGAAATATCGAGCGTCTTGAGCGCTGTCAGATGCTTGGCGTTTCGGGCGTGTTCATCGAAAAATTCCGCCGCCAACTGCACGAAGGCAGGACCGGCGCCGGGTTGGGCGATGAAGTTGTCGCTGATCAGCGGACCGATGAACGCGCTGAAATGGGGTCTTTGCGCCTCAGGCAAGGGGTCCAGGAATTTCTTCTGCTGCCATTTCAGCAGCCAGCCAAACTGTTCGGGGCTCTGGGCGATCGCTATTGCAAGGGCCTGCATGCTCCGGGTCGCAAAGAGCGTGATCATCTCGGGCCAAAGAACCGTGGAGTCCTCGCTATAGGCCGAGTTGAGCATGATCGCGGAGTCGACGCCTCCCGGATGGGCGAGCGCGTAGTTGAGCGTCGCCATCCCGGAGGAATCGTGAGCCACCGGGACGATCTTCCCAAGGCGCAGACCTTCGACGACCGCTTCGAGGTCGCCCAGTTGCTGCTTGAAGCTATAGGTGGAGCCAGCGGGTTTGTCGGACGCGCCAAACCCCAGAAAATCGAACGTCACGACGCGCCGCCCGCTGGCGACCAAGTACGGAATCAGGTCGTCCCAGATATGCAGGTTGTCGGGGAAGCCGTGCATGAGCACGAAGGCTGGGCCAGAGCCCGCATAATCTCGAGCGTAGAGGGTTCCTTCCCCCCGCGGAATACGGTGCTCGGAGAACTTGCCGGGATCAGAAGACATGCATCATCCTATCTTCCTCATGGAAGCGCTGAGGTCGGCGCGTGATTGGCGACCATGCCGTGAGAAGATCCGCCTCTAGCGAACCCTTTGAAGAGTCGTATCCGCGAGTACCGGACAGCGCAGCCACAGGACTCGTGTTGATGACGACCAAGAACATTCTTCTCTGCCTCGGCCCGGGAAAAGAGCGATAACTGAGTAAGGCAGGACGTGAACTGTTTGTTGTTTGTACCTTAACGCCTCAAGCCTTTCCGGCGTAGGTCGTTCTTGCCACCATTCGTGACATGGGTCGGTCCGGGCACGCGCAACTTGCCGCGTGCGGACGCCGAGCGGCTATTTCGGAACAGGGCTCGTGGATGGCATTAATTTGGGGTAGTGTGTGAATTCCAGACGCGAGGAGTAGATATGCATCGGGTCGGTTTCATCGTGCCGCAAAGATTTCAATTGATGAGCCTTGCGGCACTGACTGCGTTCGAGATCGTGAACCTGCCCCCGGCCGATCAGCGCTACGACATCCATTTGCTGTCGGAACATGGCGGTCCGGTTCGGTCCTCCTCAGGAATGATGCTGGAAACCGAGGCGTTCGGAGATCCCGCCTTCGACACCGTCATCGTGGGTTCGATCACCGAGATGGACATGCCTCGCTCCAATGCGACCATGATCGCATTCGTGCAGGAAGCCGCCAAGGCGTCGCGGCGGATCGCTTCGATCTGCAGTGGGGCGTTCGTGCTGGCTGAAGCGGGCCTTCTGAATGGTCGACGTGCGACGATGCACTGGGCCCATGCAGCGAGCTTCAGGGCCCGGTTTCCGGATGTCAGGGCGGAGGAGGACCGGATTTTCATCAATGACGGCCCGGTCTGGACGTCGGCGGGAATGACCGCGGGGATCGACCTCGTTCTGGCATTGATCGACAATGATCTCGGTCCCGAAGCCGCGAAAATGGTCGCCAGGCTTCTGGTCATGAACCAGCGCCGGATGGGTGGACAAAAACAGCATTCCGCGCTGCTCGATATGACGCCGAAATCTGATCGCATCGAGTTGGTTCTGGCGCACATCCGTCAAAACCTCCGGAACTCGCTCACGATCGAGGAGCTTGCGGCCGTCGCCAATCTCAGCCCCCGCCAGTTCAGTCGTGCCTTTTTAGCTGAGACAGGTCAGTCACCGGCCAAAGCTGTAGAACAGCTTCGGCTGGAGGCCGCCAGATTCATGATGGAGGAAGGGCGGCACACGGTTAACGTCGTGGCGCAGGAAACGGGTTTTGCAGACCGCGAACGCATGCGTCGCGCGTTCCTCCGGACCTTCGGTGTGCCCCCGGAGCTATTGCGCAGGAACGCTCGACGGGAGGCGGTCGCGGCTGCCTGACTTTGGGCTATCAAAAATGTAGGCTTGAGTCTGGCTCTCAATGCGGGGCCGAACGGCGCTCTCGGCCATCCGGCCCGTGCGTGAGCATCCGGGTTCGACGGCAGAGCATACCTCCTGGATGATACCCGTCTGGACTATCATCCACATTTCGGACAGTAGGAGCAGCCATGCATCGGGTAGGTCTCATTGTCCCGCACGGCTTCCAGCTCTTGAGTCTTGCGCCCATGACGGCATTCGAAATGACGGGATTCGGGCTTGCGAAGCCGCCTCCGGCCGATACGCACTATGACCTCCATCTGTTGTCAGAGCACGGCGGTCCCGTTCGATCTTCCTGTGGTTTGACCGTTGACACCGAAGCATTCGGCGATCCGGCTTTTGATACAATTATTGTCGGCGCGATCACCGCGTTCGAAATGGCCCCATCAAGCGCAAACTTGATCGCCTTTGTGCAAAAAGCTGCCCGGGCGTCGAGGCGCACCGCTTCATTTTGCAACGGGGCGTTTGTTCTTGCTGAAGCCGGACTTCTCGATGGTCGCCGCGCGACGACGCATTGGATTCAAGCGGCCAGTTTCAAGGCTCGGTTTCCGGATGTCAGGATGGAGGAGGACCGGATCTACATCAATGACGGTCCGATCTGGACGTCGGCTGGAATGACCGCAGGAATCGATCTTGTCCTAGCGATGATCGATAAGGACCTGGGTCCCGAAGTTGCGAAAGTCGCTGCCAAGCTTATGGTCATTAATCAACGTCGGATGGGCGGACAAACACAGCATTCCGCTCTCCTCGACATGACGCCGAAATCCGATCGCATCGAATTGGTCGTGGCGTACATCCGTCAAAATCTGCGGAATCCGCTCACAATCGAGGAGCTTGCGGCCGTCGCCAACCTCAGCCCTCGTCAGTTCAGCCGCTCTTTTCTGGCCGAGACGGGTCAGCCCCCGGCGAAGGCCGTCGAGCGACTTCGGCTGGAAGCTGCCAGGTTCATGATGGAGGAAGGGCGGCACACGGTTAACGTCGTAGCGCAAGAAGCGGGTTTTGCTGACCGCGAACGCATGCGGCGGGCGTTCCTCCGGGCCTTCGGTGTGCCCCCGGAGGTGTTGCGCAGGATTGCTCGACGGGAGGCGGTGGCGACTGCCTGACTTTGGGTCTGGCCGAGGCTTTCAATGTCAGTAAATGATGCTGTGGACGGCTCCTCCACGTGAGTGCCATGAATGTGGGCGCTGTTAAAACTCCCACGATTCAGAGGAGCGAGCCATGCAGATGATAACGACAATCGGTTTAGACATCGCCAAGTCAGTCTTCCAAGTCCACGGCGTTGATGCTGGCGGCCAGGTAGTCATTCGTCGTCAACTGAAGCGACGGTCAGTCCTGGGGTTCTTTCAGAAGCTGCCACCATGCCTGGTTGGCATAGAGGCTTGCGCCTCGTCTCACCATTGGTCGCGCGAACTTCAGGCGCTCGGCCATACCGTTCGGCTAATGCCGCCGGCCTACGTGAAGCCCTATGTCAAACGGCAGAAGAATGACATGGCTGACGCAGAGGCTATCTGCGAGGCGGTCACCCGAGCCAACATGCGTTTCGTGCCAACAAAGACGCCTGAACAGCAGAGCTGCCTGATGCTTCACCGCACCCGCCATCTGTTCATCCGCCAGCAGACCGCGGTAATCAATTCGATCCGGGCGCATCTTGCCGAGTTCGGCATTGTCGCGCCGGTCGGACGCAAAGGCGTCACGGAACTGCTGCATATTGTTGCCGACCCGAGCGACAAGCGGCTGTCAGAGGTTGCCCGTGCGTGTCTTGCCGCGCTCGGCAGTCAGCTACTCGGTCTCAAGCAGCAGATTCTGGAGTTCGATCGGATGATCCTGGCTTGGCATCGGTCCAACCAGACGAGCAAACGCCTTCACTACATTCCCGGGGTAGGTCCGATGCTGGCGACCGCTCTGGTCACCAGTGTTGCTGACCCGAGCACCTTCCGATCGGCACGTAACTTTTCTGCTTGGATCGGGCTGGTTCCGAAGCAGCACTCAAGCGGGGGCAAGGAGCGGCTCGGCAGCATCAGCAAACAGGGTGATCGCTATTTACGCAGCTTGTTCGTCGCCGGAGCACTCGCCGTCATCCGCTACGCCAAGATTCATGGCACCGGGCATCGGCCCTGGCTCACGGCGTTGTTGGCGCGAAAGCCGACCAAGGTTGCTGCTATCGCGCTTGCCAACAAAATCGCGCGGATGGCCTGGGCCATGATGGCCAAGGGCGAGCGCTACAAGGAACCCATCGCGCTTGCGCGGTAAACGAGATCGCGCCGGGCAACCGGCGTGATGTGAAGGTTGGGAGGGCGAACAGCACGTAATGCAGAGCCGGTCGATCCGGCGATCAGGACAACCCACATGTGCCATCGCATTGTTATCGAATGCGGGTTTTTGACCGGGACCTGATCCGCGGAGGGCATTATGGCCAGCGGTCATGTGAACCGCATTAAAAGGCCGAACACATGGCTGCACCGACCAATGCTGCAAAACGTAAAGAAAGCTCTTGCCAATCCGGAGCCGTCCACACATGGCACATCGCGTCGTCTAGCTGCGCTGCAGAATTTGGTCGCTATTGGTGCAGGCTGTGTAAAAACGTTTTTCCTCCCCCAAAAACTGCACGCAACCGGGGACTATCCGCGTCGACACGACGGTCTGAGCATATTTTTGCTTGGTCGAGTCCAGAGTCAACCCGGGCGCAAGCTCGGGCCACACTGAGCGACCTGAACGGTCACACGATGCGCATAACAACACGAGCTCTTCACGCCCGGATTGCCACCAGGAGCGCCTTGATGCCGACGATATTCATTACGCGCGTGAGGTTGTAGGCGAGTACGTTCAGCGCCATTTCGGTCGCGACATTGGGCAACCGCTTCATTAGAAAGTGTGTTGCACCCATCCGCATCTTGAGTGTGGCAAACGGATGCTCGACGGTTTCGCGGCGCACACGCATGGCTTGCGGGTTCCGATCGAGCCGCGTCTGCGCGGCCTCGACGACGTGTTCGTGTTCCCAGCGTTTGATGCGGCGCTCGTTGGACGTTGTGCACTGATCCTTGAACGGGCAGGTGCAGCACGCCTTCGTCAAGTAAATCCGCATTTTCTGGCCATCTTCATCAGCGGTGAAGTGGTGCGCCAGCTTCTCGCCGGCCGGGCAGCGATAGACATCGTCCTTGGCCAAATAGACAAAATCAGGTTTCCCAAAGCGGCCTGCCGACTTGGCTCCCGAGGTTTGCGGCTTGGGTAGCGTGACCGCGACCCCGGCCTGTTCGCATGCCAGGATTTCCTCACCTTTAAAGTAGCCCCGATCCGCAACGACGTCCAAGTTATCGCTGCGCAGCGCGGCTTTCGCCGCCTGCGCCATCGTCGCCAGTTGCGATCTATCGGTGCCGACGTTAGTGACCTCGTGCGCGACAATCAGATGGTTCGTGGTGTCGACCGCACTTTGTACGTTGTAGGCGACCATGCCGGAGCCGCGCCCGCTCGTTGCCATCGAGCGGCAATCGGGATCGGTCAGCGATATCTGCTTGTCCGGCGAGGCGAGCAATGCCTTTTCAATAGCGGCCAGCCGTTTCACTTCTTCTTCGAGCTTCGCCAGCTTTTCCCTAAGCCGCGTCTTGGTCAGCAGCACCGTTTCTGACGGCTCTTCTCCTGCGGCGGTCCGGCGATCGGCGGTGTCCAGTTGACTCATGTAGCGCGCAACGCTCTCTTCGATCTGCTTCTGGCGGCGCTGGATCTTGCCTTGCGTGAAGTTGTTGTCGCGACTGTTCACGGCCTTGAACTTGCTGCCGTCGATGGCAACGCTGGCCTTCGTCAGCAGGCCCATCTTCCGGCACAACTCGACGAATTGCGCGCAAACCTTCCTGATCGCTGGGCCATTGTCCTTGCGGAAGTCGGCGATGGTTTTGTGATCCGGCACGAGCCGTCCGGTCAGCCACATCACCTCGAGATTGCGGCCGGCCTCGCGCTCCAGCCGCCGGCTCGATTGGACCCGGTTGAGATAGCCGTAAATGTAGAGCTTGAGCATCGGCGAAGGATGGTACGCTGGCCGGCCGGTCGCTGCAGGATCAACGCCATCGAACCCGAGGTCGCGCAGTTCCAACGCATCCACGAACACATCGACCGCGCGAATAGAATTGCCCTCGTCGACCCAATCATCGAGGCATTCCGGCAACAGCGTCGTCTGCTGGCGATCCGCCCCTAAAACGAAACCGTGCATCACTTCCCCCGCCGATTCAGCAAGAGAATCATAGCATCGACCGGGTTTTCACACAGCCTGGGTGCATAGCAGACTGAGGCAAGCCGTCGCCCGGCAGACTTGTGGGTTCACGGACTGATTTCTTAGTATCACTGCCACCGCGGACGAACGATTTCCGGCGCAGGAGTCTTAGTCCGGCACTTACCGCATCAATCACATAGCGCACAGAACTACGCCGTGCCCTTCCAGCGTCCCTGACGGTCGTCATATCGCAGTCGGTGAAAATGCCGGCGGATGCAGGTTCGCGCGGATTACTGGCCTGTCTTCAGCGGCGGTGTTTAACGCGTTTGCTCGGCGGACAGAGCTTCTGCATAAGGAAAACGAAGTCCGCCGGAAACGAAGTCTGGCGGTGACACCACGATTTGCCTCGACCCATTCCGGAATTGTTCAACTTCGTGACCGGATATTCCCTGGAATTGGACCTGCAGGACTCGCGGCTCCGGCCATTCGCCTTTTACCCCGAACCTGATGTCGCCCATGACGGTGTGAAAGGTCGCGCCTCGTGCGTAGGTGGAGAGGCTGGCGTCGTCGAAGCCGCCGGTCGCGTCGACAGCCTGGGCAACCACCTGCATCTGGGCATAAGCAAGCGGCGCCATGTAATGTCCCAGGAGGTCGACGCCGGCGGCGCCGGCCCGCGCCTGATAGGTGTTCAGGAATTCCTGAACCCCGGGGAACATCATCCTGGGGACCGGCGCCCAGTATTCGTAGTTCACGAAGCCATTGAGCAGCGGGCCGAGGGTGGTTTTCACCGCGGTGTTCTGCGGACCGATCATGCCGCCGCCGACCATCTTCGGGCGGAACGGGTGTGCATGGATGGTGCGCACGAGGCCGATCGAGTCCGCGAGGTAGGAGCAGAGAAACAACAGGTCGCAACCGCTTGCGGCGACAGCGTCGATGACAGGTTTGAAATTTTCGGTCGTCAGCGGATAGGTGGCTTCGTGGACGATCCGGAATCCATACTTCCCGGCATTGGCCTTCGCGCCGAGAATCGGATTGCGCGAAAATTCCGCATCCGCCGAGACCAACGCCACGGTCGAGGGCCGAGGCGCCTGCGCAGCGGCAAGCTCGAAAAATCCTTCGGTGAGCGCGGCGTTCGGATCCGGCCCGGTCGGTATCATGGCGAAGTAGTTGGGATAGGCGAGCGCGTTGTTGACGCCGAGGCCCATCAACCCGACGAAAAAGCGCTGCCGCTCCATGATCAACGGCATCGCCGGCAACAGGGTGTTGGTGCCGTAACCGCCGATGACGAGATCGACCTTGTCTTCGTCCATCAGCCGTTGGTAGAGGCCGGGAACCAGTGAGGCGTCCGCGCGATCGTCGTAGCAGATGAGTTCGACAGGTCGCCCGAGCAATCCACCCCGGTTGTTGATGTCCTCCCGCCAGATGTCATGGGCGAGCCGGGCCGACCGGCTGTTGCCCGCGAGCGGACCGGTCAGCGAGAGGCAGTAGCCGATACGGATGGGCGCTGGCGTGGCGGGCATGTCGCGCCTCTTCAAGCGCCGGCTTTGGCGCGCCCGGCGAGCAACTGCAGTTCCCAGGCCAAGGCGACACCGCTGGCTCCGCCATGTTCGAGAACGACGCCGGCGACGCCGGCGGCTGTCTCCTCGCGCGCCCAATCACGCTGCCATTCGCCGAGCACGGCCATCCAGGTGATCGGCACGGCTCCTGCGGCGACCATGCGACGCACGGCCATGTCATGAGCTTCCAGTGAAACGCCGCCTGAAGCGTCGGTGACGATGAAGACGTCATATCCCTCGGCGAGCGCCTGGATCGCCGGCATGGCGAGGCAGATCTCGGTGTAGAGCGCGGCCAGCACGAGCTGCTTGCGCCCGCTCTTCTTCACGATGTCGGTAACCTTGGGGTCTTCCCAGGTGTTGATGAAGGTGCGGTCGATCGGCTTCTGCTCCGGAAAGACATCCTGAAGCCCCTTGATGATGTAGCCGCCGCGTTCCTCGATCACCGTGGTCAGGATCGTCGGCACGTTGAAGACCTTCGCCGTCTTGGCGAGGCCGATGACGTTGTTGACGATCATCGCCGGGTCGTGGCTGTTCAGGTTGGTGAACTGGTACGGCTGATGGTCGATCAGCACGAGGATGCTGTCTTCCGGGCGCAGCAGGGCGTCGAGGCCGGTCTTGGCGGGCATGGGGACTCCTTGGGATGGGCAGGCGGCGGCTCAGGCGCCGGTGGGGTCGATAAAGACGTGGAGGGTATGGATGTGGCTGCCTTCGAACCGGGCGACATCGGTTCCGGTCACGGCTACGGGACCGTTCGGTGGACCGGCCTGCCAGCGCAGCCGTCCGACACCGTGGTGGCCGACGGCGGGGCCCATCGCCGTGAAGGCGAAGTTGGGCGGCAGGCTCGACAACAGCGCTTCCACCGCGTGGCTGATAGCGGCATGGCCCGTCGCCAAGGCATCCGGTTCATACAATGTCGCGTCGCCGGCATAGAGTTCTGCGATGGCTTTCATCCGGCGGGAGGCGTTGCGCTCGCCGAACACCCGTGCGAGATTTGCCTGCATGAGGCTGTCATAGTCGATGGATTTCGAGCTCATCTTCTGCCCTCCAGGGATCGGGAGTTCCGGAGGGCGAATGTCTTCAAAGGCTTGATACGGTTTCGCTCGCCTGTCCGGTCGCGAGTCTATTGCCCCGCCGTTTTGCGGAAGACACTGTTCGATTTTGCTGTTGGCAGTCCGAATCCGCTACGGGATCTGATCAGTTTTTCCGGTCGTGCCGCCACGCTGCCGGTGTCGCTCCGGTGAGTTTCCGGAACGTGCGCCCGAAATGCACCGCATCGGCAAAGCCGGTGGCCTCGGCCACCTGGTCGAGCGAGGCGGGGGTGTCGATCAGCAGGGCCTGCGCACGGCGGATGCGCGCATCGAGTTGCCAGCGATAGGGCGCCATCCCGGTCGAGGCCTTGAACGCCCGGCTGAAGTGCGACTGCGACAGTTGCGCCAGCTGCGCCAGATGCGCGAGCTCCACGCGCGCAGGCAGCCGCGCGTCGAGATATTCGACGATACGCCGAAGTTGCCAGGGAGCCAGGCCCTTGGCGTCCGCGCCAGGCTCCGGTGGATTGGCGAAGAGCTGCGCCGTGATCGCGGCGGTCAGCCCGTCGCCATAGAGTTGCACTGACGGATCGGGATCGTTCACTGCATAGGAGAGCAGCCTGACCAGGGTCCAGATGCGATCGTCGGAAAAGCGCAACCGCGGCGTAGTGATCGCATCGGCGTCGAATTCGGTGGCCAGCCGCTCGCCGAGCACCGCGAGATCGAAAGTCAGGGTGGCGTCCTTCACGAAGCGCGTGTCGGCGCTGTAGCCCCACATCTCCATGCCGGCCGGCGCGAAGTGCATGTGCCTGGGCATATAGCCGATCGGGCAGGGCTGGTCCTCGCGCAGGCGTGGTTCGCAGTGGCTTCCGATCTCTTCCAGCACAACGCTGAGGCGGGTTTCGGTCTCGTAGCGCAGATGATGAGTCACCCGGCCCGCGCAATGGAATTCGCTGACGTCGACGCCCACGCCGTTCCATGCGCGCTGCGCCATCGACAGGCTCAGCACGTTCTCAGGTAATGGCGTCAAACGATCGGTGCGCGTCTGCAAGGTCGGGCTCTCCGGCTGTCAGAGCGAACAGCTTAGCGCGGGGGCGCTGAGAGTCACGTCACGGGACCTCATCAGTCGCGATGAAATAATGATATGCAGATCGTTGAGTTAGGGGGCCAAGTTTCTGAGAATACAGAAGTATTCAAGTGGCTGGGGAACTAGGATTCCAGCCCAGACTCGTGTGGCCGATCAAAAACCGTTGGCCTGCAGTAACTTGCGAGCAGCCACGGCGGTCGTGTAGGCGCACTGTGGACCATTGTTGTGGACCATTCAAGCCGCGGCGGGACCAAACCCGCCTCGGGCGGCTAGGGCCGGCGAGGGAGCTCCATCTTACTGAAGCTGGTAGATGATCGAGCTGTCCTGACGTCGCGTTCGGGTGACCCCAGCGGGTGGCTCGCGAGCGTCCCATATGCCTCCCGACGACGACTTCGCCAGACACACCCGTTATCTCAGCTTCGCACGCTGATTACTGCGTTTACGGGTGGCGCAATCCTGGATGCCCGACGTTAGAATAGCCGAGCACTTCGATCGCAGTAGCTCGCCGTGCGTCAGACGCTGGCAGGAAGGTTTTGACCTTTTCGGATGAGGTCTGAGGTTTTGTCCAGAGGCTTCGCGACCGGCGGCTTCTGGCGGATTGTGTTGATTTAGTTTGCGGTTGATCAACGTTGGCCGGCGTGATTCCATCCTTGTGTTGCTTTGCGGAGGGGCAGGACGATGATGGGGATGCAGACGTCGCCGGCACGGCTGTTCTACGATTTCTGCCTCGATGACCACGTTCCCGGCGATCACCTGCTTCGTCGCATCGACCAGTTCCTCGAACTTGAGACGGTGCGCTCGGAACTAAAGCCGTTCTACAGCACCATTGGCCGCCCCTCGATTGATCCTGAGCTGATGATGCGGATGCTGATCGTCGGCTATTGCATGGGCATCCGATCCGAACGGCGGCTGTGCGATGAGGTCCATCTCAACCTGGCCTATCGCTGGTTTTGTCGTCTGGGGCTCGACGGCAAGGTGCCGGACCACTCCACCTTCTCGCGCAACCGCCATGGCCGGTTCCGGCAGAGTGATATCCTGCGGCATTTGTTCGAGGCGGTGGTGGGGCGGTGCCTGCGCGAAGGTCTTGTTGGCGGTGAGGGGTTCGCGGTGGACGCGAGCCTGATCGCAGCCGATGCCAACAAGCAGCGGTCCATCCCCGGAGATCAGTGGCGGGTCGATGACCTTGGCGCCGATGCCGGGCAGGCTGTTCGCGAGTATCTGGCAACCCTGGACGATGCTGCTTTCGGCGCTGCCAGCGAGGTGACGCCGAAGTTCATCTCGCCTTCGGATCCAGCCGCGCAGTGGACCGGCGCCCATAAGGGGCACGCCTTCTTCGCCTACGCAACCAACTACCTGATCGACACGGAGAACGCTGTCATTCTCGACGTCGAAGCCAGCCGAGCCATCCGCCAGGCGGAGGTCGGAGCCTCACGCACTATGATCGATCGAACCACCAAACGCTTTGGCCTCAGGCCCCGGTACCTTGCTGCCGACAGCGCCTATGGCTCGGCTGCGAACCTGGCCTGGCTGGTCAAGGAGCGGCAGATCGAACCGCACATCCCGGTGTTCGACAAGTCCAACCGGACCGACGGCACCTTCTCGCGATCCGACTTCGTCTTCGACGCTGAACGCAACCACTACACCTGCCCACAGGGCAATTTGCTGGTGCAGTTCAGGCGAACCTTCGCGACGCCGCGCTCGGGCATCACCAAAGACGGAACGCGGCTATACCGATCGAGCAAGTCTGATTGCCAGGGCTGCGCCCTCAAGGCGAAGTGCTGTCCGAACACGCCGCAGCGCAAAGTGCCGCGTGACCTCGACGAAGATGCTCGTGATGTCGTCCGAGCTCTGGCAAACACGCCGGCCTACGAACGTTCGCGGCATCGCCGGAAGAAGATCGAGATGCTGTTCGCCCATCTCAAGCGCATCCTTAGACTCGGTCGCCTCAGATTGCGCGGCCCCAACGGCGCACGAGACGAATTCCTCCTCGCCGCCACCGCCCAAAACCTGAGAAAGCTCGCAAAGCTTCGACCGATGCCGGCCGTCTGCCCTCTGGGGGCATGACGATGCACACGATCAAGGGGCTGAGGCCTCCATGAACGGCCCGGATTAGAAACATCGCCTCTATAAATAGACGTGGGACCGGAAAGGACCGGCTCGAATGCAACGCGGCGACTAAATCAACAATATCGGCGCAAAGCGGTCGGTCGCATAAACGACCTGATCGGTAGCAGCGAACTAGTGTATTCGAAGGTCATACGGCCGCCGATCGGAATGCTTGATGCGGACCAGGGGACGCAGTCCGCTCTGTGAGGCCGCCTGCGGCATCGCAAGGACCAACGCGCCGACCGTGCTCATCGACGCCGGGCGTGTCCTAAGTTCGGTAGATTCCGACCAGTTCGGCTCGCAGCTTCGCCTTCTGAATCTTGCCGGTTGCGGTCTTCGGCATTGTCTCGGTGAAGATAATGCGTTTCGGGCATTTGAAAGGGCTGAGATGACTCCGCACTTTCTTCAGAAGGGTCTCTTCATCGATCCTATGCCCAGCTTTGAGAATGACGACTGCTGTCACCGCTTCGCCCCAGCGATCATGCGGCAGACCGATTACGGCTGTCTCCTGCACGCCGGGATCAGCGGCGTAGAGCGCCTTTTCCACCTCAATGGACGCGACGTTCTCGCCGCCGCTCTTGATTACGTCCTTGAATCGGTCCTCGAACCACAGAATGCCGTCCCTGTCGAAATGACCGGAATCGCCGGAGTGAAACCAGCCATGGACGAAGGCCGCGGCAGTGGCGGCGGGATCGTGCAGATAGCCCGACATGACTTGCGGACTGCGATAGACGATTTCACCTGATTGACCTTGAGGCAAAAACTGGCCCGCTTCGTTCATGATCGCGACTTCGACATTGGCTGACGGCGTGCCGACCGCCCCTGGATGGCTCAATTGATGCTCCGGCCGGAAATACACTGCAAGCGGGTTCATCTCGGTCTGGCCGAACATCAGGGCGAACTGGCAACCGAAGCGCGCGATCGCCTTCTGTAGTTCGTGGGTCGGCATCGGCGCCATCGCATAAATCGCAAGACGCATGCTCGAAACGTCGCGATCATGCTGATCTAGCTGTTCCAGCATCGCGCGATACATCATAGGCAATGCGAATGTCAGGGTCAGGTGCTCGGATTCGATCAGGGTGAGAAGGCGATCCGCGTCGAAACCACGCTGAATGAAAATAGCAGCGCCGACCGCGATCGCCGGAGTCACGATGACATTCAACTGGGCGGTGTGGAACAACGGCATGAGAGCCGTCACGCGATCGTCCGCCGTCATGCGTGTGTCGAGTGCGACCCCAAGGGACTCAAGATAGACCGCCAGATGGCTGCTGACGACGCCCTTGGGCGCCGAGGTGGTGCCGCTGGTGTAAAGATACGATATCGGGTCGCGGTCTGTGACGAAAGCTGCCGGTTCGTGTTGGGGCATGCCCTTCTGCAGCGTGTCGAAGGTAACGGTCCGGCGATCTGCGATCGCCGTATCGCCCACGTCGCCAATGACGACCACGTCCTTCACACCGGCGGTATCGACCAGCGCGCCCTCAAGCTGTTCGATCAGTGCACTCTCGACCACGACGCCTTTGACGGCGGCATGATTCAGCACATAGGCAAGTTCACCGTAGCGCCAGAACAGATTGATGGGCACGCACACCAGGCCGAG
This sequence comes from Nitrobacteraceae bacterium AZCC 2146, assembly GCA_036924855.1. Lineage (NCBI taxonomy): Bacteria > Pseudomonadati > Pseudomonadota > Alphaproteobacteria > Hyphomicrobiales > Nitrobacteraceae > Nitrobacteraceae bacterium AZCC 2146. Next base: position 167,705 of record JBAGRP010000001.1, read on the forward strand.
TTTGGCGCAGGCGAAATAGGTGACAATAAATTCCGCGTTGTTCGCCGTCATTAATCCCAGGGCATCGCCGCGCCGATAGCCGAGGCCCGTGAGTCCATGCGCTGTTCTGTTTACCCATTCATTGAATTCGCGGTAGGTAAGGCGACGATCCGCATCGACGATGGCGAGCCGACCCGGAGCCCGCGCAGCGCTGCGGATCAGAAGGTCGCCGAGATTGACGCGAGAAATAAGATTTCGATACAGACTTTCCTCAGGCATGTGCGTGCTCCCCAGCGTGATTTCGAGCCGGCCGATTTTAGTCATTGGCAGCCGGAAAATTCTGTCGATAGGATTTCGAGGCGTTTGGTGGCGAACTCAGGTCTAACGGCGATTCCCGCTCCATCATCACAAGGCGCAGCGTCCACAATCTTGTGTGTCGCCGCCGCTCAGCGCCCCATAGGGGCGATGGCAGGCGCGAAGAGCCGCGTCTAACCGACATGGCTTGACGTTGCGCATTTGAAGTTTCCCGATCCCTAGTAACACTCGGCGCCATTGCAATAGATCTGGTGTCCACAGAGAAGGGTTTTTTCGTACTGGCCGCAACTTCGCATTCTGACTTCCGCTGCTATATAATTCTGCTCTTGCGATCGCCCCAATAGCGATCACGCAGCAAGCGCTTGTAGAGCTTCCCGGTGGGAAGACGGGGAAGCTCGGCCTCGAAATCTACAGAGCGCGGGCACTTTTGACGCGACAGATGTTTGGCGCAGAAGGCAATAAGCTCGTCTGACAGAGCGGAACTCGCTGGTATGCCAGGCATCACCTGCACAACCGCCTTTACTTCTTCACCCAAGTCTTCGTTTGGGATGCCGAAGACGGCAGCGTCGGCGATCTTCGGGTGTGTGATGAGCAAGTTCTCGCATTCCTGCGGGTAGATATTTACGCCTCCGGACACGATCATGAAGGTAGCTCGGTCCGTCAGGTACAGGAACCCGTCGTCGTCCACGTATCCGACATCGCCGACCGTGCTCATCGTTGCATCCGGTGACCGTGCGTCAGCCGTTTTCGCGGGATCGTTGAAATACTCGAAGGGAGTGGCGGTCTTGAACCAAAGCGTGCCCGATGTTCCCTTTGGGCACGGCTTCATGTCCTCGTCCAGGACATGCAGGTCCCCAAGCATGACTTTGCCTACCGTGCCACGGTGCGCAAGCCATTGTGCGCTGTCGCAGGCGGCGAACCCGAGCCCTTCCGTCGCGCCGTAATATTCGTGAATGATAGGCCCCCACCATTCGATCATTTGTTCCTTGACCTGCGACGGACATGGCGCGGCCGCATGGATGACGACCTCGAGAGAGGACAGATCATGGCCCTCTCTTTCGGCTCGCGGCAGCTTAAGCATCCGCGAAAACATGGTGGGCACCAGTTGACTGTGGGTCGGCCGGTATTTTTCGACCAACTGCAGGTAATGCTCCGGATCGAAATTCTCCATGATGATCGCGGTTCCGCCGTTGCGGATGACGAGATTGACGGCCGCCTGCGGCGCCGAGTGATAGAGCGGGGCAGGGGACAAATAGACCAGGCCTTCCCGATAACGCCAAAGTTTCTGAAGAAAATCGAACAACGGGAGCTGCTGTGACGGCGGTTGTTCAGGCAGGGGGCGGATAATGCCTTTCGGTTGACCGGTGGTGCCCGATGAATAGAGCATTGCAGTGCCGACCGATTCGTCGGCGATCGGAGTCGTTGACATCGATGCCAGGGCATCGTCGAAATTGAGGATGCGATTGCCGTCGCCCGGACCATTCACGACCAGCGCAGCTTCCACTTTCGGGCACTGGCTAAGGGCCTCGATGGCGACGGCACGCTTTTCTTCCGAAAAGATCAGCACCTTGGATTCGCTGTTGTTAATGATGTAGGCGAGCTCCTGAGGCGTCAGGAATGAATTGATGCAGGTAAAGTAGAGGCCGGCGCGCTCGCCTGCTCCGCAGCACTCGAGATAGCGCGCATTGTTCTCCATGAAGATCGCATAATGATCGAGACGCTTCAGGCCGCGGCTTCGCAGGAAGTGCGCGAGCTGGTTGGTGCGTGCTTCGAGTTCGGCGTAGGTAACCGTCTCGCCCGATTGCGCCATGATGAAGGCGGGCTGGTCACCCTTCGGTTTAGCATGCATGCCTGGGTACATTGCGGTCGCTCCCTGTGGTGATGTTGATGCCGAATTGACTTCGGTCTTGAATCGAATTCGAGTCTATGCGCCCGCAGCGTTCGCCAGGAATGCGGCGCTATTGACGTTAAAGAAGCCGGAACCGGATAGCGCCTGTCCGCCATCGACCCAAAGCGACGTGCCCGTGATGTACGATGCGAGCGGTGAAGCCAGAAACGCCGCCGCTTCACCGATCTCCTGCGTGACGCCCATACGTCGCAGCGGGATGTTGGCCACGAAATTTCCGCTATCCTCCGTGGAAGAAATCCGCCGCATGCCCTCGGTATCACCGACAAAGCCGGGAATAATGCTGTTGGAACGAATGCCGTAAGGACCCCATTCAAGCGCGAGGTTTTTCATCAGCATCTCGACCCCGGCCTTTGCCGGGCCGACATGGGCTTGGTAGGCATGCGGCATCATTGCCATCGGCGCGGTCACGAAGAGTATAGATCCGCGCGTCCGCTCCAGCTGGTCGAAGGCAATCCGGCTGGCGTTGAAGGATCCAACCAGGTCGATGTCGACGACCGTCTTGAACCCGTTGAATGAAAGATTCTCCCCCTTGACGAGGAAATTGCCCGCGGCGCCACAGACCAGGACGTCGATGTCGCCGAGGGTATCGCGCGATGCGTTCATGGCGGACTGCAGTTGATCCGGCATCCGGACATCCGCCGAAGTAGCCGATACCCTGGCGCCGATCTCGCGCAAGCTGGCTGCCGCAGCATCGAGCCGTTCCTGAGAGCGTCCGCAGAGCCCGATATTGGCGCCGAGGCCCGCGAAAGTTCGTGCAATGCCCAAATTGATCCCGCTGCCGCCGCCGGTGACGAAGACGGTCTTTCCCGCAAAGAGATCGCGTGGGAGAATGCCTTGTTGGTCCGGCTTGGACGCGTCCATCGCGTATTTTCCTGTATCCGTCATCGACTAGCCGGTCTCCCCACCGAAATAGGGCGGTTTACCCGTCGTCCAGGTCTCGCCCCAGAGCTGGCCGCCGCCATCCACGGTAAGGGTTTCGCCCGTTACGAATCCCCCGGATGGTCCGGCGAGATAGACACAAGCTTCCGCCACATCCCATGCCGACCCTGCATGCATCATTGGGTTGGATCGCGGATAGGCAGCGCGCGCTTCCGGCGAATATACCTTCCAGCCCTCGGTCTCGATCAACCCCGGCGCCACGCAATTGACACGGATCTTCAGAGGCGCCCACTCGACCGCGACGCTGCGCGAAAGGCCGACGACTCCAGCGCGCGCGGCGACACTGTGCGCGATGCCATAGAGCCCGTGGGTGGTGACGACCACAATATTGATGATGCTGCCGGGGTGCCTGGCGTCGCGCCAATGCTGTGCGGCAGCCTGCATCATGTACCAGGTGCCGTTGAGATTGGTATTGATGACGGCGCTCCAGCCCTTCACGGAAATGTCGATCGCAGCCTGCGGAAACTGACCGCCGGCGCTGTTGATCAGGCTGTCGACTCGGCCTTGCGCCTTCCAGATGTTATCCAGCAGCGCGCGAACTTCATCCGGCTTTCTGATGTCGGCGGTGTGTGCCGAGGCTTTTAGCGTGTGCTGCGTCAGCCGCGCCGTCAGCGCGTCGAGTTTCGGCTGGTTGCGGCCGACCAGAACGACGTGCGCGCCAAGCCGCGCGAACAGCCATGTGATCGCGCGCCCAATCCCGCCGGTTGCGCCCGTGACCACCACGACCATGCCGCCCAGCGCATCGGATGCGAACACCGTGCGTTGGATTGCCAACTCGTCGTCGATGAGGCCGAATGTTTCCGGCGCGGGAGGTGAATCAGCGTCAACCATGCCGGCCACCATCTTTCAGCAGTTCGCCGGCAATAATCATCTTGCGGACTTCCGTCGTGCCCGCGCCGATTTCCAACAGCTTGATCGAGCGGAACAGGCGGTTGATTTCCGACTCCCAGATGTAGCCGCTGCCGCCGTGGATCTGCACGGCCTTGTCGAGCACCGCATGACAGGCCTCGGCCGCGTACATCACCGAGGCCGCGGTCAGCTTGTGGATGTCGCCGCGGCCGCCGCCGTCGATTTCCAGCGATGCGGCCTCTGCAAGTGTGCGGTAGGTGAAGGTGCGCATGGTCTCGACCTGGACATACATCTCGGCGAGCATCGACTGCACCATCTGGAATGATCCGATCGGCTTGCCGAACTGCTGGCGGGTTTGCGCGTAGTCGATGGAAAGTTGCAGCGCCCGCTCTGAAATGCCGAGGCACAGAGGGGAGATCATCGCGCGTTCGAGGTCCAGACCGCTCATCACGATAGATACGCCGCTGTTTTCGCTCCCGACGAGATTTTCGGCGGGAACCCGGCAATCCTCGAAGACGAGTTCGGCGGTTTGGCTGCCCCGATACCCCATCTTGGTCAGCTTCTGGGCGACCTTGAAGCCGGAAAAATTCTTCTCGATGATGAAGGCGGAAATGCCATGCGCGCCTTTGCCGCGGTCGGTCTTGGCGTAGACGAGCAGGACGTCTGCGACAGGTCCGTTCGTGATGTAGATCTTGCTGCCATTGAGGATGTAGTGATCGCCATCTCTGCGGGCGGTGGTCCGCATCGATCCCAGGGCATCGGAACCCGCGCCAGGCTCGGTGAGGCCGAGTGCGCCGATCGTGCGGGCCGGCGCAGAGATAAGGCAGATACTTGCGGCGCTGCTGCTCGTTGCCGTTGCGATAGATGTTGTTGGCGCACAAATTGTCATGCGCCACCCAGGACAGCGCCATGGCGTGGTTCCAGCGGGCGAATCCCTGCAGCACGAGGCCCGCGGCCAGAAGATCCTGGCCGGACCCGCCGTACTCCTCGGGAATGGTGACGCCGAAGAAGCCATTGTCGCCGATCTTGGGAAACGCCGTTTCCGGCCACCACTCGTCCCGGTCCATTCGCTCGCAGAGCGGATAAAGCTCCTTATGGGCGAAGCGGTCAGCCTGATCGAGGATTGTCTGCTGCTGCTCGTCAAGACCGAACGTGGATATGCGATTGTCGCCGCTCGATCCAGCATGACCTGTGCTCATGCGCGCTCTCTTTCCGCCCTGGTGCCGGCCGCGTGATCGCGGCTCATAATGAATATCATTCATTATACGAAGGCGAGCTTCTGTCAATCGCGCTATTGTCGCAATGTGGATATTGCAGTGCGATGATTTCCGCCGGAACCGCGCTCGGCGTTGACAAGCACAAGATGAATGATATTCAATATGCGGATTGGGTGCGCCGGTGTGCGACCTGAAACGCATTCGCGACAACATCTGGGAGCAGGCATGCCAGCGATAAGCCCGCAGCGAATGCAGGATCGTTACGATGCGATCGTTGAAGCTGCCAAGAGCGCTTTTTCCGAAAAGGGATACGAGGCAACTTCGATAGCCGATATTGCACGCACGGCGCAGATCTCCGATGGTCTCGTCTATCGTTATTTCCGCAACAAGCGGGAATTGCTGTACGAGGTGCTCAAAAAATTCTACGAGCGGATCCTTCTTGATCTCGAAACCCAGGCCTTCAGGCACGACGCGTTTACCGCGCGGCTCGAAGCCCTCATTCGCAGGCATCTGCAGGTCTTTGTGGCCGACACCGATCTGTGTCGTCTGTTTATTTCTGAGGTAAGGACCGCAAGCGACTACGAGGGCTCTTCGATCCAGGAGTTGAACAGGCAGTACACTTCCGTACTCATTCGCATCGTCAGGGATGCGGTGAAGGCGGGTGAGGTGCGGCCGGACGTGAACCCCAAGCTTCTGCGCGACGTGCTCTTTGGCGCGATCGAGCATCTGGCCTGGCGTCATGTCAATGGCAAGGGCCAGCTTCGAGTTACGCAAACCGCTCGTGACCTCACACTCATGCTGACCTCCGGCATTTGTGGTGTCCGGTGATCGGTCGTTTTCCGTTTAGTGCGGTGCTGGTCGCCAATCGCGGCGAAATCGCCGTTCGCATCATCCGGACGCTGCAGAAGCTCGGATTGCAGAGTGCGGTCGTCTATCATGAGGTCGATGCCCAGTCCCTCGCGGTAACGCTCGCGGATCACGCGATCAGGATCTCCGGAAAAACCCCTGTTTCGTCCTATCTGGATGCCGACCAGATTATCGCTGCCGCCTTGTCGGTGGGGGCCGGTGCGATCCACCCCGGCTATGGCTTCCTATCCGAAAATGCGGGCTTCGCCCGCGCGGTCGAGGCTGCCGGACTTATCTTTGTCGGCCCTTCCGCCAGCGCGATCGAGTTGATGGGAGACAAGATCCGGGCGCGCAATTTCGTCGCGCGCAGCGGATTTCCTGTGGCGCCATCTGCTATCGAGGAGGATGACCCAGCCACGTTTCTTGACCGCGCGCGCGCGGTCGGTGCGCCTCTTCTCGTCAAGCCATCGGCAGGAGGCGGCGGCAAGGGTATGCGCATTGTTCGCGACCTCGCCGAGCTCGATGATGCGGTGGCGCAGGCGCGGGGCGAAGGGCAGCGTTATTTTGGTGACGGGCGATTGTATGCCGAGCGGTTCGTGGAACGGCCACGACATATCGAGGTTCAGGTCCTCGGCGATTCCTTCGGCAATGTGGTGCACTTGCATGAACGGGAATGCTCGGTGCAGAGGCGTTTCCAGAAGATCATCGAAGAGACGCCGTCGCCGGCGCTCTCGGTCGAACTCCGCAAGACCATCTGCGAGACCGCCGCAGGCATCGCGCGGGCAGCCGGGTACAAGAATGCCGGAACCGTAGAGTTCATCTACGGGCGAGGCGAGTTCTATTTCCTCGAAATGAACACGCGGCTGCAGGTTGAACATCCCGTGACCGAGATGACGACCGGACTGGATCTGGTCGAGCAGCAATTGATCGTTTCGGCCGGACATCCACTCGCCTTCAAACAGGACGACGCGCGGGGCAGCGGCCATGCCATCGAAGCCCGGCTTTACGCGGAAGCCCCCGAGCGTGACTTTGCGCCGACGACGGGCAGGGTGCTGGCGCTCCGATACCCGGAAGGCGAGGGCGTCCGCGTCGATAGCGGCATCGCCCAGGGGCAGCTTGTCACGACCGCATTCGATCCGATGCTGGCAAAGATCATCGTCCATGCGCCGACCCGAAGCGAGGCGATCGCGCGCGCAAGGCGGGCCATCGAGGATTTCGTCCTGCTGGGATGTGAGACCAATGCTGCTTTCCTGGGGCGTATCCTGGGGGATGAAGGCTTCAAGGCCGGCGAAGTTCACACCGGCTATCTCGACGAACATCCGGGCATCGCCAAGGGGCCCGCGCCTGACGCGGGTATCCAAAGGCAGTTATTGGCGGCGGCGGCGCTGCTGACCAGGCCGGCGCGTGACGCAGCGGATGCCATACCCTCGCTGCACGCTTCCCTCGGAAGCTGGAGAAACTGACGTGCATCACACCTTCGTCATTGGTGGCGAACCTCACGCGATCTGGCTTTCGCGTTCGCCGGAGGGATATCGCCTGGCGCTTGCCGAGGGAGGAAGTGCGGCTGTGTCGCTTGCCCAAACCCGCGGTGGCGAGGAACGTCTGACTGTTGACGGCAGCAGCGAACCCATCGCTTACGTGGTCGAGGGAGATACGGTTCACATTCATCTTCGAGGCAGATCGTATGCGGTGCGATATGTCGATCCGCTCGTTGCCCTCGCAGTCGAGGCGGACACCGCCGGACACCATATCGCCCGGGCCCCGATGCCCGGCGTCGTGGTGTCGGTGAAGGCGGTCGTTGGCGAACGGGTGGTGGCAGGCACCGTGGTCGCCGTCATCGAGAGCATGAAGCTCGAAACGGCGATTCGCGCGGCACAGGACGGCATCGTCGAGAAAATTCATGTCACGGCAGGGGAGAGTTTCGATCGCGATGCGGCCCTGGTGACGCTCTCCCGGGAGGCTAGTTGAAATGCAGCGCGTCAGCTCCCTGATCGACACGCGCGACGACGACTATCGCGCCAACGACCGCCACAACCGGCGCCTCGCCTCCGACCTGAAGGAACGCCAGAATGTCGCGCGGCTCGTCCGCCCCGAACGTGACAGGGAACGGCTTCGTCGTCAGAACAAGATGTTCGTTCGCGACCGCATCGAGGCGTTGCTCGACCCGGGAACGCCGTTTCTGGAGCTTTCGACGCTGGCGGGGAACATGGCCTATGACGGCGAGGTTCCGGGCGCGGCCCAGGTAACGGGCATCGGCATCGTATCCGGCAAGGAAGTCATCGTTCACGCCGACGACGCCAGCGTCAAAGGCGGCGCGTGGTATCCCCTGTCGGTCAAAAAGATCGTGCGGGCACTCGATATCGCGATCGAAAACCACCTTCCGGTCGTTCATCTCTGCGACAGCGCGGGTGGCTTTCTGCCGCTGCAGGCCGAATTCTTCGCAGACCGTTATTTCGCCGGGCGCATCTTCCGCAACCAGTCCATCCTGTCGAAGATGGGCGTGCCCCAGGTCGCGGTGGTGATGGGCCATTGCACCGCCGGCGGCGCCTACATTCCCGCGCTCAGTGACTACAACATCATTGTTCGTGGCACCGGAGCAATTTTCCTCGGGGGCCCACCGCTTGTGAAAGCGGCGACCGGCGAGGAAGTGACCGTCGAGGAACTGGGCGGCGCCGACATGCATACCAGCGTATCGGGAACCGGAGACTATGCGGCATCCTCCGAGCTGCATGCGATCGCGATCGCCCGGGATATTGTCGAACGGTTTCGACGGCCTGAAAAGGCAGGGGTCGACTGGATCGAGCCGGAGCCGCCGGCGTATGATCCGGAACAACTCTACGGCATTATCCCCCGGGATCCCCGGGTGCAGTTTGATATGCGCGAGGTGATCGCGCGCATGGTGGATGGCAGCCGCTTTCACGAATACCAGCCGCGCTATGGTCAATCGCTGATCTGCGGCTTTGCGCGCGTGCATGGCTATCAGATCGGAATACTTGCTAACAACGGCGTGCTGTTCAACGACAGCTCGCTGAAAGGCGCGCATTTCATCCAGCTTTGCGACAAGAACCGGACGCCGCTGCTGTTTCTGCAGAACATCACCGGCTTCATGGTCGGACGCGAGTACGAGCGGCGCGGCATCACCAAGGACGGCGCGAAGCTGATTATGGCAGTGGCCGGTGCGTCCGTTCCGAAATTTACGGTGGTCTGCAACGGATCTTACGGCGCTGGAACCTACGGCATGTCGGGACGTGCCTTCGACCCGCGGTTCATGTTTTCCTGGCCTCAGTCCCAGGTTTCGGTGATGGGCGCCGAGCAGGCGGCCGGTGTCCTGACCGATGTGAAACTGCGGCAACTCGCCCGCAGCGGCCTGCAATTGTCCGAACAGGAGACCTCGGCCATTCGCGATCCGGTTCTGGAAGACTATCGGCGCCAATCGAGCGCCTATTACGCCACATCGGAAATCTGGGACGACGGCATCCTAGATCCGGTCGACACCCGCAATGCCATCGGCATCTCGCTGAGCGCAGCTCTCAACGCGCCGATTGCCTCGCCACACTACGGTGTGTTCCGAATGTAGGATGAAGGATTCACTCGATGGTCGATCAGCCCGATAAGCGCGCCGCTTATAACGACTCAGCAGTCCGGATTTCCGCGAACCAAATTCCTGACCGGCCGCTCCTGGCGGATATTGTTGATTTAGTCGCCGCGTTGCATTCGAGCCGGTCCTTTCCGGTCCCACGTCTATTTATAGAGGCGATGTTTCTAATCCGGGCCGTTCATGGAGGCCTCAGCCCCTTGATCGTGTGCATCGTCATGCCCCCAGAGGGCAGACGGCCGGCATCGGTCGAAGCTTTGCGAGCTTTCTCAGGTTTTGGGCGGTGGCGGCGAGGAGGAATTCGTCTCGTGCGCCGTTGGGGCCGCGCAATCTGAGGCGACCGAGTCTAAGGATGCGCTTGAGATGGGCGAACAGCATCTCGATCTTCTTCCGGCGATGCCGCGAACGTTCGTAGGCCGGCGTGTTTGCCAGAGCTCGGACGACATCACGAGCATCTTCGTCGAGGTCACGCGGCACTTTGCGCTGCGGCGTGTTCGGACAGCACTTCGCCTTGAGGGCGCAGCCCTGGCAATCAGACTTGCTCGATCGGTATAGCCGCGTTCCGTCTTTGGTGATGCCCGAGCGCGGCGTCGCGAAGGTTCGCCTGAACTGCACCAGCAAATTGCCCTGTGGGCAGGTGTAGTGGTTGCGTTCAGCGTCGAAGACGAAGTCGGATCGCGAGAAGGTGCCGTCGGTCCGGTTGGACTTGTCGAACACCGGGATGTGCGGTTCGATCTGCCGCTCCTTGACCAGCCAGGCCAGGTTCGCAGCCGAGCCATAGGCGCTGTCGGCAGCAAGGTACCGGGGCCTGAGGCCAAAGCGTTTGGTGGTTCGATCGATCATAGTGCGTGAGGCTCCGACCTCCGCCTGGCGGATGGCTCGGCTGGCTTCGACGTCGAGAATGACAGCGTTCTCCGTGTCGATCAGGTAGTTGGTTGCGTAGGCGAAGAAGGCGTGCCCCTTATGGGCGCCGGTCCACTGCGCGGCTGGATCCGAAGGCGAGATGAACTTCGGCGTCACCTCGCTGGCAGCGCCGAAAGCAGCATCGTCCAGGGTTGCCAGATACTCGCGAACAGCCTGCCCGGCATCGGCGCCAAGGTCATCGACCCGCCACTGATCTCCGGGGATGGACCGCTGCTTGTTGGCATCGGCTGCGATCAGGCTCGCGTCCACCGCGAACCCCTCACCGCCAACAAGACCTTCGCGCAGGCACCGCCCCACCACCGCCTCGAACAAATGCCGCAGGATATCACTCTGCCGGAACCGGCCATGGCGGTTGCGCGAGAAGGTGGAGTGGTCCGGCACCTTGCCGTCGAGCCCCAGACGACAAAACCAGCGATAGGCCAGGTTGAGATGGACCTCATCGCACAGCCGCCGTTCGGATCGGATGCCCATGCAATAGCCGACGATCAGCATCCGCATCATCAGCTCAGGATCAATCGAGGGGCGGCCAATGGTGCTGTAGAACGGCTTTAGTTCCGAGCGCACCGTCTCAAGTTCGAGGAACTGGTCGATGCGACGAAGCAGGTGATCGCCGGGAACGTGGTCATCGAGGCAGAAATCGTAGAACAGCCGTGCCGGCGACGTCTGCATCCCCATCATCGTCCTGCCCCTCCGCAAAGCAACACAAGGATGGAATCACGCCGGCCAACGTTGATCAACCGCAAACTAAATCAACACAATCGGCGCAAAGCTGCCGCTCCCGGGCATTTCCGTTCTTGCGGTGCCGGGTCAACGGTGTACGCAAGCAGGCGTTAAATCTCTCTGCTGGGGTTCAAATTGCAAGGTCTCACGGTTCATCCCCAAAAGCTTCCGCCAAGTCGGTTGCCGAGTTCGAGACGTTCGTGTCGGTTGCTTCTTTGCGGCCTGGGTTTGCTGATGTCGCTGAGCGTACAGCAGTACACGATCGGAAGTTCGCGGCGCGTGTTGAATGGTTGAATGGACACTAGGATTCCAGCCCAGACTCGCGTCGTGGATCAAAAACCGTTGGCCTGCAGTAACTTCGCGAGCAGCCACGGCGGTCGTGTCGGCGCACTGTGGACCATCGTTGTGGACCATTCAAGCCGCGGCGGGACCAAAGCCACCTCGGGCGGCTAGGGCCGGCGAGGGAGCTCCATCTTACCGAAGCTGGTAGATGATCGAGCTGTCCTGATGTCGCGTTCGGGTGACCCCAGCGGGGCGGCTCGCGAGCGTCCCATATGCCTCCCGACGACGGCTTCGCCAAACACACCCGTTATCTCAGCTTTGCACGCAATTACTGCGTCTACGTGTGGCGCGATCCTAGATGTCCGACGTTAGAATAGCCGAGCACTTCGATCGCAATTGCTCGCCGTCCGTCAGACGCTGGCAGGAGGGTTTTGACCTTTTCGGATGAGGTCTGAGGTTTTGTCCAAAGGCTTCGCGACCGGCGGCTTCTGGCGGCGGATATTGTTGATTTAGTCGCCGCGTTGCATTCGAGCCGGTCCTTTCCGGTCCCACGTCTATTTATAGAGGCGATGTTTCTAATCCGGGCCGTTCATGGAGGCCTCAGCCCCTTGATCGTGTGCATCGTCATGCCCCCAGAGGGCAGACGGCCGGCATCGGTCGAAGCTTTGCGAGCTTTCTCAGGTTTTGGGCGGTGGCGGCGAGGAGGAATTCGTCTCGTGCGCCGTTGGGGCCGCGCAATCTGAGGCGACCGAGTCTAAGGATGCGCTTGAGATGGGCGAACAGCATCTCGATCTTCTTCCGGCGATGCCGCGAACGTTCGTAGGCCGGCGTGTTTGCCAGAGCTCGGACGACATCACGAGCATCTTCGTCGAGGTCACGCGGCACTTTGCGCTGCGGCGTGTTCGGACAGCACTTCGCCTTGAGGGCGCAGCCCTGGCAATCAGACTTGCTCGATCGGTATAGCCGCGTTCCGTCTTTGGTGATGCCCGAGCGCGGCGTCGCGAAGGTTCGCCTGAACTGCACCAGCAAATTGCCCTGTGGGCAGGTGTAGTGGTTGCGTTCAGCGTCGAAGACGAAGTCGGATCGCGAGAAGGTGCCGTCGGTCCGGTTGGACTTGTCGAACACCGGGATGTGCGGTTCGATCTGCCGCTCCTTGACCAGCCAGGCCAGGTTCGCAGCCGAGCCATAGGCGCTGTCGGCAGCAAGGTACCGGGGCCCGAAGGCGAGATGAACTTCGGCGTCACCTCGCTGGCAGCGCCGAAAGCAGCATCGTCCAGGGTTGCCAGATACTCGCGAACAGCCTGCCCGGCATCGGCGCCAAGGTCATCGACCCGCCACTGATCTCCGGGGATGGACCGCTGCTTGTTGGCATCGGCTGCGATCAGGCTCGCGTCCACCGCGAACCCCTCACCGCCAACAAGACCTTCGCGCAGGCACCGCCCCACCACCGCCTCGAACAAATGCCGCAGGATATCACTCTGCCGGAACCGGCCATGGCGGTTGCGCGAGAAGGTGGAGTGGTCCGGCACCTTGCCGTCGAGCCCCAGACGACAAAACCAGCGATAGGCCAGGTTGAGATGGACCTCATCGCACAGCCGCCGTTCGGATCGGATGCCCATGCAATAGCCGACGATCAGCATCCGCATCATCAGCTCAGGATCAATCGAGGGGCGGCCAATGGTGCTGTAGAACGGCTTTAGTTCCGAGCGCACCGTCTCAAGTTCGAGGAACTGGTCGATGCGACGAAGCAGGTGATCGCCGGGAACGTGGTCATCGAGGCAGAAATCGTAGAACAGCCGTGCCGGCGACGTCTGCATCCCCATCATCGTCCTGCCCCTCCGCAAAGCAACACAAGGATGGAATCACGCCGGCCAACGTTGATCAACCGCAAACTAAATCAACACAATCGGCGCAAAGCGGCCACTGGCACGCCCGATGTCCTCGACATCGGTTGAAATTTGCGCTTGGCACGCTTGAGTCTGAATCGATATCCCCCGCAGGGGGCGTGCCATTTGCTGAATTATATCATCTCGCCTACACGTCGCTTGCTGCTTGCCTCAGTAATGCAATTTCGGCCCGGCTCGGGAATGACGGCGTCGTATTGAGCCGTGTCACGGAATGCGAAGCAGCCGCAACCGCAACTTTCACGGCAGTCGTGATCGTCATCCCGTTGACGACAAGACCTGCCAATGTCCCTACGAATACGTCACCGGCACCGGCGCTGTCCACGGCAACGACTTTCGGTGCGTCTACTACAGTTTCGCTTCCGCCGGAAATTATCAGTGCCCCGCGCTCACCCAGCGTGACGATCGCCGTCGCTATGCCACGGGTCCGGAACGCCGCGGCGAGTGATGACGAGCCCTGTGTCAGCAGTTCGGCCTCGCCCTCATTGGCGATGACGATGTCGAAGAGCGCAAGAAGATTGCCCATATCCGAAGCGATGGGCGCTGTATTCAGAATGCGGAGGGCGCCGCGCGCCTGCGCTTCGCGGGCCGCCGCTTCCGTCGAATCTGCCGACAGATTTCCCTGCATCAGAAGGACGTCACCCGGCATCAAGGCGCGGCATAAATCCCGCGCCTGATCAGATGTGATCGCGCGCGCGCATGCGGCGCTGCTGACGATGACGTTCTCGCCGCCGGTCGCCACCCAGATCGCCGACATATCCGTCGGCGCGTCGCATGGTAGCCAGTGTGCTTCGAGGCCGGCCTCATCGCGCAAGGCGGCGGCGACGAAGGCGGCATCGGCATCGCGCCCCACCGGTGCGGCAAGGCGCGTCGCAGCCCCGGTGCGCGACGCGGCGACGGCCTGGTTCAGGCCCTTGCCGCCGGCGCAGCGCGTGGTGCTGTCGGCCAGCAGGGTTTCGCCGGGCCGCGGCAGACGCGCGACGCGCTGGATCACGTCGAGGGTCGCATTGCCGAGCACCAGCACGCGGCTCATGGGTGCGCCTTGCGCACAACGGCCATGAAGGCGGCGAGCCTGACCGGATCGACCGCGTTCCACCAGCCGCCATCGTGCTTGAGCGCGCTGGCGACGATCACGGCATCGGCGAACTGCAGGATCGCGGCGACGTTGTCGGGAGTAACGCCGCTGCCGACCATGCTCGGCAGCTTGGTCGCGCCGGTGACGGTTTCGAGGTCATCGAGGTTTGCACTGTCGCCGGTGCGCTGGCCGGTCACGATCACCGCGTCGGCATCGAAGAATTCCGCGTCCCGCGTCAGCTCCTGCAAAGTGCGATCGGCCACGATAGCGTGGGCGCCATGCTTGACATGGACGTCGGCGAAGATCGCCACGTCCTTGGCGCGCAGCCAGGAGCGGTAGCGGCTCGCAGCGCCGGCCTTGCCTTCCATGAAGCCTTCGTTGGCCACGTAGGCGTTGGCCCACTGGTTGACCCGCACGAAGGCTGCGCCCGCAGCCTTGGCGACGGCGATTCCCTGCACCGCGCCGTTGGCCAGCACGTTGATGCCGATGGGCAGCCCGGACTCGCGGCGCACGCGGTCGGCCATCACGGCCATGCAGGCGGCGGTTTCCGGACCGAGTTCGTCCGGCTTGGCGAATGGGATATCGCCGTGGTTCTCGACGATCAGGCCATCGACGCCGCCTGTGCGATAGCGCGCCGCTTCGGCGCAGGCGAAGTCATAGATGCCGGCGACCGGCTCGCCATCGTAATGCGGCGAGCCCGGCAGCGGCAGCGAATGGATGACGCCGATGACGGCCTTGCGCCGCCCGAAGATGCGCGCGACCGCATTGTCCTTGGCGCGATAGATCGAGGTGTTTTCGGACAAGGGCTGTCTCCGGATTCAAGTGAGCGTATTGGAGGAAACATCTGCACCGTCGACGAGACGAAGCAGATCGGGGCCGGACGGGCGCAATTCCTGCGCGCCGAACCGGGTGACTTGCAGGCTGCCCGCCGCGCAAGCGATATCGAGCGCCCGCGGCAGCGGGCAGTCGTTGAGCCACGCCGCCAGAAAGCTGCCGACAAAACTGTCGCCGGCGCCCGTCGTATCGACGACGCTGACCGGCAGTGCGCGGGCCTCGACGATCGTACCATCGCGCGTCACCGCGGCTGCGCCATCGGCGCCCAATGTCACGATCATCAGTTCGGGGCCGCTCTGCCCGGCGGCGCGGGTCATGGCCGCGAGGTCCATCAGGCCGCTGCGGATATCACCGGCAACGGCCTGCAGCGATGCCAGCGTTTCGCGGTGGAGCACGATCAGGTCGAAGGAGCGAAACGCTTCATCGGCGTGACCGCGCAGCCAGTCGGCCGGCAGACCGGTCGCCTGCATGCTGGTGCGAAAGCCTTTTGCCCGCGCCTTTGCGACAGCCGCCATCTGGGCGGGCACCTGGTAGCCTTCCAGGTGCAGCCACCAGCGCGACGGGCCGGGATCGGTGGCCTCGACAAAGCGTTCGACGTCGACGTCGTTGAGCAGCGACGGCTCGTTGACAATGGTGCGGCGGCCATCGGCTTCCACCAGCACCAGCGCGCGGTTAAGGCGTCCGCTACGCCGTTCGCGGGGAATAATGAGGTCGACGCGACGGCGCGACAATTCCGCCGCTGCCCAGTCGCTGTCCTGATCGACGCCGATCGACGTGATGATCGAGGCGGCAACGGCAAACGGCGCGCCGAGGCCGGCGGCGATGGCCGCGACGTTGGCCGCGGGCCCGCCGATGGATTTGACGATCTCATGGGCCAGCCGGCGCTCTTCGCGTTGCGGCAGGCGATCGAGGCAGGCGATGTAATCGACACTGACATAGCCCACCGTGGTGAGCCGCGGTATCGACGCGTTGATGCGCAGATTGGGCTCGGGCTGCCGCTTGCGCGCCGTCAGCGCGCGGGCGGTCTCGGCCGGCCGGTAGTTCAGCGCGGCGATCGCCTCGTCGACCCGCGCCCGCGTGGCCCCTGCCACCGTCACCCGGCCGCCGATCACATTCGACACTGTTCCCTTCGACACGCCGGCCGCGCGGGCGACGTCGTCGATGGTCGGCTGGGTGCGATGGCCGAGACCGTGCGGGTCGTCAGACATGGGTGACCTTCGGCAGACGGGCGCGGCGCAGCAGGTCGAGCCGCAGGCGATACGACGCGGTCATGCGGCTCTCTCCGTCGTCGAAGGCGGCGAAGCCGGGGAGCTCATTGGCGCGAATGCAGGCGGACAGCCGCGGCGCAGGCGCTGTTGCTGCGAGCGGCGGATCCGCCGCCAGGCAGGCGTCGATGCGATGCTCGCAACGCGACGCGAAGCGGCACTGTGTCCATTCGGCATAGGGGCTCGGCGGCTCGCCGGTGATGGTCTCGCGGTCGCGCGCGGCGCCCGGCACCGGGCTCGGTGTCGCGGCCAGCAGCATGCGCGTGTAGGGATGCCGCGGATCGGCGAAAATGGTTTCGGACGGCCCGGTCTCCACCAGCCGGCCGGCATACAGCACGCCCACATGGGTCGCGAGATGCCGCACCACCGCCATGTCGTGGGAGATGAACACGTAGGACACGCCGAGCCGTGTGCGTAATTCGCTGAGCAGGTTCACCACCTGCGCCTGGATCGACAGGTCGAGCGCCGACACCGGCTCGTCGCAGACGATCAGTTCGGGTTCGACAGCCAGGGCTCGCGCGATGGCCACGCGCTGGCGCTGGCCGCCGGAGAATTCGTGCGGAAAGCGGTTGGCATAACTGCCGTCGAGCCCGACCAGCGTCAGCAATTCCGCGACCCGCTCGTCTACCTTGTTCGCCGGTCGCAGCTGATGCAGCAGGATCGGTTCGGCAATCGCAGCACCGATGCGGACGCGCGGGTCGAGCGAGCCGAACGGATCCTGGAAGATGATCTGGATTCGCCGGCGCAGGCGCCGCAGGTCGGCCGGCGCGAGCGAACGCACATCGATGCCGTCGAAGATGATATGGCCAGCATCCGGCTCGATCAGCCGCAGCAGCATGCGCCCGATGGTGGTCTTGCCCGAACCGCTTTCGCCGACCAGCGCGAACACATCGCCCCGCTGCAGCGAGAAGCTGACATCGGTGACCACGCGCGCGGACTTTGCGCGGCCGAACAAGCCGCCGCCGGAGACAAACGTCTTCGAGAGGTTTGCGACGTCAAGCAGCGCACTCATGTGACATGCTCCTCGAGCGGCGCACGCCAGCACGCGATCCAGTGCTGCGACTTGATCTCACGCAGCGGCGGATAGTCCGTCTCGCATTGCGCGATCGCGAACGGGCAGCGCGGCGCGAAGCGGCAGCCGAGCGGCATCGCGCCGGGCGAGGGCACCTGGCCCTCGATGGCGGCCAGCGGCCGGCCGCGCTCATCGGCACGCGGCATCGCGGCGAACAACGCCAGCGTATAGGGATGCTGGGGATCGCCGAACAGATCGGCCCGCGATGCCCGCTCGACGATGCGCCCGGCATACATCACGGCGATCTCGTCGGCGATCTCGGCGACCACCGCGAGGTTGTGGGTGATGAACAAAACAGCGGTGCCGAGTTCGGCGCGCAACTGGTCGATCAGCCGCAGGATCTGGCTCTGGATTGTGACGTCGAGTGCGGTGGTCGGCTCGTCGGCGATCAGGATCGCAGGGCGGCACATCAGCGCCATGGCGATCATCACACGCTGTCGCATGCCGCCGGACAATTGATGCGGATAGGCTTTCAGCCGGGTCTCGGGGGCAGGGATCTGGACGCGGCGAAACATCCCCAGCGCCGCGGCGAGCGCCGCCTGCCGCGACAGTCCCTGATGCACCACAAGGGCTTCGGTGACCTGGTCGCCCACTGTCATCACCGGGTTCAGCGCGGTCATCGGCTCCTGGAACACCATGGCCATGCGGTTGCCGCGGATGTCGTTGAGCGCGTCCTCGCTGGCGTCGGCGATGTCCTCGCCGTCGAGCACAAAGCTCGCACAGGACAGATCCGCCGACGGCGGCAGCAGCCGCATCAGCGACAGCGCCGTCAGACTCTTGCCCGACCCGGATTCGCCGACCAGGCAGAGAATGCGTCCGCGCCGCAGCGTGATATCGACGCCGTCCACAATCGCCACGCCCGGTGCAAAACCGACGCACAGGTCGCGCACCTCCAGCGCCACGCGCTGCGAATCCGGCAAAATACCGGTTGGCGCGAAATCGGGCTGGTGCTGATTCTGCATCTTGTTTGGTCGGTTCGGCATTGACAGAACGTATTTCAGCCGAAAATATACATTTTGAACCGGTTCAATCAAGCAGAGTTTGAGCATGGCCCGCTATCTCGCCACCAGGCTGATCTCCCTGATCCCGATCTTGTTCGGGACATCGGTCGTGGCGTTCCTGCTGGTGCGGCTGGTGCCGGGCGATCCGGCCGTCGCTTTGCTCGGCATGGAAGCCGACGCGCGGTCGCTGGCGGCGTTGCGCCAGCAGATGGCGCTCGACCAGCCCGTTGTCGTGCAATACGTGACCTGGATCAGCCATATTCTCACCGGCGATTTCGGCCGTTCGATCCAGGGCGGCCGCGCGGTGTTTCCGCTGCTGCTCGGCGCGCTGGCACCCACCGCCTTGCTGGCGGCCGCAGCGCTTGTGATCTCGCTCGTCATCGCCATTCCGGCCGGCATCGTCGCCGCCACCCGTCGCAACAGCGGCGCCGACTACGCCGCGTCGTCTCTGGCGCTGTGCGGATTGTCGCTGCCGAGCTTCTGGCTCGGCATTCTTCTGATCCTGGCGTTCTCCATCTACTTTCCGATCCTGCCGGCTTCCGGTTACGTCTCGCCGCTGGTCGATCCGATCGGCCATCTGCGCCATCTCGTGCTGCCGGCGCTGACTCTCGGTGCTGCGCTCGCTGCCGCCACCATGCGCATGACCCGCGCTGCCATGCTGGAAGTGATGCGCGCCGACTACGTCCGCACCGCGCGCGCGAAAGGTCTGTCGCGCCGCACCGTGATCTGGGGCCATGCGCTGCGCAACGCGCGGATGCCCATCGTCACGCTGCTCGGCATTCAGCTCGGCCAGTTGCTCGGCGGCGTCGTGGTCACCGAGACGGTGTTCTCGTGGCCAGGCATCGGCAAGCTTACGGTCGATGCCATTTTTGCCCGCGACTATCCGGTGGTGCAGGGCGCCGTGCTGCTCACCGCCACCTTGTTCGTGCTGATCAACCTGGTCACCGACCTGATCTACACCGCGCTCGATCCGCGGGTGCGGTTGTCATGAGCACAGCAGCAACCTTGCGTGCGCCCGGCCCGGCCGCATTATTGCGGGCGATGACCCGCGATCCGCGCGCCGCGCTCGGCGTCGGCATCGTCGCATTGGCCATTGTGGCGGCGCTCGGCGCGCCGCTGATTGCGCCCTATGGGCCGGACACGCCGGATTTCGTCAACACGCTGGCGCCGCCGGCGCCCGGCCACTGGCTAGGCACGGATGAGCTTGGCCGGGACGTGCTTTCGCGCATCATCTACGGCGCGCAGACGTCGCTGTTTGTCGGCATTTTGAGCGTCGCGGTGGCCGGCATCGCCGGCACGGCGCTGGGCCTGATCGCCGGCTATTTCGGCCGCGCGGTGGATGCGCTGATCATGCGGCTGATGGATATCGTGTTCGCGTTTCCGAGCATCCTGCTGGCGCTGGCGATCACCGCTGTGCTCGGCCCCAGCCTCAACAATGCCGTGCTGGCGATTGCGGTGGTCAACCTGCCGGTATTCGCCCGCGTCGCGCGCGCGCAAACCCTGGTGGTGCGTGAACTCGAATTCGTCGAGGCCAAGCGCGCGCTCGGCTTCGGCACCGCCAATATCCTGGCGCGCACGGTCCTTCCCAATATCCTCGCGCCGATCATCGTGCAGGGCTCGCTTTTGTTCGCCTCCGCCATCATCACCGAGTCCTATCTGTCCTTTCTCGGGCTCGGCGCGCAGCCGCCGACCGCCACTTGGGGCAACATGTTGCGCAACGCCATCGGCTTCATGGAAATGGCGCCATGGCTGGCGGTGTTTCCTGGCGCCGCCATCTTTCTCACCGTGCTCGGCTGCAATCTGCTGGGCGACGGACTGCGCGACCGCTTCGATCCACGTGACTGATTGTTCCATGGCGATTTCCAGCAGGAGACGACTGATGATTGTTAAAACTTCCCGGCGTGCCCTTTTCGCGCTGATCGCGGCTGCGCCGCTGGCTTTGTCCGGACTGCCGGCCATGGCGCAGGACGCCAAGACGCTGACCGTCGGCATCGTCTCCGATCCTGTGACTCTCGACCCCGCGCTGATGGCGTCGTTCTTCGAGATCTCGGTGCAGTACAATTTGCATGAACCGCTGGTGCATGTGACGCCCGACCTCAAGATCGAGCCGGGCCTCGCCAGCGTCGAGACGCCGGATCCGCTGACCTATCGCTTCACCCTGAAGCCGAACCTGACCTTCCATGACGGCACGCCGATCGATGCCGCGGCCATAAAGGCCAATTTCGACCGCATGCTCGATCCCGCCACCGCCTCGCCGCGGCGCAGCGAATTGTCCCCGATCGATCAGGTCGAAGTCACCGGCGCACTGACCTTCACCATCAAGCTGAAGATGGCCTATGCGCCGCTGCTGCAGGTGCTGTCGAACCGCGCCGGCATGATGGTGTCGCCGGCCGCGCTGAAAGCGCTCGGTCCGGATTTCGCCACCAAGGCGGTGGGCGCCGGCCCCTACAAGCTCGTGAGCTGGACCAAGAATTCCGAGCTGGTGCTCGAGCGCTTTGCCAACTACTGGCGCGGTCCCGCGGCCATCGAGCGCATCGTCTTCCGCCCGATCGCCGACGAGACCGTGCGCCTGACCAACCTGCGCTCGGGAACGGTGCAGCTTGTCGACGCCGTGCCGGCGCAGACCGTCGGCCAGCTCGGCCGCGAACCCACCGTGACGCTGAAGCAGGCCTCGGGCCTCGGCTTCAACGCGTTCTCGTTCAACACTACCAAGCCGCCGTTCAACGATGTCCGCGTCCGCCAGGCCTTCACCACGGCGATCGACAAGCAGGCAATCCTGCGCGTGGTGTATTTCGGCACCGGCAGCGTCGCCCAGGGCGCGATCCCGCCGTCCATGGGCTGGGTGCACGATCCCGCCTTCGCGCCTTACAAGACCAGCGCCGACGCCGCCAAGAAGCTGCTCGCGGAAGCCGGCGTCACCACGCCGGTGCCGGTGAGCATCACCGTCACCAACTCGCCGGCGCAGGTGCGCACCGCCGAAGTGATGCAGGCGCAGGCCAACGCGGCCGGCTTCAAGGTCGAGATCAAGCAGATCGACGCCACCAGCCTGATCACTGTGCTGCGCCAGAAGGACTTTGACCTTTGCATGTCGCCGTGGTCGGGCCGTACCGATCCGGATGGCAACATCTACAACTACCTCACCAAGAACGGTCCGAACAATTTCATGGGCTATTCGAGCGACAAGGTCACCGACCTCCTGGAAAAGGCACGCAGCGCGCCGGCGCAGGCCGACCGCGCAAAGCTCTATCGCGAAGCTGAAGTCCAGATCGCCACCGATGCGCCGATGCTGTTCCTGACTTTCCCGGCGACGCTGCAGGCCTCCGCCAAATCGCTGGACTGGATGCAATATCCCGACGGCGCGTTCCGGCTGCAGTTCGCCAAGTTCCAGTAAGCCCGCCGCTAACGCCTGCGGATGACATGGCTCCGGCCGTGTCATCCGGCTTCCCGCTCACGACGCCATGGACCACGACATCATGACTGCAAAGAAAATCCTGCTGGCCGGCGAAAGCTGGACATCGACGGCCACCCACATCAAGGGCTGGGACCAGTTCCCTTCGGTCACGCATCATCGCGGCGCCGACGAATTCGTCTCGATCCTGCACGGTGCCGAGTTCGACTTCACCTACATGCTGTGCCACGAAGCAGCTACGGACTTCCCCTCGACTGACGCGGCGCTCGACGCCTATGACTGCATCATCCTCAGCGACATCGGCGCCAACACGTTGCTGTTGTCGCCGGATGTCTGGACCCACTCGCGCCGCGCGCCGAACCGGCTGAAACTGCTGCGCAGCTATGTGGAGCGCGGCGGCGGGTTGATCATGGTCGGCGGCTACTACAGCTTCCAAGGCATCAACGGCGCGGCGCGCTATCGCAAAACGGCCGTAGAGGCGGTGCTGCCGACGGCGATCCATCCCTACGACGACCGCATCGAACTGCCCGAAGGCATCGTGCCCGAACTCGGCGCCGGCGCTGCAGGCCATCCGATCCTGAACGGCGTGCCGACGGATTTTCCTTATCTGCTCGGCATCAATGAAGTCGTGTCAAAACCCGAGGCGACCACGCTGCTGACATTACCGGCCAGCGAGGGCGGCCATCCGCTGCTCGCGGTGCAGCAGGTCGGCGCAGGGCGCAGCGCCGTCTGGACGACCGACATCGGGCCGCATTGGTTGCCGAATGAATTTTTGCGCTGGGAGGGCTTCAAGCCGCTGTGGAGCAATCTGCTGAATTGGACCAGCCGGCAGGACAGCAAGTAGCCGGCGAGACCTATACCGTGACGCCGAGCAGGCTGGCGTGGGCCGAGACGATGCGCCAGCCTTGTTCGGTACGCAGCAGCGTCTTGGTCTCGCGGCCGGTGGTGGCCTCGCCGTCGCGCTGGTATTCGGTGTTGGCGGTGGCGAAGTCGCGGCCGTAAGTGGTGATGATAGTGTTGATCAGCGTACGGCGGAACTTGCCGAGCTTGCCGCTGCGGCGGAAATCCGAGATCGCCTGCCAGCCGCGCAGGTTCTCGCCGACGCCGTAGCGCGTGGTCGTGTCATGATTCCAGAAAATCTCTTCCATCACCGGAATGTCGTTGGCTTGCAGCGCCTGCTCATAGCGCTCGAACACCGCGCGCACTTCCGCAACAACATCGGGCAGATTGATAGCATGGATCATGGCTTCACCAGTTTGATATGATAGTTTGGCATATTCTCTCATGCGAGTAAAAGCGGCCTGACGAACGGCCGAAGAGTTGGGCCTGACAAAGCGCTGAAGGACGGTTGTCATCGATGGCGAAAATTTGGGTCATAGGCAGCGCCAATGCCGACCTCATGCTGGCGCTGCCGGTGCTGCCGAGGCCGGGCGAGACCGTGCGCGGTCGCGACTTTGTCGTGGCTCCGGGCGGCAAGGGCGCCAATCAGGCGGTAGCGGCGGCGCGCCTCGGCGGCGATGTGAGTTTTGTCGGATGTATCGGCGACGATGCCTTCGGGATCAGCCTGCGCACGTCGCTGTCGGACAGCGGCGTGGACGTCACCCATCTCAAGGTCGCGGCCGGCGTGACGTCGGGCATCGCCATGGTGATGACGGAGGCTTCCGGCGAGAACAGCATTGCGATTTCCGGCGGCGCCAACGATCTGCTGCTGCCGGAGGATATCGACGCGTTGAGCGCGAACATTGGCCGGGCCTCGCTGCTGGTCTGTCAATTCGAGTCGCCCGCCGAGACTGTCGAGCGTGCCCTGGCGCTGGCCAAGTTGCATTCCATTCCTGTTCTGCTCAATCCCGCGCCGGCGCGCCCGGTCGACGATGCGTTGCTGGACGGCCTGCGCTTTTTGATCCCCAACCGGCATGAACTTGCGTCCCTTACGGGGCGCGAGATTAATAGCCCGGAGGACATCGCGGCCGCGACAAAACTGCTGTTAAAGCGCGGCGTGCAGACGGTCATCGTGACGCTGGGGCGCGATGGCGTGGCGCTCGTCGACAGCAGCGGAATACGAACCAGTCGGGCTGCCGCCGTTGACGCTGTTGATACCACCGGAGCAGGCGACACTTTCGTCGGAGCATTTGCCGTCGAATGGTGCCGAACGGCCGACGTCAACGCAGCGATTGCCTTCGCACAGCGGGCAGCCGCATTCAGCGTCACCAGTTGCGGTGCGCAGGCCTCGATGCCATGGTTCTCGGATCTGGACTCATCCGCCTGACCCCATACTTGGGCGGGCGCCGGGGCGCCACTGCGGAATATTGGCGACGGCCGCTTCTGGCGCGCAAAGCTGCCGCTCACGGGCATGTCCGTTCTTGCGGTGCCGGCTCAACGGTGTACGCAAACAGGCGTTAAATCTCTCTGCTGGGGGTCTCACGGTTCTTCCCCAAAGCTTCCGCCAAGTCGGTTGCCGAGTTCGAGACGTTCGTGTCGGTTGCTTGTTTGCGGCCTGGGTTGCTGATGTCGCTGAGCGTCCAGCAGTGCACGATTGGAAATTTGCGGCGCGTGTTGAATGGTTGAACGGACACTAGGATTCCAACGAAGACTCGGAAACCGCGCACAGAAACCGTTGCCCTGCAGTGCTTTTCGCGAACAGCCGCGGCGGCCGTCTCGGCGCACTATGGACCACGCCTGTGGACCATTTCAAGCCTCAGCGGGATAGCTGGCACACTCGCCAGCCGCGCGGCCAAGACCTGGGCTGGCCACGAGACTTCATGCGAAGCTGGGATATGACGGGCAGGGAGGTCCTGGAGGGCCCCGTTCGGTCGTGCCCCCAGGGGGCGTGTAGCCGGGCGGTGATCGGTGATTTCCCGGCGCGCTGTCCGCTGTCGTCCCCATAGTCGGATCATACGGATCGGCTAGGATTAAAACGCTTCCCGACCGACTGTCAGCTGTGAGCCGGCGAATGGATTCGGCTGCGTCGGAAGCCGACGAAGCCTTTGCTCAAGTTGTGGCGCTCAATGTCTCGTCAAGCGTTGAGTCAGGTTCGCCAACTAAGGAAATGGAAGATGCTATAGGTTCGAGGATGGCGTCGCTCGAAGAGCGGCTCGAGGCTGTTGTTGCCTCGGTCGAAGAGTTGCCGGATCGGCTTCAAAGAATGGTTGATCCCGAGGAACTTAATGTCATCATGGCTGACTCTCGATCTTTCGGAGAGTCTGTACGGGAAATAGCCGAGCGAATTGGTGACTATGTCACGACTGCGGTGAATGAGGAGGCTATTGAGGCAAGCTGTGAGCGGCTGTCAAGCGTCAGCAGCTCGACTCAAGAGCAAATTCAAACCCGCTTAGATGGGATCAGTGAGTTTTTGAAAGCATGGGCCGAGGGGCTGGCGGATGCTGCGCAGACGATCTCGCACAGGCAGAACGACTGGACGGCGTCGCTTCAAACGAGCTGGGCTGAGAGAGCAAAGGAACTCTCTTCGGTTGTCCAAAACAAGCTGGCCGAGTTAGAGGGCGAGGGCGAAGCGCTCATAACAAAGCTAGATAGCATGATTGGCATCGTGAACGTCTTGAGTCCGGTCCGACCATTTCTCAGGGATCAGATCGAAATCTGCTTTCAGTTCGACTCGTCGCACAAACCATTTGCCGAGGTCTGGATGCCCGCCCGGGGTCACCAAGAGGATCCGCGGATCGCAGTTCATAGGGTCTGACCTAGCCAGGCGGCGCGGCGTTGCGCTTCCCGCCTCGGAAGCACGCCGAGCCGCACCCGAACAGGAGCGCATGGGCGACCGGAGGCCGCAAGGTCGCGAGGGGGGCGGATCTGGAAGAAATACGTGGACAGCCGGCGTACAAGATAGGACGGCCCCTGCTGGGTACGACTTGTCGGGCGTTTCACGCCGCCGTCATGGACTACTTTGCGGACTACTTCGGGGGATACACGCTTCGGCACTTGCACACTCACGCAAGCCGGAAACGCTGCTTTTCAAGGGTTTCTCGCGGGGAAAAACTGGTGGATAGGATTTAAAAACTGGCGGAGAGGGAGGGATTCCCAGCCAAGGGCCGCGAACGCTCAAGAAAACCCCTGAAATCGGGCATTTCCGAAACGGCCGGCAAAAGTTTGTGACCACCACTGTGTACCACCTTTTGGGGTGATGCAAGCGGTCGCCGGCGCGGTGTCAGGTGTCGCTCGACCGCAGATGGACGGGGCTCACCCTAGATGTCGGATTCGGGCCTAGGCGTGCTCTAGCAACGCTCCTTGCCGACGATAGGCGGGCTGATCGCTTTATTGGGCGCCGCCGCAACGCAATCCGAAGATGGCCGAGCGGGCGTCGGCAATCACGGCCTGTCCTTTGGTGCGACGACCTGACCCTGCCGGATCACAAATGCGCTGCGTGCCGCAGCGGCTGGCAGACTCATGTCGAGGCTCGGCGCCATCGTTTGCAGCACCATCAAACGACCAAAACTCCGCATCCCAATGGATCGACAAAGCAACTCCTGCAGTGACCCCAGCAAGCTGGGTCACCTCGTTCCCCGACTGCGGGAGTGACTTTGCAGAAACACAGCGACAATCGAGAGTACGCCTCCGAATACGCTTACCGCCCCCCAACCACCTTGGCTCCATACGATCGTTGCACCGGCCGACCCCACCGAACCGCCCAGAAACATTCCGGTCATGAAAATTGTGTTTAGCCGTCCACGTGCTTCCGGATGGACCGCGAATACGACGTGCTGGCTGGAAACCATCGCGCTCGTCACTCCGAAATCAAGGATGACGACGCCGACGACCAGTCCGATGACGCCTCCCCAGAACCCGAATAGGATCCACGATGCGCACGTGACCGCTGCGCCGACCAAAGCCACTAGCTGTGGCCCGCGGTGATCTGCAAGTCGACCGGCCAATGGAGCAGCGAAGATTCCGACGGCGCCGACGGCTCCAAAAAGACCGGCGACATCTGCTCCAAGAGCAAATCGGGGCTCTTGCAGATGAAGGGCGAGTATCGTCCAAAAACTCGTGAACGACGCAAAGAGCGCGGCCTGGACGAGGGTTGCGGAGCGGAGTGCGGGTTCGTTCCGCCAGAGGTGCACCATAGATTTTAGTGCGTTGCCGTACAGCATGGCGACGTAGGGATGGTTGCGAGGAAGCGCGATCGCCATCGCTGAGCCGGCGATGATGGCCAAGGGCGAGCCCACCCAGAACATCTCACGCCACCCCGCGTGCGTTGCGACGAACCCGGCCAGCGTCCGGCTGAACAGCAATCCACAGAGCAATCCGGACATTATCGTTCCGACTGTTTGGCCCCGTCGTTCAGGTGACGCCAGTGACGCTGCGAACGGAATGATCTGCTGGGCGACAGTCGAAGTTGCTCCGACCACGAAGGATGCAGCGACGAGCGTCCAGGCGGTCGTCGCCATGGCCGCAAGGACCAGAGCAATCGCCAGCAGGGCGAACTGCGAAATGATGAGTCGCCGCCGATCCATCATGTCGCCCAAAGGGACGAGTAGGAAGAGGCCAGCGGCATAGCCGATCTGGGTTGCCGTCGGGATCAACTGCGTGGCTGGCTGCCCCGGAAATTCGGCCTGTATCACTCCGAGCATCGGCTGGTTGTAATAGATGTTCGCCACGGCGATGCCAGTCGCCGCCGCCATGACGAAAGTCAGCGTGCGGCTCAAAGGTCTTGCGACCGCGTGTACAAAGGGAGGAGCTAGTTCAGACATGGGAAACCTCACGGAATTCATTGAGGATCCACATCTAGCTTTGCATCGAATTCCGCTGTAGCGTGCCTATCCGAGAAGCCGCCATATCGGATTTTGATATAATGGATACTGCCGCCGTCGCCGTTCTGGTCGATGCCGCCTTGGTCGGCAGCCTCGCAGGGGCTGCGCGCAGACTCGGCGTCTCCCCGATGGTTGCGACACGAAGACTGGCGGCGCTGGAGCAGGATCTCGGCGTGCGCTTGTTTCATCGCACGACGCGTTCGATGTCGCTGACTCCCGAAGGCGAAGCATTTTTGCCCTATGCCCAGGCGCTCGTTGAGGGAGAGCTTGCCGCAAGGGCTAATCTTCGAGCGGCCAAAGAGGGCGTCTCCGGGACACTCCGGGTCAACACGTCGACCGCTTTCGGACGAAAGCTGATTGCGCCGATCATTCCGCGATTGCTGACGAGCCACCCGGCGTTGCGGATCGACCTCGAACTTAGCGACAGCGTCGTCGACATAACCGCCTCTGGAACGGACTTGGCCATCCGCTTCGCAGAGCCCCGCGAAAACAGCATGGTTGCCCGATCACTCGGCGTAAGTCCGCGCGTCCTGGTGGCGGCACCAAGCTACATCGAGGCCCATGGCAAGCCCTCGACCGCCGCGGACGTCAGAGAGCACGCTTGTCTGTCACTCACCGGGGCAAGTCGCTGGCCGTTTCGCATTGGCGGGCGAGAGCGTCAGGTCCCTATCAACACGCGCTTTTCCGCGAGCAGCGCCGACGCCCTACACGACGCCTGCGTCCACGGCGCGGGCATCTCGCTTCTTTCCTATTGGAACGTCAGCGACGATCTTCGAGAGGGCAGACTTGTCCGGATAGTGCTGCACGACGCTGCCAGCGACGATCATACAATCTGGGCTGTGTATCCCACGGCGCGTCAGGTACTGCCCAAGGTCCGGATGTTCATCGCTGAACTTGAGGCCCTGTTGGGCGAAGCAAGCGACCTCAAATCCACCAAACGGTAACCACGGCTGGCGTCACAGGTTCAAGAGCATCGCAAGGCATGTGAAAATGGATCGCGAGGTCGAAGGATTCATCACCGGACACCGGCCAAAGGGCAGCGCGTCACCGGACTACGGCGACCGATGGGTAGAGACGATGGCGAACGAGATCGAGAAATACCCGACTTACCGGATCGCCAAGCTCAAGCGGCCACCCACGCCGCACAAGCGAGTCCGGCGGACCAGCGCACAGATCGCGGCCGATGAGGCCGCGAAGGCGGCCAGGAAGGCGGCGCGCGCCAGACAGGCGGCATAATGAAAGCCCAAGCCGCTCGCGAAGCGCGCCCGTCGTGCGCTGTAGCGAGCGAGCGGCTTGCTTCCCGACTTCTTCTCCGCCTTGGCGCCCCTCGAAGAGCGTCCTGCTCAGGCATCGATATCGTCCAGTAAACTTCCGTTCCGAGGTATTCATACAGAACGCTGCGCATCATCATGAGGCCCCCGCTGGATTGCTAAGTACATCCCATAACTGCTTGCCGTCCGCATGGTTGAGCGAGATCCTGGTCGGCTGAGTTACCGCACAAGCCGAGTATCAATTACGCGCAGACAGCAATCTCCTGGATGAAATCCAGAAGCGCTCGGACCTTCGCCGGCGGGAGGTGGCGCGAGGGATGATAGGCATAGAGCGGATAGAGTTCTTCCGACCATTCCGGCAGGATCTGAATAAGCTCGCCTCGCGACAGTAAAGGCGCCAAGCCGATCGCGAGGCTCTGGAAAATGCCTTGACCGGCCAGGCAAGCGGAGATCGCGACTGAAGGGTCATCCATTACCAGCCGACTGGAGACCTTGACCTCCTTGACCTCCCCGCCGCGCCGGAACTCCCAGGGAAAGGGCAGGCCGGTCTGGGGATCGCGGAAGAGAAGCGCTTCGTGATGGACGAGGTCATGGGGTGATCGCGGCTCGCCGTGTTTTTCGAGATAGGCCGGAGCGGCGACCGTCACGATGCGGGTCTCCAGCAGCTTGCGCACGATGAGGGATGACTCATCGGGGGGGCCGAAGCGCACCGCCACGTCGACGCCGGTCATCATCTCCTGGCGATAGTTGCTGGTGGAGAAATCGACCGACAGCAGAGGATAGCGGACCAGAAACTGCTGGAGCTTCGACGCAAGCACCATACGCGCGAACCACGGGTCCACCGATACGCGCAGCCGGCCGCGCACGACCGCCGCCGCCCCTGCGGCCTCGGCGGCCGCCTCATCCAGGCCAGCGAGAAGCGGCATCACCTGCGTGTGGAAGCGGCGTCCTTCCTCGGTGAGGCTGACTTCGCGTGGATTGCGATCGAAAAGCCGCACGCCGACCCGCGCCTCCAGACGCGCGACGGCCCGGCTCACCGCTGACGGCGTCAGGCCGAGCATCTCCGCGGCGCGGGCGAAATTCCCAGCCTCCGTAACCGCTGCCAGGACACCGACGCCGGTCAGAAGCCGCGTGTCGAAAACCATTTGATCTCCCTTCGCCTCTGCAGGTCTCCGCCGGAGCCTCCCCCCGAGGCGGATAAGCAGTGAATTTGA
Source organism: Nitrobacteraceae bacterium AZCC 2146 (assembly GCA_036924855.1). NCBI lineage: Bacteria > Pseudomonadati > Pseudomonadota > Alphaproteobacteria > Hyphomicrobiales > Nitrobacteraceae > Nitrobacteraceae bacterium AZCC 2146. The sequence goes on from JBAGRP010000001.1 coordinate 198,084, forward strand.
GTCACTGTAGCATTGATTTTAATGCGCGTGAATCACGTCATAGCACGGCTTACAAGGGTGACGTCTTAGCAACATCGGGGGCGAGCGGCCGAGCAAATCGGATTTCCTTCGATCCAGAAAGGAGTTAGCCATGAACCGCATCACACGCAGAACCATGTTTCAGCGCGGGGGAATGCTGGGGGCCGTTCTGGCTCTCGATACGGTCAGCCCCGCCCTGGCCAGAACAACGCCAGCCGGTTCGTCAGTGCGGTTCAAGGCGATCGACGCCGCCTTGCGAGGAGGCGTTTCGAGGAACGACGTGGCCGGTGTTATCGCCGTCGCGGCCACGCCGAAAGGCATGGTCTACGAGGGTGCCTTCGGCAAGACGAACGTCGCAACGGGCGCACCGATGACGCTCGACACGGTGTTCTGGCTGCTGTCGATGACCAAGGCCTTCACGGCGACGGCCTGCATGCAGCTGCTCGAGCAGGGCCGCCTGCATCTGGACGACGACGCGGCGAAATACCTGCCCGAACTGGCCTCCCCGCAGATCCTCGAGGGCTTCGCCGAGGATGGAACGCCACGACTGCGGCTGGCCAAGCGCGCGATCAAGGTGCGCCATCTGCTGACGCATACCTCCGGCTACACCTACTCGATCTGGAGCGAGGCTCTGACCCGCTACGAGAAGGTGACGGGCATGCCCGACATCGCGACCTGCAAGAACGCCGCCTTCACGGCTCCGCTCGAGTTCGAGCCTGGCGAGCGGTGGGAATACGGCATCAGCATGGACTGGGTCGGCAAGCTGGTCGAGGCGGTGTCCGACCAGTCGCTCGATATCTACTTCCGCGAGAACATCTTCGCGCCGCTCGGCATGAAGGATTCGGGGTTTCTGATCGGGACCGAGCAGAAGCGGCGCGTAGCCACTTTCCACAACCGCCGCGCCGATGGCGGGCTGGATCCGGCGCCCTTCGAGATGCCGCAACGGCCGGAGTTCTTCATGGGCGGCGGCGGCGCCTTCAGCACGCCGCGGGACTACATGGCGTTCCTGCAGGCGCTGCTGAACGGCGGCGCGCTGCATGGCGTCCGAATCCTGCGTCCGGAGACGGTTGCCATGATGATGCAGAACCAGATCGGCGAGCTAAACGTCCAGGAGATGCGCTCGGCGCAGCCGCCCTATTCCCGCAGCTTCGACCAGTTCCCGGGACAGCCGCATAAATGGGGCCTGTCCTTCGACATCAACATGCAGCCGGGACCGAACGGGCGCTCCGCCGGCAGCATCTCCTGGGCAGGCCTGCTCAACTGCTACTTCTGGCTCGACCCAGTGAAGCACGTCACTGGCGCGCTCTTCACCCAGATCCTGCCCTTCTTCGACGAGCGGGTCGTCGCGCTCTACGGCGAGTTCGAGCGCGGCCTCTATGCCGGGCTCGCCTGAGCCTGCGCGATCGACATCAACCTTCTGGAGAACCATCATGTACGCAATCACCGGAATCACTGGCAAGGTCGGCGGCGCGCTTGCGCGCACCCTTCTCGCCGAAAGACTGCCCGTCCGCGCCGTTCTGCGCGACGAGGTCAAGGCGGCGGAGTGGAGAACTCGGGGCTGCGACGTCGCCCTGGCCGAGATGGACGACGCGGCAAGCCTGACTTCAGCCTTCAGGGGTGCCGCGGGCGTCTTCATCCTGCCGCCCTCCGAGTTCGATCCGGAGCCCGGCTTTCCCGAGGCCAAGCGCGTCATCGCGGCCGTGACGGCGGCTTTGGCCGAGGCGCGTCCCGGCAAGGTGGTCTGCTTGTCGACCATCGGCGCGGATGCGCCGCACGAGAACCTGCTGACCCAGCGCACGCTGATGGAACAGTCGCTGGAGGAGATCGGCCTTCCGGTCACCTTCCTGAGGCCCGGCTGGTTCATGGAGAATGCGCTCTGGGACGTTCCCTCGGCGCGCGACGAAGGCGTGCTGCGCAGCTTCCTGCAGCCGGCCGACAAGCTGTTCCCGATGGTCGCGACGCAAGATGTCGGGCGCCTGGCCGCCGCGCTTCTCCGGGAGGATTGGATCGGGATGCGAGTCGTCGAGCTGGAGGGGGCTGCCCGCGTCTCGCCCAACGATCTCGCCCGCGCCTTCGCCACGGTGCTGGAGCGCCCCGTCCGGGTCGAGACGGTGCCGCGCGAGAGCTGGGAGCAGATTTTCCGCTCTCAGGGAACGCGAAATCCGTTGCCTCGGATCCGGATGCTCGACGGCTTCAACGAGGGATGGATTGAGTTCAGCGAGCACGGTCGGTCGGCGGTGAAGGGCACTACGGCGCTCGAAAGCGTCGTCGCCGAACTCGTCAGGGCGAGCCAGGCCCAAGCATCCACCTGACGCCGCTGCCTTGTGATGGCTTGCCGCCTGACGGCGGCACAAGGACCAACGCACCGACCCGCCGGCACGAAACCCGAGAAAGGAAAACATCATGGAGACCATCACGACACAGGGTGTCGCGATTCCCCGCCTCGGCTTCGGCACCTTCCGGATGCCGGGAGCCGATGCCCAGCCGGTCGTCGAGAGTGCGATCGCGCTCGGCTACCGACATATCGACACCGCTGCGATGTACGACAACGAAGCCGCCGTCGGCGCGGCCATCGCGGCGTCCGGCGTGAACCGGAACGGACTCTTCATCACCACCAAGGTCTGGCATGATCAGCTTGCGCCGGATGCGCTCTACCGCGCGTTCGACACCAGCCTGCGGAAGCTGAGACTCGACCAGGTCGATCTCTATATGGTCCATTGGCCGTCACAGGACATGGACATGGTGGCGACGCTGGAAGCGTTGATGTCGTTGCGGGAGCGCGGCCTGACACGCGCGATCGGCGTGTGCAACTTCAACCTGCCGATGATCCGTCGCGCGGTGGAGGAGATAGGCGCGCCGATTGCCAGCCTCCAGGTCGAATACCACCCGTTCCTGTCGCAGGCGCCGACGCTCGCCTATCTGCGCGGCAAGGGGATTCCGCTGACAGCCTATGCGCCCCTCGCGCAAGGGCGGGCGGCAAGTGATCCCACGCTCGCCTTCCTCGGCCACAAGCACGGTTGTAGTGCCGCTCAGATGGCGGTCGCCTGGCTCCTCGATCAGGAGGGCGTCATCGTGATTCCGAAAGCCGCCCGTCCCGAAAGCCAGAAGGCCAATCTTGATGCGCTCGGCACCCAGCTCGATGACAAGGATCGCGCCGCTATCGCCGCTCTGCCGAAAGACCAGCGCTTCGTCCGGCCGCCCTTCGCGCCAGAGTGGGACGCTCTCGGATGAAATTCATCGGCGCAGCGGCCTTGGCGGGGAACCGTAGCTATTCGCAGCAGGTGAGCCGCGCCCCAAAATGCCGCCCATGGATTGTTTTCAAGAAAACGCCGCGCCGCGCGTACAGTCGCGATCCGGCTCTCGGCTTGGGCTTTGCGCACGCAAAGAGCGACTTCGTGTTGTTGTCGATCACTCTGAAATTTGCGTTCCTCTGGGCGAAGCAGTCCTTCAAGGAGCTCCGGGCGCGGCAGCAGCGGGATTCCCCAGATGTCGAACACCGGTACCAAGTCCCAATCGTCGGGTGCGTCCGGAAGGTCCGACTCGGCGCAGCTATTCCGGACACTTGCGGCCAGCCGCAGAAGGGCGGCCATGCCCCACCGCGCGAGCAGAGATTTTTTTCCAACAGCTAGAACTTTTAAAAGCCAGTGGCTCGTACCATCGCAACCGTAAACTCGGCCATGTGCGCCAAGAGCTGATCAGTCCGCTGCTCATACAAGTGCTTGATGCGCGGCACATCCATTCCGCACCGGCGACGCGATAGGAGCCAGTCCTTTTGACTGCTGGCCAACTCTTGCTTTTGCAAGTTCGGCGGCTTGGTAGAAATATCGTTGTAAATTGCCGACAGTCGGAGATCCAGCTTCGCTAGAGATGATCGGCAGCTAGGTTTGCGATATCACCTTCGTTCAACACCACGTGGATATTCGCGCGTTCTCATTAACGTCAGGACCTTCTCTATTGTCTCGCTATCAGCTTTTGCGTTGTATTCCATGCGCCACCCATGGAACGCATAGGGGGAGCGTTGTCTTCATACCCGTGCGCAACATTTGCGAATTCATACATTTGCACCGGCGACCCTCTTGATGTTCGCGAAAGCTCATCACACACGCTCGGATCATTCGCTTGATCTTTCTCACCTATAAAAATTATCAATGGGATTCCAAAATTGCGCTTTGCCAAACCGGCGCATCCCGGAGATACGGCAAAGGTGGCCTCGAACTTAAATTGATGGTCAATGACCTGCTCGTAGCTTGCTATCATTATAGCCGCGGTGCCACCGTTACTGCGGCCCATCACGTACACCTTATTTGGAACTGCGAATTTATTCTCGACTAAATAGGCAAGCGCGGAATATGCATCCTCAGAACGTCGCCATCCCCAATGGTAGTTTCCTTGCCCGCACACATCAGTAACATTGCGGCTCTTGAAGCTGTCTAAAACTAGAACACCGTAACCTTCCTTCAGAAAGTTGATCGCCTTTTCCTTGGCCCATCTAGCGACTAACGGTGTTAACCCGGAGCATCCATGCATTAAGATGACGAAGGGTAGCGGGCCTGACGTGCCCTTGGGCAGAATTAATTCCGCCAGCAGATAGCCGTCCTTCTGGATTCTCCCACGCTCTTCTGGCGACCCGTTCTGAAAAAACTGGGAGAGTCCCGACTTGTACTTATTCTCGGGTGAGTAATGATCAGCAAAATTATGCGAGTAGTCGCCATTCCATTTAATTTTCACCGTTTCGGCTTGGGCTGGAACACACTCGACTATGGCAAGCAGAATTACGCCGAATGTAGTAAAGCGCCTCTACCGAGAATTGATTAAGTGCAAAAACACCCGATTGTCGTAACTGCTCGACTTTCTCAGCTCCTCTTCGGTCACTGTCCACAATCCCCCATGCCTTCACCCAATGATTTGTCTCGGCATACCGCAAGCACAGGCCCCAATCACAGCCGCTTTGAAGCGATCATCGAGTCGAAGGGTGTGGTTATGATGAACAGCACAGATTGTCTATTGTTGGAGCTTCTCGGACGTCACGCGGCCATGGGCGAAAGTCCCGACTGATCCTGTCCGCCACTAGCACTTTTCGGGCATCACAACCGGAATCAGGAATGTCTGCTGTTGGGGCAAGAGCGGACGTCGTGATTACGTCGCCCGACTTCCGAGTCTGACCCAGGCTGTGTAAAAACGTTTTTCCTCCCCAAAAACTGCACGCAACCGGGGACTATCCGCGTCGACACGACGGTCTGAGCATATTTTGCTTGGTCGAGTTGCACCGTGATTTCAATAACATGCATCCGCAGTTTATCCTGAATGACGTGCCATCAACATCAAGCCATCTTACTATTTTAAATTAACTAAATTAAATAGTTCTCCAATCAAATAAATAAATGTTCATATTAATGATTAAATGATGTATGTAGCTCGAGTGGTTGAGGGTAACGCAGTCTTAATGATAACACGAGCTTAACAAGATTTGGAAAAAGCGCGTCACGGGCGCCAATTTTCGGCGCTCAATAGTTTAGATCAGCTTGAATCCAAATCCCCATCGTCAACGAACGATGACTGGCGCGGTCGTATTATCGGCTGCGCATTGAACAGGCAGGGCAATGGCGGTCGGAGTCTTTTCGCAATAGGCCGAAGAACACGTCGGCGGAGGCGCTCATGCGCTGTCCGTGCGCTCTCGCGTTTGCGAGCACGGGTTGTTCTTTTGATTGCGATCGTCTGGCCAACAGAGTGCGAGGGAGTGCGCCAGTGGGTCGCGTTGTGTCGAATGGCAGCCAATCGATTGGTTCGAGATCGAAGCGCAGATCGGGAACGCTTCACAGTCCTCCCATCCTTCGGTCGCACGATCTACTACGCTCACCAGCGACCGACAGGGATTCGTCGCGTCGCTGTCATCTGATCGAGATGTTCACCAGTGCGGCATCCGGTTCGACCTCTTGCAAGTCGGCCACCGCGTTCAATCTCATTTGCTGAGACAGGCTCCCAGTAACATTCAGATTTTACGAATTTCAAGGACGATCAAATGGCTACTCAGACAACAGGCGGCGGTAGCACCACATCATTCTCCAATGCACCGCAAGCCAATAACGATTTATTCACGAGCGCCCAAACGGGTCTGACGGAAGACAGCGCAACCGTTGTCTTCCTCAATGTGATGGCCAATGACCTTGGCGGTAATGCAAAAACGCTGTTTTCGATCGACAACGGCGTCAGTGCAGGTGGTTCGAGTCCGACGGACTTATTGACGCAGGATACCGCTCGCGCGGAGGCAACCAGCAGCGATACCAGCTTAAATGGCGCGAAGATTTGGATCACGTCCGATGGCAAAGTCGGATATGATTCAAGCACCTTAAACGCAAGTTTTGAAACTCAGCTTAACGCGCTCCAGGCGGGCCAGTACCTCACCGACTCGTTCACCTACGCTATTCGCCTTGGCAATGGCACCCTGAGCTGGGCGACAGCGACGGTGCAGTTCGCTGGGGTCAACGACGCCGCGGTGATTTCCGGCACCACAACCGGTTCTGTGATCGAGGCCGGCGGTGTCGGTAACGCCGTCGCCGGGACTCCGACCGTGACCGGCACGCTGACCGACACCGACGTCGACAATACGCCCAATCTGTTTACGGCGGTTACCGTTGGCACGACGAGCAGTGGCGGCTACGGCACCTTCGGAATGACGACGGGTGGGGCGTGGACCTACACGCTCAATAACAGCAACAGCACAGTGCAGGGGCTCAATGTCGGCCAGACCCTGACCGACACCTTCACGGTGCACACCGTGGACGGCACCGCGCAGGTGGTTACGGTCACTATCAACGGCACCAACGACGCCGCGGTGATCTCCGGCACCGCGATCGGTTCAGTAATCGAGGCTGGCGGTGTCGGTAACGCCATCGCCGGGAGTCTGACCGCGACCGGCACGCTGACCGACACCGACGTCGACAATACGCCCAATCTGTTTGCGGCGGTTACCGCCGGCATGACGAGCAGTGGCGGCTACGGCACCTTCGGAATGACGACGGGTGGGGCGTGGACCTACACGCTCAATAACAGCAACAGCACAGTGCAGGGGCTCAATGTCGGCCAGACCCTGACCGACAGCTTCACCGCGGTGTCCTTCGACGGCACCGCCAGCCAGACCGTCACCGTCACCATCAACGGCACCAACGACGTGCCGGTGATCGGCGGGGTTGCCGCCGGCGCGGTGCAGGAAGACGTCGCCGTCAGCGGCGGCAATCTCACCACCAGCGGCGCGCTGACCATTGCCGACGTCGATCAGGGCCAGTCCAGCTTCATCGCGCAACCGGCCGCGGCCGGCACCTATGGCAGTTTCACGCTCGCCGCCAACGGCAGCTGGAGCTACGTCGCCGACGACAGCCAGGCCGCGATCCAGCAGCTCGGCGCCGGTCAGTCGATCACCGACAGCTTCACCGCGGTGTCCTTCGACGGCACCGCCAGCCAGACCGTCACCGTCACCATCAACGGCACCAACGACGTGCCGGTGATCGGCGGGGTTGCCGCCGGCGCGGTGCAGGAAGACGTCGCCGTCAGCGGCGGCAATCTCACCACCAGCGGCGCGCTGACCATTGCCGACGTCGATCAGGGCCAGTCCAGCTTCATCGCGCAACCGGCCGCGGCCGGCACCTATGGCAGTTTCACGCTCGCCGCCAACGGCAGCTGGAGCTACGTCGCCGACGACAGCCAGGCCGCGATCCAGCAGCTCGGCGCCGGTCAGTCGATCACCGACAGCTTCACCGCGGTGTCCTTCGACGGCACCGCCAGCCAGACCGTCACCGTCACCATCAACGGCACCAACGACGTGCCGGTGATCGGCGGGGTTGCCGCCGGCGCGGTGCAGGAAGACGTCGCCGTCAGCGGCGGCAATCTCACCACCAGCGGCGCGCTGACCATTGCCGACGTCGATCAGGGCCAGTCCAGCTTCATCGCGCAACCGGCCGCGGCCGGCACCTATGGCAGTTTCACGCTCGCCGCCAACGGCAGCTGGAGCTACGTCGCCGACGACAGCCAGGCCGCGATCCAGCAGCTCGGCGCCGGTCAGTCGATCACCGACAGCTTCACCGCGGTGTCCTTCGACGGCACCGCCAGCCAGACCGTCACCGTCACCATCAACGGCACCAACGACGTGCCGGTGATCGGCGGGGTTGCCGCCGGCGCGGTGCAGGAAGACGTCGCCGTCAGCGGCGGCAATCTCACCACCAGCGGCGCGCTGACCATTGCCGACGTCGATCAGGGCCAGTCCAGCTTCATCGCGCAACCGGCCGCGGCCGGCACCTATGGCAGTTTCACGCTCGCCGCCAACGGCAGCTGGAGCTACGTCGCCGACGACAGCCAGGCCGCGATCCAGCAGCTCGGCGCCGGTCAGTCGATCACCGACAGCTTCACCGCGGTGTCCTTCGACGGCACCGCCAGCCAGACCGTCACCGTCACCATCAACGGCACCAACGACGTGCCGGTGATCGGCGGGGTTGCCGCCGGCGCGGTGCAGGAAGACGTCGCCGTCAGCGGCGGCAATCTCACCACCAGCGGCGCGCTGACCATTGCCGACGTCGATCAGGGCCAGTCCAGCTTCATCGCGCAACCGGCCGCGGCCGGCACCTATGGCAGTTTCACGCTCGCCGCCAACGGCAGCTGGAGCTACGTCGCCGACGACAGCCAGGCCGCGATCCAGCAGCTCGGCGCCGGTCAGTCGATCACCGACAGCTTCACCGCGGTGTCCTTCGACGGCACCGCCAGCCAGACCGTCACCGTCACCATCAACGGCACCAACGACGTGCCGGTGATCGGCGGGGTTGCCGCCGGCGCGGTGCAGGAAGACGTCGCCGTCAGCGGCGGCAATCTCACCACCAGCGGCGCGCTGACCATTGCCGACGTCGATCAGGGCCAGTCCAGCTTCATCGCGCAACCGGCCGCGGCCGGCACCTATGGCAGTTTCACGCTCGCCGCCAACGGCAGCTGGAGCTACGTCGCCGACGACAGCCAGGCCGCGATCCAGCAGCTCGGCGCCGGTCAGTCGATCACCGACAGCTTCACCGCGGTGTCCTTCGACGGCACCGCCAGCCAGACCGTCACCGTCACCATCAACGGCACCAACGACGTGCCGGTGATCGGCGGGGTTGCCGCCGGCGCGGTGCAGGAAGACGTCGCCGTCAGCGGCGGCAATCTCACCACCAGCGGCGCGCTGACCATTGCCGACGTCGATCAGGGCCAGTCCAGCTTCATCGCGCAACCGGCCGCGGCCGGCACCTATGGCAGTTTCACGCTCGCCGCCAACGGCAGCTGGAGCTACGTCGCCGACGACAGCCAGGCCGCGATCCAGCAGCTCGGCGCCGGTCAGTCGATCACCGACAGCTTCACCGCGGTGTCCTTCGACGGCACCGCCAGCCAGACCGTCACCGTCACCATCAACGGCACCAACGACGTGCCGGTGATCGGCGGGGTTGCCGCCGGCGCGGTGCAGGAAGACGTCGCCGTCAGCGGCGGCAATCTCACCACCAGCGGCGCGCTGACCATTGCCGACGTCGATCAGGGCCAGTCCAGCTTCATCGCGCAACCGGCCGCGGCCGGCACCTATGGCAGTTTCACGCTCGCCGCCAACGGCAGCTGGAGCTACGTCGCCGACGACAGCCAGGCCGCGATCCAGCAGCTCGGCGCCGGTCAGTCGATCACCGACAGCTTCACCGCGGTGTCCTTCGACGGCACCGCCAGCCAGACCGTCACCGTCACCATCAACGGCACCAACGACGTGCCGGTGATCGGCGGGGTTGCCGCCGGCGCGGTGCAGGAAGACGTCGCCGTCAGCGGCGGCAATCTCACCACCAGCGGCGCGCTGACCATTGCCGACGTCGATCAGGGCCAGTCCAGCTTCATCGCGCAACCGGCCGCGGCCGGCACCTATGGCAGTTTCACGCTCGCCGCCAACGGCAGCTGGAGCTACGTCGCCGACGACAGCCAGGCCGCGATCCAGCAGCTCGGCGCCGGTCAGTCGATCACCGACAGCTTCACCGCGGTGTCCTTCGACGGCACCGCCAGCCAGACCGTCACCGTCACCATCAACGGCACCAACGACGTGCCGGTGATCGGCGGGGTTGCCGCCGGCGCGGTGCAGGAAGACGTCGCCGTCAGCGGCGGCAATCTCACCACCAGCGGCGCGCTGACCATTGCCGACGTCGATCAGGGCCAGTCCAGCTTCATCGCGCAACCGGCCGCGGCCGGCACCTATGGCAGTTTCACGCTCGCCGCCAACGGCAGCTGGAGCTACGTCGCCGACGACAGCCAGGCCGCGATCCAGCAGCTCGGCGCCGGTCAGTCGATCACCGACAGCTTCACCGCGGTGTCCTTCGACGGCACCGCCAGCCAGACCGTCACCGTCACCATCAACGGCACCAACGACGTGCCGGTGATCGGCGGGGTTGCCGCCGGCGCGGTGCAGGAAGACGTCGCCGTCAGCGGCGGCAATCTCACCACCAGCGGCGCGCTGACCATTGCCGACGTCGATCAGGGCCAGTCCAGCTTCATCGCGCAACCGGCCGCGGCCGGCACCTATGGCAGTTTCACGCTCGCCGCCAACGGCAGCTGGAGCTACGTCGCCGACGACAGCCAGGCCGCGATCCAGCAGCTCGGCGCCGGTCAGTCGATCACCGACAGCTTCACCGCGGTGTCCTTCGACGGCACCGCCAGCCAGACCGTCACCGTCACCATCAACGGCACCAACGACGTGCCGGTGATCGGCGGGGTTGCCGCCGGCGCGGTGCAGGAAGACGTCGCCGTCAGCGGCGGCAATCTCACCACCAGCGGCGCGCTGACCATTGCCGACGTCGATCAGGGCCAGTCCAGCTTCATCGCGCAACCGGCCGCGGCCGGCACCTATGGCAGTTTCACGCTCGCCGCCAACGGCAGCTGGAGCTACGTCGCCGACGACAGCCAGGCCGCGATCCAGCAGCTCGGCGCCGGTCAGTCGATCACCGACAGCTTCACCGCGGTGTCCTTCGACGGCACCGCCAGCCAGACCGTCACCGTCACCATCAACGGCACCAACGACGTGCCGGTGATCGGCGGGGTTGCCGCCGGCGCGGTGCAGGAAGACGTCGCCGTCAGCGGCGGCAATCTCACCACCAGCGGCGCGCTGACCATTGCCGACGTCGATCAGGGCCAGTCCAGCTTCATCGCGCAACCGGCCGCGGCCGGCACCTATGGCAGTTTCACGCTCGCCGCCAACGGCAGCTGGAGCTACGTCGCCGACGACAGCCAGGCCGCGATCCAGCAGCTCGGCGCCGGTCAGTCGATCACCGACAGCTTCACCGCGGTGTCCTTCGACGGCACCGCCAGCCAGACCGTCACCGTCACCATCAACGGCACCAACGACGTGCCGGTGATCGGCGGGGTTGCCGCCGGCGCGGTGCAGGAAGACGTCGCCGTCAGCGGCGGCAATCTCACCACCAGCGGCGCGCTGACCATTGCCGACGTCGATCAGGGCCAGTCCAGCTTCATCGCGCAACCGGCCGCGGCCGGCACCTATGGCAGTTTCACGCTCGCCGCCAACGGCAGCTGGAGCTACGTCGCCGACGACAGCCAGGCCGCGATCCAGCAGCTCGGCGCCGGTCAGTCGATCACCGACAGCTTCACCGCGGTGTCCTTCGACGGCACCGCCAGCCAGACCGTCACCGTCACCATCAACGGCACCAACGACGTGCCGGTGATCGGCGGGGTTGCCGCCGGCGCGGTGCAGGAAGACGTCGCCGTCAGCGGCGGCAATCTCACCACCAGCGGCGCGCTGACCATTGCCGACGTCGATCAGGGCCAGTCCAGCTTCATCGCGCAACCGGCCGCGGCCGGCACCTATGGCAGTTTCACGCTCGCCGCCAACGGCAGCTGGAGCTACGTCGCCGACGACAGCCAGGCCGCGATCCAGCAGCTCGGCGCCGGTCAGTCGATCACCGACAGCTTCACCGCGGTGTCCTTCGACGGCACCGCCAGCCAGACCGTCACCGTCACCATCAACGGCACCAACGACGTGCCGGTGATCGGCGGGGTTGCCGCCGGCGCGGTGCAGGAAGACGTCGCCGTCAGCGGCGGCAATCTCACCACCAGCGGCGCGCTGACCATTGCCGACGTCGATCAGGGCCAGTCCAGCTTCATCGCGCAACCGGCCGCGGCCGGCACCTATGGCAGTTTCACGCTCGCCGCCAACGGCAGCTGGAGCTACGTCGCCGACGACAGCCAGGCCGCGATCCAGCAGCTCGGCGCCGGTCAGTCGATCACCGACAGCTTCACCGCGGTGTCCTTCGACGGCACCGCCAGCCAGACCGTCACCGTCACCATCAACGGCACCAACGACGTGCCGGTGATCGGCGGGGTTGCCGCCGGCGCGGTGCAGGAAGACGTCGCCGTCAGCGGCGGCAATCTCACCACCAGCGGCGCGCTGACCATTGCCGACGTCGATCAGGGCCAGTCCAGCTTCATCGCGCAACCGGCCGCGGCCGGCACCTATGGCAGTTTCACGCTCGCCGCCAACGGCAGCTGGAGCTACGTCGCCGACGACAGCCAGGCCGCGATCCAGCAGCTCGGCGCCGGTCAGTCGATCACCGACAGCTTCACCGCGGTGTCCTTCGACGGCACCGCCAGCCAGACCGTCACCGTCACCATCAACGGCACCAACGACGTGCCGGTGATCGGCGGGGTTGCCGCCGGCGCGGTGCAGGAAGACGTCGCCGTCAGCGGCGGCAATCTCACCACCAGCGGCGCGCTGACCATTGCCGACGTCGATCAGGGCCAGTCCAGCTTCATCGCGCAACCGGCCGCGGCCGGCACCTATGGCAGTTTCACGCTCGCCGCCAACGGCAGCTGGAGCTACGTCGCCGACGACAGCCAGGCCGCGATCCAGCAGCTCGGCGCCGGTCAGTCGATCACCGACAGCTTCACCGCGGTGTCCTTCGACGGCACCGCCAGCCAGACCGTCACCGTCACCATCAACGGCACCAACGACGTGCCGGTGATCGGCGGGGTTGCCGCCGGCGCGGTGCAGGAAGACGTCGCCGTCAGCGGCGGCAATCTCACCACCAGCGGCGCGCTGACCATTGCCGACGTCGATCAGGGCCAGTCCAGCTTCATCGCGCAACCGGCCGCGGCCGGCACCTATGGCAGTTTCACGCTCGCCGCCAACGGCAGCTGGAGCTACGTCGCCGACGACAGCCAGGCCGCGATCCAGCAGCTCGGCGCCGGTCAGTCGATCACCGACAGCTTCACCGCGGTGTCCTTCGACGGCACCGCCAGCCAGACCGTCACCGTCACCATCAACGGCACCAACGACGTGCCGGTGATCGGCGGGGTTGCCGCCGGCGCGGTGCAGGAAGACGTCGCCGTCAGCGGCGGCAATCTCACCACCAGCGGCGCGCTGACCATTGCCGACGTCGATCAGGGCCAGTCCAGCTTCATCGCGCAACCGGCCGCGGCCGGCACCTATGGCAGTTTCACGCTCGCCGCCAACGGCAGCTGGAGCTACGTCGCCGACGACAGCCAGGCCGCGATCCAGCAGCTCGGCGCCGGTCAGTCGATCACCGACAGCTTCACCGCGGTGTCCTTCGACGGCACCGCCAGCCAGACCGTCACCGTCACCATCAACGGCACCAACGACGTGCCGGTGATCGGCGGGGTTGCCGCCGGCGCGGTGCAGGAAGACGTCGCCGTCAGCGGCGGCAATCTCACCACCAGCGGCGCGCTGACCATTGCCGACGTCGATCAGGGCCAGTCCAGCTTCATCGCGCAACCGGCCGCGGCCGGCACCTATGGCAGTTTCACGCTCGCCGCCAACGGCAGCTGGAGCTACGTCGCCGACGACAGCCAGGCCGCGATCCAGCAGCTCGGCGCCGGTCAGTCGATCACCGACAGCTTCACCGCGGTGTCCTTCGACGGCACCGCCAGCCAGACCGTCACCGTCACCATCAACGGCACCAACGACGTGCCGGTGATCGGCGGGGTTGCCGCCGGCGCGGTGCAGGAAGACGTCGCCGTCAGCGGCGGCAATCTCACCACCAGCGGCGCGCTGACCATTGCCGACGTCGATCAGGGCCAGTCCAGCTTCATCGCGCAACCGGCCGCGGCCGGCACCTATGGCAGTTTCACGCTCGCCGCCAACGGCAGCTGGAGCTACGTCGCCGACGACAGCCAGGCCGCGATCCAGCAGCTCGGCGCCGGTCAGTCGATCACCGACAGCTTCACCGCGGTGTCCTTCGACGGCACCGCCAGCCAGACCGTCACCGTCACCATCAACGGCACCAACGACGTGCCGGTGATCGGCGGGGTTGCCGCCGGCGCGGTGCAGGAAGACGTCGCCGTCAGCGGCGGCAATCTCACCACCAGCGGCGCGCTGACCATTGCCGACGTCGATCAGGGCCAGTCCAGCTTCATCGCGCAACCGGCCGCGGCCGGCACCTATGGCAGTTTCACGCTCGCCGCCAACGGCAGCTGGAGCTACGTCGCCGACGACAGCCAGGCCGCGATCCAGCAGCTCGGCGCCGGTCAGTCGATCACCGACAGCTTCACCGCGGTGTCCTTCGACGGCACCGCCAGCCAGACCGTCACCGTCACCATCAACGGCACCAACGACGTGCCGGTGATCGGCGGGGTTGCCGCCGGCGCGGTGCAGGAAGACGTCGCCGTCAGCGGCGGCAATCTCACCACCAGCGGCGCGCTGACCATTGCCGACGTCGATCAGGGCCAGTCCAGCTTCATCGCGCAACCGGCCGCGGCCGGCACCTATGGCAGTTTCACGCTCGCCGCCAACGGCAGCTGGAGCTACGTCGCCGACGACAGCCAGGCCGCGATCCAGCAGCTCGGCGCCGGTCAGTCGATCACCGACAGCTTCACCGCGGTGTCCTTCGACGGCACCGCCAGCCAGACCGTCACCGTCACCATCAACGGCACCAACGACGTGCCGGTGATGACGGCGGCGTCGCCGACGTTGACGACGATCACCGAGGATCAGACGACCCCGGCGGGAACCTTGATTTCGACGCTTCTGGGAGCCACGGTGAGTGACGTGGACACCGGGGCGGTGCAGGGGATTGCGATCACCGGTGCGACGAGCACGAACGGCAACTGGCAATTCTCGACCAACGGCGGCGCGACCTATACGAACTTCGCGGCGTATTCGGCGGGTACGGCGCTGCTGCTGGCGGCGACCGACCTGGTTCGGTTCAATCCGAACGCACAGAACGGCGGGACCGACACGTTCACCTATGAGGCCTGGGACCAGACCAGCGGGACGCATGGCACGACGGCCAGCGCGTCGACGACCGGCGGGACAACGGCGTTCTCAACGCAGGCCAACACGGCATCGATCACGGTCACGTCGGTCAACGACGCGCCGGTGATGACGGCGGCGTCGCCGACGTTGACGACGATCACCGAGGATCAGACGACCCCGGCGGGAACCTTGATTTCGACGCTTCTGGGAGCCACGGTGAGTGACGTGGACACCGGGGCGGTGCAGGGGATTGCGATCACCGGTGCGACGAGCACGAACGGCAACTGGCAATTCTCGACCAACGGCGGCGCGACCTATACGAACTTCGCGGCGTATTCGGCGGGTACGGCGCTGCTGCTGGCGGCGACCGACCTGGTTCGGTTCAATCCGAACGCACAGAACGGCGGGACCGACACGTTCACCTATGAGGCCTGGGACCAGACCAGCGGGACGCATGGCACGACGGCCAGCGCGTCGACGACCGGCGGGACAACGGCGTTCTCAACGCAGGCCAACACGGCATCGATCACGGTCACGTCGGTCAACGACGTGCCGGTGATGACGGCGGCGTCGCCGACGTTGACGACGATCACCGAGGATCAGACGACCCCGGCGGGAACCTTGATTTCGACGCTTCTGGGAGCCACGGTGAGTGACGTGGACACCGGGGCGGTGCAGGGGATTGCGATCACCGGTGCGACGAGCACGAACGGCAACTGGCAATTCTCGACCAACGGCGGCGCGACCTATACGAACTTCGCGGCGTATTCGGCGGGTACGGCGCTGCTGCTGGCGGCGACCGACCTGGTTCGGTTCAATCCGAACGCACAGAACGGCGGGACCGACACGTTCACCTATGAGGCCTGGGACCAGACCAGCGGGACGCATGGCACGACGGCCAGCGCGTCGACGACCGGCGGGACAACGGCGTTCTCAACGCAGGCCAACACGGCATCGATCACGGTCACGTCGGTCAACGACGCGCCGGTGATGACGGCGGCGTCGCCGACGTTGACGACGATCACCGAGGATCAGACGACCCCGGCGGGAACCTTGATTTCGACGCTTCTGGGAGCCACGGTGAGTGACGTGGACACCGGGGCGGTGCAGGGGATTGCGATCACCGGTGCGACGAGCACGAACGGCAACTGGCAATTCTCGACCAACGGCGGCGCGACCTATACGAACTTCGCGGCGTATTCGGCGGGTACGGCGCTGCTGCTGGCGGCGACCGACCTGGTTCGGTTCAATCCGAACGCACAGAACGGCGGGACCGACACGTTCACCTATGAGGCCTGGGACCAGACCAGCGGGACGCATGGCACGACGGCCAGCGCGTCGACGACCGGCGGGACAACGGCGTTCTCAACGCAGGCCAACACGGCATCGATCACGGTCACGTCGGTCAACGACGCGCCGGTTGTGACGACACAGAGTCCGACGACGCTAAACGTCGCCAGCGGGGTCTTGGTGAGTTCATTTCGGAGCTCCACGGATGTAGACGCGGGCGCATTAGGTGGTATTGCGATCACGAGCATAAGCTCGAACGGCGGAGGCACTTGGCAGTTCTCAACTAACGGAGGCTCTTCGTGGACCAACATTGGTACCGTGTCCTCTAGCTCCGCTCTGCTGCTGCGGGATAGCGACCTCGTACGCATTACCGGAAGTGGGAATCAGGGTTCTCTATCATACCAAGCTTGGGACCAAACCTCCGGCGCGTTTGGGACGAAGGTCAATCCGGGCTCCGGAGGAGGTGCCACTGCGTTCAGCACCGGCACAAATACTCTTTCAGCAACTCATCCTGCTGGTATTGCCGGTGAGCCCATCAATTTAGCCCTGACGGACCCGTCTACAGATCCAAGCCAGACCATCACGCTTACGATATCAGGCATGCCATCGGATTGGACGCCCAGTGCGGGAGCAAACAACAGCGACGGCAGCTGGACGGTTCAGACGAACGATCCGTCGGCATTGACGATCACGACGCCCGCTTTCTATGTCGGAGCGATGGCACTCGACGTCGCCGAGAGCTGGACCAATGCTGACGGCAGCACAGGAAGCGCATTCGTTTCGGATAATGTTGAAGCTTATGCGCCGGGATCCCCGATCTTTGCTTGGTCGGGCGATGACAGTCTCACCGGCTCAAGCGGAGACGATCTCTTCGTGTTCTCCCAGCCGATCGGCAACGACGCGATCTATAATTTCAACGTTGCGTCGGACAAGATCGACCTTATCAGCTTCAACAATGTCGCGAGCTTCAGCGACATCCAGGCCAATCTGACCGACGATTCAAGCGGCAATGCGGTCATCACGATCGGCGCCGGCGAAACCATCACGCTGAAGGGTGTCGACGCTGCATCGCTCAACGCGAACAATTTCGTGTTCAATCAAACACCGGTCACAAACAATGCCAGCAGCATGGTGATCAGCGACGGCGCGATATTGCCGCTCAGTGGTGTGGTTAACAACACCGGCACCATCGCGCTCAATTCGACCGGCGACAAGACTGACCTCGAGTTGATCCAGTACGGCATCACGCTGGAAGGCGGCGGCGCGCTCACGCTCTCCGACAGCAGCGCGAACGTGATCTTCGGCACCGACTCGAGTGTTATCTTCACCAACGTCAACAACACCATCTCCGGCGCCGGCCAACTCGGCGAAGGTCAGATGACGCTTATCAACGAGGGGACAATCGACGCCACCGGGACCAACGCGCTCGTTCTCGACACTGGAAGCAACATCATCACTAATTCCGGTATCCTAGAGGCGACCGGCGCCGGCGGGCTGATCGTCAACAGCGCGGTTGCCAATTCCGGCCGCCTGTTCGCGGACGGCGGCAACCTCACCTTCAACGGAGCGGTGACTGGAAACGGATCTGCGACCATTTCCGGCGCGGCAACGCTCGAATTTGCCGCTGCATCAGCCGAGCCCGTTAATTTTGCGGCCGGTTCCACCGGAACACTCAAGCTCGATGACTCTGCAGCGTTTACTGGCAGCGTGTCGGGCTTGACGACGGCAACTTACATCGACCTGGCGGACCTCTCCTGGGCCCAGGGGCAAATGATCGCCTCGTTCTCTGGAGACACGTCAGGTGGCAAGTTGACGGTGAGCAATGGAACCCATAGCGACACCATCAATCTCGCCGGGGACTACACCCAGTCGGGCTGGACCCTTTCGCAGGATAGCAATGGCAACACCCTTGTGGTGGATCCACCCTTAGCCTCCGCACCGAACACCGGCGGAGCAGGGGACAGGTCCACCATGCTAATGGCCCAGTATGCGGCGGCCGGATTCCAGAGCGGGGTCGATGGTGGTGCCGGCGGATATACCACGACACCTATGCCGGAGGCCGTCTTTGAGCCCCCGAGCTTAACCAAGCCGACCTGACTGAGATTCATGATTAAACGTGATGAGATGATCCCCATCGTGAACCCCGTGCTACGAGAGGTGCGGGAATGCAACTTGCTGGCCGGCAATTCAAGCAATTGGGGAATCCAGCCTAGGTTCTAAAACCAATGCCTGTAGTGATCGACGATACGAAGGCAATTGATCCGGGGCTCATCACCCTAGGTTTGTTGTTGCGCCTGCATGGCGTGACGGTCGAGGTTGATCAGATTCGCCAACGGTGTGGGACCGCGCCAATCGGCACCACACAGATGCTGGGTTGCGCCAAGAAATTTGGTCTTAACGCTGGCATACGCCGGACCAATTGGGAGGGGCTCGCCACCTCGCAGCTACCGGCGATCGCGGCACTGCGAGACGGCGGTTTCCTCATTCTTGGCAAGATGACCGACGAGGGAGCTCTCGTAGTGCGGCCCGCATCTCAAACCGCCGAACTGATGACACGAGTCGAGTTCGAGGAGGTCTGGGATGGCCAGCTTGTGGCGGTGGCGCGCCGAGCGTCGTGGTCAGATCGCGTGGCCCCTTTCTTCGATACCTTCACCAGCATCTTCACGCGAACGCCTGCCTCAGTGCGGAACTCACTTCGCGCTGATAGAGATCATCTTCCACCCGAACCCACTACGACCGATCAGGCGAAGACCGATGATTCTGGTCTCGGCGCGCTGGTGTTATTGCTACGCATCCACGGCATTGGCGCCGAGGCAGGGCAGATTCGCCACCGCTGCGGCACGGCGACGATCGGCGTTACGGAAATGCTGCGTTATGCGAAGGAGCTTGGACTTAAGGCGCGCGCAAGCTACACAAAATGGGACCGTCTACCCGGCACCCCGTTACCTGGAATCGCCGCGCTGCGCGACGGCGGATTTCTCATCCTCGGCAAAGCCGCCGAGGACAAGGTTCTGGTGCAGCATCCGTCATCGCCCAAACCCGAAGCGATGACACGGGCGCAATTCGAAGCCATCTGGGATGGCCGTCTCGTGCTTATGGCGCGCAGAGTGACCTTGTCAAATCTCTCGCG
This sequence comes from Nitrobacteraceae bacterium AZCC 2146, assembly GCA_036924855.1. NCBI lineage: Bacteria > Pseudomonadati > Pseudomonadota > Alphaproteobacteria > Hyphomicrobiales > Nitrobacteraceae > Nitrobacteraceae bacterium AZCC 2146. The sequence continues at coordinate 217,781 of JBAGRP010000001.1, forward strand.
CCGTTTCGATATCACGTGGTTCTTGGGGGCGATTCACAAGTATCGCCATCTCCTCGGCGAAGTGTTGGTCGCCTCATTCTTCCTGCAGTTATTTGCGCTGGTCTCACCGCTATTTTTTCAGGTCGTCATTGACAAAGTGCTCGTGCATCGCAGCATGAGCACGCTCGACGTACTCGTGATCGGTCTATTGGGGATCTCGATCTTCGAAGCCATTCTCGGTACCTTGCGCACCTATCTCTTCGCGCATACGACAAACCGCATCGATGTTGAACTCGGGGCTCGATTGTTTCGGCATCTGTTGGCGTTGCCGATCGCCTATTTCCAGGCAAGACGTGTAGGTGATTCGGTGGCTCGCGTACGCGAGCTTGAGAATATCCGCCAGTTTCTCACCGGTTCGGCGTTGACCCTCGTCATCGATCTGTTCTTCACCTTCGTGTTCGTCGCGGTGATGTACTATTATGCGCCGCAGTTGACCTTCGTCGTGCTCGGCGCCTTTCCGTTTTATATCGCGATCTCCGTTGGTGCGACACCGGCGTTTCGTCGCCGGCTTGACGAGAAATTCCGCCGCGGCGCCGAGAACCAGGCTTTCCTGGTCGAAAGCGTCACCGGCGTCGAAACTCTTAAGGCCATGGCGGTTGAGCCGCAAATGCAGCGTCGCTGGGAAGAGCAGCTTGCGGGTTACGTCGCGGCGAGCTTCCGTGTCATCAGCCTCAACAACACGGCAAGCCAGGCTGTTCAGCTGGTCAACAAGGTGACGATCGTTTTGATCCTGTATTTTGGCGCCAGGCTCGTCATCGAGGGCAATCTTTCCGTCGGCGAACTGGTCGCCTTCAATATGCTGGCTTCCCGCGTCAGCGCGCCGGTGTTGCGGTTGGCGCAGATGTGGCAAGACTTTCACCAGGCGCGTCTCTCGGTGGCGCGGCTCGGCGACATCCTCAACACTATGCCGGAGCCGAGCTTGAGTCGGGGGCGGGCTGCGCTTCCGGCGATCCGCGGCCAGATCAGCTTTGAGCACGTAACCTTTCGCTACCGCGTCGACGCTGCGGAGATTTTGCATGATGTAAGCTTCAGTGTATCCCCGGGCCAAGTCGTAGGGGTCGTCGGATCTTCTGGTTCTGGCAAGAGCACACTCGCCAAGCTCGTTCAACGGCTCTACGTCCCGGAGAGCGGGCGGGTGTTGGTTGACGGGGTGGATCTTACCATGGTCGATCTTCCCTGGCTGCGGCGTCAGATCGGAGTGGTGCTGCAAGAGAACGTACTTTTCAACTGTTCGGTCGCCGAGAACATTGCGCTTGCCGACCCTGCCGTACCGATGGAGCGGATCATTGCGGCGGCAAAGCTTGCCGGCGCCCACGACTTCATCCTGGAACTGACCGAGGGCTACGATACCATCATTGGCGAGCGTGGCAGCAATCTTTCGGGCGGTCAGCGCCAGCGCATTGCGATCGCCCGCGCCCTGATGTCAGATCCCCGCATCCTGATCTTCGATGAGGCGACCAGCGCGCTCGATTACGAAAGCGAGCGCGCCATTCAGGAAAACATGAAAGAAATCTCGACCGGCCGCACGGTCTTTATCATCGCTCACCGGCTGTCCACGGTACGTCACGCCGATCGCATCATCACCATCGAACGCGGGCGCATCGTCGAAGACGGCAGCCATGATCAACTCATCCGCAGCAACGGTCGCTATGCTAAGCTGCACTACCTGCAGGCCGGGATCCAATGACCGCGGCTCAGAAAATCATCCCCTTTCCGAAAAAAGAAGTTATTCGTCGCAGCGAAAGCGAACTTGCTTTTCTGCCGGCGGCGCTCGAAATCGTCGAGACGCCGCCGTCACCGATCGGCAGGGCGATCGGAATCACGGTGATTGCTCTGTTCTGCCTTGCGCTGGCGTGGGCCTCTTTTGGCACCGTCGATATTGTCGCGACGGCCTCGGGCAAGATCATTCCAACCGGGCGCACCAAGGTGATCCAACCGTTCGAAACCGGCGTCGTTCGCGCAATCCATGTTCGCGACGGGCAAAGCGTCAAGGCTGGAGACCTCCTCATCGAACTTGACCCGACGATCAACGGCGCGGAGCTCAACCACCTAAAGAGTGACCTGGTCTCAGCCGATCTCGAGGTCGCGCGCTTGCGCGCGGCGTTGTCCGGCAACGCCAATTCACTTGAAGCATTCAACCCGCCCGACGGTGCGCCTGCCACGCTCGTCGAGATGAATCGTCAATTCCTGATCAGCCAGACCGCCGAACAGCGGGCCAAGATCGCGGCGGTCGATGGCCAACTGTCGCAGAAGGAGGCGGAGCGCGCTACCACCGCTGCGACGATCGCCAAGATCGAGGCAACCATCCCGCTACTGAAGCAGCGCGTCGACGTTCGCAAATACCTCGCTGACAAGGAATATGGTTCGAAACTACAGTATCTCACCGAGATGCAGGACCTCGTTGGCCTTCAGCAGGAACTCATTGTCCAGAAGAGCCACATTCACGAAGCTGAATCGGCGGTTATGGCGCTGTCCGAGACTCGCCTCCAGACGATTGCGGAATATCGCCGCATGCGCTTTGATGAGTTAGCAAAGGCCGAGCAGAAGGCCGCCGGCTTTGCCCAGGACGTGATCAAGGCCGAGCAGCGAACCAAGCTCCTCGCGCTCACGGCCCCGGTCGATGGCGTAGTGCAGCAACTCGCCGTGCACACGGTCGGGGGGGTGGTCACTCCGGCACAGGCGCTGCTCGCGGTCGTTCCACTCGACAGCCATCTGGAAATCGAGGCGATGGTGTCGAATCGCGATATCGGTTTCGTGCACGCCGGCCAGGCGGTCGAGGTCAAAGTCGATACGTTTAGTTTCACCCGCTATGGGCTCCTGCATGGTGAGGTCATCAATGTCTCACAGGACGCCATCACCCGAGATAAACTCCAGGACAAATCCAACGACAAGACGCCGGGCACTGAGACCGCCAGCAGTGAGCCCAAGGGCCAGGAGATGAACTACGCGGCGCGGGTCTCGCTCGACCGCACGCAGATGCAAGTTGACGAAAAGCTCGTCAAGCTGTCCCCTGGCATGGCCGTTACTGTCGAGATCAAGACGGGCACGCGCCGGATCATCAGTTATCTGATGTCGCCGCTCGCCCGCTATAAGCAGGAGATGCTGCGTGAAAGATAAGCAAGCAGGAGTCAGTATCGGCTGTGTGGGCATGGCATAACATAACGTTCGGAAAATCGGCTTCGACCGTATCGCTGCAATTTGAATTGGGCGGTTGGTCGCGACTGCGGCTTTGCCGAGCCATCTTTTGAGCCATCTTTTAATGAGTTCGACGCAAATGAGCGATCCACTTCCGTCCCTGGCCCGGGAGGCGCAAGAAGCCTATGAAGCCGGAAATTTTGACGCGGCAATCAGTAAACAAAAGCAGTTGATGGCCGAGACGACGAGGTTCAGCCGCTCGCGCATTCATGACTACTTGGCGCTTGCTATGTTCCTTTTCGAATCGGGCGCATTTGGAGAATCGCTCGATTCGTTGCAGAAGGCCGCGGCAATCTGGCCGGCTAACACTGAAGTCGCCGAGAACGCCGGCGTCTTACTGTTACGTTTGGATCGGTGTGAGGAGGCTAAGGTAGAATTCGAGCGGGCGATGGCATTGGGTAGCGAAAGTCTTAATGTTCTCGACGGCCTGTGTCACTGCCTTGGACGGCTCAAAGATTTTTCTGCAGTGCAGCGCTATGGGCGGCGCGTACTCGAAGCAAAGAATAAGGCCTCGTTGGCCGTCGGCACGAAATATCCTTTGCCGCTGCGCGCGCCGCCTGTTTTCGAGGCGACGCGGAGACAGGAGAACGTCATCTCATACTGCTTGTGGGGAAATGATCCGCGCTACATTGTGCCATTGCTGGAGAACTTGAAGCTGGGGCCGCATTTATTCCCGGCTTGGACCATCCGAATCTACTTCGACAAATCGGTTCCTGACGATGTTCTCGGTAGCTTGAGGAAAGGCGGAGCCCACCTCGTAGATAAATCGAGCGAGCACGACGGGCATTTTTATTCGCGTCTGCTCTGGCGTTTTGAAGTTGCCAATGACAGCGCCGTTCGACGGTTTCTAGTGAGGGACGCTGATTCACTGCTAACGGTGAAAGAGCGGGTCGCTGTCGACGCGTGGCTGGCATCGGACACGTATTTCCACATAATGCGCGATTTCTTTACCCATACCGACTTGACGTTGGCCGGCATGTGGGGCGGTGTGGCGAACGTCCTGCCAGACCTCAAAAAACTGTGGTACGCTTACCGATCGCCGAAAATGCAGGGGCGAACGGCCGATCAGCGCTTCTTGAGCGATATAGTCTGGCCGACATTGTCGCAAAGCTGTTTGCTCCATGACAGTGTCTTCACGGGCTGCCTCGGGAGCGTTTCATTTCCACCATACGGGGAACTTTTGCCGGGACGCCATATCGGGCAGAGCGCGCTCCGATTCTTTCGTCGAGATTGATCCTGCACGTCGTTATGAGGCTGACGACGGTGGGTATCCTGATGATTGTTGTCCGCGATACAGGCTCCGTGCTGGTGCACGCGGACGAGGGAGGTATCAATCATCTGTACCGCCGCGTCATGATCGGCAGCAAGCGCATCCATGATCTGGTCCCAGACGCCAGCCTGCCGCCACCGAATGAAGCGATTGTAACAGGTAGTGCGGAGACCATAGGCTGCCGAATATCTGCGCTATCAAAGACAACAACAGCGCAAACGCGATGACAATCGTTGGAGATGCTTTGTCGGCCAGGCTCACAGCTGGAGAGAGGCTGAGATCGCTCGCAACTTCTTGGCTTCCCTCAGGCGGGACGACATCGACCTTGATCAGGAAATTGAAGGTCGAAGTTTGCGGGATTGGCTATCCTGGGCTGAGGATCGTCTCAATACCGCAGATACGATCAATGGCGGCGCAACCAAAATATTTGAAGCGGTCGCTTCCATCACGGAATGGACCTCCCGTGACTGACCGCCGTGCGGAGATCGCGAATATCGCCCGCCATTCCTGTTGTAGGAATATAGGCTCCACGATCTCGCATATGGGATATTAATCCCATCGGAGGGAGGCTGCAAGGAACGATGTAACGAAATTTCTCGACTTGTTTGCCAAGGCGCTCGCTGCCGAAAGATCGCTGTTCAATAATGTTAGCCGGAGGCGACGGCCGCGTATTCCTTGCGCGACTGATAGAATTTTAGAACTTTCCTCGATGTCTCGATGTTAAGCCGGGCAAACTCCTGCCTCATCCGTTCCAGGTAGCCTGACGCAATTCGATGATCCGCTGCGCCCAGGAATAGCAACGACATGGTCGTCGGCCATGACAGGTCGATTGCCTTGGACAGAATCAGCACCATTTCTCTGTTCTTGTCGGCCAGCGCTCGCTCCACCACGTTAACAGGCAGGGCGCACAACAGGGATAGCGCCACTGTAGCTTCGTGGAACTTGTGAGACTGAGCGTACTCAAGGATCTTATCTTCATTCAAATTGCCGTATTGATGCAGCGCTCCCACTATTCGTTTCGCAACGAAGTAGTCTTTCGATGCCGGCCCGAACTTCGCATGCAGCGCGCCGGTGACATCAGTGACCACGGTTTGAACCTGGTTTCCCGCCTCGGGCTGTTCTTGTTCGAGCTTCTTTTTTACATCGTCGGAGGCCTTCGCGATCAACTGCTGGAATACGTGCCTGGGGATGTCGGTTCGGGCTCCGAGATTCTCGGCAAGAATGGAATCGCCCTCGGACCGCTTGAGCAGATGTAGAAAGCCAAGATCTGAAAAGCGGGCGCCGTGATTTGCCGCGACCGAGGCCACGACCTCCTGATTGCCGCGCGCAATCAGCACGTCTGTAACGGTGTCGTTGATAGACCTTCGCTTGGAAATCGCGAGAAGATGTTGCTGGCCCTTGCATCTGGCATTCGCAATCAAGGCTCGAACATCGATGCGCTCCGACTCCCGTAGGATGGGGCCTGCGACGTTAATCGAATCGTCAAATGCAAGTTTCAGGATCACGCTAAACGGCGCGTTTTCGCTACGTGCCAGCCGCGTTGCGAGCTGGGAGCGAGCCGCCATCTCGATTTCTTCCGCGAGCCGCCCGATCACTTCTCCAAAGATCCAAATTTGCTCCTCGGTGTATCGTCCAGAGATCAACAAATCGGTCGCATGCCACAAAGCGTTCAAACTGCTTTCCGGCGATCCGCGCGAGACCGCGTCGTCTAGTTCTTGCAAAAAGGAACTGGTTTCGGCCATCCGACCACACCTTCAAACACTTGCTGAAATATCACCATCCAAAATTTGCAGCTATCTGTCGTCCCATGATCTGGGCCTTATCGATCACTCGTCCGTCCGAGTAGAGCTTGTCCGCCAAATAGAAGCTTAACGAGATCCCGATCAGAATTGAGACAAGCTTCATGGCGAACGTCTCCGGTAAGGGCCTCAAACCAGCTTCAGCCTGACTCTAACCACTGCTGCGACTGAAGTTTCCTCGGCACCCATCAATCGGCACAACTCATCAAAATCTTCGAGGCGGTCGCGTTGCATGAGCGCGGTTGCACGCGCGGTCCATTCTGGAGAGCCGTGCATTGGCGCGATGTGATTGTCCGGGAGACTTGTGACCCGGCGTTCAATCGGTGGCCCACTCGATGAAGAATTTTCGACTCTGCGCCGCATGGAAATGACTTTCCTAGAAAAGAGGTCACGTCTCATCTGGTCCCCTCACGGAAGTGAAGGGGCGAGCTTCCGAGGCTGTTTTTCACGCATCTCGCGTGGGGTCAGAAATCGAACGCCAATCTCATCCCCGTTCACTCTCACCAACTCGCATCGTCGGAAAGCCAACCCCCTCGGGGTCAGCAGGAGAAAGAACTGCTTGGCAACAATTCCAGATAGGGAACCGTCTACAATAAGACGTGCTCCGGTTTCTGATACGTCCCATAGCTTGCAACTACGACGCCATGTGCCGTCGATACCCATCATCACGGCATCGATTCCGCGTTCGAATGAAACACGATTATGCTTGCGATCACCCCACACCATCGCCAACTCCCACGCTTCACAGCCAGAGATACGACGTGCAATTGATGCCAGTATCGGCACCCTTGTTTCGAAAATTGAATTTCAGTGCAGCTTTAAAAATGCGTCCGCAGCGACATTAAATGCCGGAGAAATCCAAAAAGAATTTCTATTTAACGATGCAATGATGCGCGCGAATCTTTTCTAGGAAGTTAACGTATTCGATCCAGGAATTTAATGTAGTTATTTGATGCCAGCCTGCATATATGTTGCATTCCGGACGAAGGATGTGACGTGCAGTGCGAATGCGGGATGTCCGTGGAGCATTGGCTCCAATGCAGACGTCTCAAGAATCGGGGCAGCGCTTATCGCGATGCAGCATCGCGTGCGCCGTCGCCCCTGGATATCGACACCGCATACCGCACGCGATCCGGTTGATATGGCGGGCCCCGCTCTCCCATGTAGAAGCCACTGCAAGAATTAGCGGACCGCTGCCTGGTCAGTATTTGACGTCACCCCTCAGAGTGAGCGCAGAGACCCGCCCGATGGGCGCAAATTGTCGGACGAATGCCGGGGCGGTGCCAGGCGCACGATCTTGCGATGCCCAAGCGCCATATGGAAATAATTATCGTCGGGCAGGAATTCGTTCTCCGCGATTTCAATGAAACGCGTCGCCGTGGCGGCTTGCAGGTCGAGAAAGAAACCTGCGTCGTCTTCACCAAGTACTGCGCCAATCGTCTGGTCAACCGCTGACGTCGGGGGGCAAAGAAAATGAAAGGCCTCATGAGGTTGATCAGAGTCCTCGGCTGCGAACGTTGCATGCACGGTGTCATGCGCCGCTGGCCCAAAGCGATAGCAGTGACCGGCGTCGAAGAACCGGTCGAGTATCTCGAACGCCCCGATTGAAAGCCCGGCATGCGGTGCGATGGTCACAACGCGCACCGCTTCGATCACCGGCGTCTTGCCGTCTCGCAGGCAACGCAAGGCAAGGTTGCCTGTGGCGGCCCGCGGCGTGTCGTTGACGAGATGCAGATGGAGCCCGTTGGTGCCTTCGTCAGTGATCGACAAGCGCAGCGGCTGCGAGGCGCGGCGCAGTGCGTAGAAGGCCGATTTCGGGCGGCCGTAGCAATCCAGCAGGCCCCAGCCTGCGCCGGGCTGCAGGTCGCGCCACAGCCATATCAGCGCGCCAGCGGTGGCGGAGGCTGGGCGGCGCCATTCGTCGATCGTCCGTTCGATGACCTCGGCTGTGATCGCGCGCGATAGCTGGCGCCAGCGCCCGGGTTCGCTGGGGCGCAGGCTGCGGCCGTCTTCGTTCCACAGCGCCTGAAGATAATGCTCGCGCACATCCGCCGGGAAATGTACCGCAACATTGGTCTCGAGAATCTACTGCACCCCGCAATAACCCGCTAAGGGATGACGGCGGCAGTCAGCTTAGCGCCAGCAACGGCCGTCACAGATTCCTGGATTTTATTTTGCAAGCCTGACATCGGACCCAAGCCACTCAGCCCGCTTTTAGCTTTGCGACGGCTGCAGTTCTCGGGCGCTTCGCGGGGCGTGAGTGGTCGCGTGTGGCCACGCGCTTCACCTTCTTCACGTCCGATGCCGCCTGTTCGGTGTCGGGGTTGTGCTTCGCATATTCCTGGCCGTCGACCGGCGCGACATGCGGCGGGTCCCTGCCGAGATACGGGCGCCCGATTCCGAACTCCTTCCCGTGCGCATCAACCCACTTCCAGAGCTTTGCCGAGGAAGCAAATCGCTGGTCGCGCGTCCCGCCCTCGACACTCACCACATCGGCCGCGAGCCCATGCCCATAGCCACCGCGCAAGCTGCCGCCATGATACGACCTGTTGCTCTCCGCCTTGAGGCCGCTTGCGATCGACTGGCGGTAGTCGTCACGGAATCCACTGGTGATGCCGGGCGAAAGGCCCGCCGCCTCCGCCGCATGAAGCATATGAAACAATTTCAGCTTGAAGCTCCGATCCATGCCGCCGATCACATAGTCCATCATCGGCATGCCGACGCGTTCCGCCGCTTTGGGATCCTTCCACCCGAAATCCTGATCGACAAGTTTGGTGAAGGCTCTGGACACAGTCACCATCTTGCCCTTCCGCTTGACGGCGATGTTCCTCCATTCAAGCGTCTTGATAGCGTCTTCCTTGGGCGTGCGTTGATAAAGCGCCCACAGATAGCGATCGATGCAGATGTCCACGACCAGGCACTCGTCAACGATCTCGATGGACTTCGTGGCTTTGTCGGTATCGACAGGTTCGACATCCGACGGATTCACGCTTGCAACTTGCACGGGCGCCGGTTCGGCCGGCGGCGTATCCCGCGCATGGGTCGGGGCCGTTTCAACAACCGCCTTCGGTATATGCGGAGCGATCGGTGCGTCGGCGACATCTCCCGCAAACGATAGTTCGGTCATCGCCACATGAGATTTCAAATGGGTTTGCAGATGGGTTTGACTCAAATCGTCACTGGACATTGAATTGGGCTGCGGCGCAGTGGCAAGCTCCTGTGTGGTGGAGGAAGAAGAAGCGCTGATGTCCGTGGGCGGTGCCGCGCCGGTGATCTGGTGTCCTTCCGACCCCATCGCGACCAGGCCGACAATCCCGGTCGCAAAAACGACGGATCGCAACACGGGCGTTGGCACTGTTGAAAGTCGCAGCGGGTTCATCATTCCAGCCTCATCGGAACCGGATTGCACAGCCGAGCGTGCGGACGCGATGATTGTTCTGACAAGGAAATGACCGCGCAATGGCGTAACCGGGCGGACCGGGTCCTTTTCCCCGAAGTGTTGCCTGTGCGCAACGACGGATGGCAGACCTGCGAACGCTTTGCCGTCCGTTTTGTGCCAATTTCAGCTGCGAGCATGCTTGTTCCCGACGAGTCGGATATGTGAGGCTGGTCACGGTAGCGGACATGCGTTGCAACGGGGAATGGAATGGTGAATCGATTGACGTCGGCGAAATTCACTGTGGCGATGCGCCGTTGGGGACCTTCGGCCATTGTGATGTTCGCGGCGATGGCCGCGCTGATGGCGCCGGTCGCCGACGCCGTAGCGAAACAGGCACGCCGCGTGCCACCCGCCGAGACGACGGCGCCGCGCGAGGCAGGCGAACCGATCATGGCAATCGTGTCGATCAAGAGCCAGCAGGTCACGTTCTATGACGCCGAGGGCTGGATCCTGCGCGCGCCGGTGTCGACCGGCGTCAAAGAGCGCGAGACGCCAGCGGGCGTCTTCGCCATCGTCGAGAAGGACAAGGACCACCACTCGACCATGTATGACGATGCCTGGATGCCGAACATGCAGCGCATCACCTGGAACGGCCTCGCATTGCATGGCGGGCCGTTGCCCGGCTATGCGGCCTCTCACGGCTGCGTGCGAATGCCTTTCGGCTTTGCGGAGGAGCTGTTCGACAAGACGCGGATCGGGATGCGCGTGATCATCTCGCCGGGCGATGCGGCCCCGGTCGACTTTTCTCATCCGGCGCTATCGCTCTTCGTGCCGAGAGCGGAGGTCATCGCAGCTGCTCCTGCAAAGGCCGAGACGCTCTCACGTGAGGCCGCGGACGCTGCCACGATGGCCGACGAGGCCAAAAAGACTGCTGCGACCGCGGCCCGCGAGTCGGCACCGCTCGCAGCGTCTCTGCGCAAGCTGGAGCGGCTCAAGGCCCGGGCCGACGCCGACCTCGTATCCGCCGCCAAGGCGGTGGCCGCCGCCAAGACCGACCAAGCCAGGGCGAAGGCAGAGGACCGTAAGCAAAAGGCCGATGCCAAGGCAGCGGAGCTGGGGACCCAGTTCGACACCGCCAAGGCGGACGCGTCATCAAAGCTCGACGCAGCCAGCGCCGCAAAAGAAGCGGCCAAGACGGCTCAAACAAAGAAGGCCGAAACCGCCAAGGCGGCGCTCGACGCGAAGCTCGCGCTCGAGCCGGTCTCGATCTACATCAGCCGCGCCACGCGGACGCTTTACGTCCGGCGCAACACGCATAAGCCGGCGCCGGACGGGGGCGGCGAGGTGTTCGATGCGGCCATCGAGGTCCCGGTCATAATCCGCGATCCCGATAAGCCAATCGGCACGCATGTATTCACGGCGGTGGCGCGCAACGACGCGGGCCTGCGTTGGACCGCCGTTACGATCGAGAATGGGGATGACGCCAAAAACGCGCTCGACCGCGTCACCATCCCGAAAGAAGTCCTCGATCGCATCGCGCCGACCGCATTGCCGCGATCCTCGATCGTCGTCTCCGACGAGCCGCTGAGCGAGGAGACCAACTATCGCACCGAGTTTGTTGCGGTGCTGAGCGACCAGCCCCAGGGCGGCTTCATCACGCGCAAGCCGAGCGAAGTTCTCATGGCGGACGACAACGGCTGGGGCAACGGCGACCGACAGGATGACGACGGCTTCGGCTTCTTTTTCCAGCGCAATCCGAATCCCCAACCGAGCAATACCCGCCGGGGCGGCGGCCAGTTCTTTCCCCCGGCGCAACGAGGCTGGTGGTAAGACACGGCACGCCGCGCGTCAGCCCGGTTGTCTGCTTCGGGGCAGGGTATGCCCGAGTAATAACTGAACTGCCCGGATATTGCCTGTCTTCTTGTAGATCTGCGAAGCTTTCGTTCGCCTCATTGAATGCGTCCCATAACGTTTAGGATCAAGGCCGATGCTTGCTATCCAACGGTCTACGATCCGACCGTACTGTCCCGTCGATATATGCAGCTTCAGGCGCACTCTGCTAGGAAAGATGAAGTCTGCTGCCCTCAGACCTTGACGAGTGATCCATGCTTGGACGGCTATCCTGGTCCGCTCGGTAAGCTCGAACTGTACGGGTCTTCCGGTCTTCTTTTGATCATTCCACGGTCACGTACCGCACCCGAGAGCGCGAAGTCGCCTACTCGAAGGGCGACAAGGTCGCAGCCCCGTAATTTGCTATCGATCACTAGATTAAAGCGCGAGATCCCTAGCCGCACCTGACACCTGTAGACGCCTCCGGATACTCCAAACCTCCCTCGGCTTGAGAGGCGGCTTCTGACCGACAATGTGCCCACGATTCCAAGTAGACATGGAGGTTCTCCCATGCCGCCCTCCGTAATCGCATCACCCTCACATTGGCGAATGGATGATACACCAGCACGTCATTTCCAGGAATGCCGCACGGTCGGGATCGCGCCAATAGCCGTCCACGGCTGGCTAGGCACGTTTAGCGAAGGCATAGGAGGGCCCGCACCGCCGCTTGTGGAGCCGTGCACACTATTTCCGCCGGCTTGGCGCACCATTTGATAGTCCGGCGTGTCCGATTTTATGAATACCGGCAGCCGCTAGTCGCGCACGACCACCAAATTCAATGCGATTCCGGAGCAGGAAGCGGAGCGCCCGCCCTTTCCGAACTGCGATTGTTTGTGTTTCGGCTCCGAATATTGCCCCCTTTCGGCGTCCAACACTGACCCCTGTGCCATGCTAAAATCTGGAGTGATTTACGGCGCTTATGTTGCCTCGGATGGGGTCAGCCTTGGGCGCCGATAAGGGGTCAAAGGTCACGCCGATTTACATTACGGGTTGCACCGTTTTTCGCCGGTTGCAATCGGCTTAAGTCATTGATTTTGTTTGTGTATGACTTAACTGGCTGGGGAACTAGGATTCGAACCTAGACAAACAGAGTCAGAGTCTGTTGTGCTACCGTTACACCATTCCCCAAATGATTCAGGGACTTAAGCGGCGTCCTGAGCAGAATCATGGAGAACGGGGCATCTGCCCCGTTCCGGGCGGGTTCTAGCCCGTCCGCTGCACCTCGCGCAAGCGCCTCCGTGCGATAGATCCCAATATGTGGTGCCGGGCACAGGCTTCAAATTCCCGTTGATCGCCAAATCCTCAGCAGGGGCGTGTCGTGTGCAGCCAGACAGAGGCATTTGAGGACAGTCGCTGCGATTGCAGCGCAGAGCATATACACTAAATGAGATGAAGAATCGACTCCAGGTGGTGACGGAAATATAGGCAACTTAAAGGAAAGTATAGTTTAGGTGCTATACTACAGTTGTGGCAAGAAATGCCATTCTAATTGCCTTTGTTCGGCCAGAATGTCGCAGGTTTTACCAAAGGTTTACGTAATACCGACAAAGTGGAACCACGGGTCTTGATTGCGAGAAAGGCGATCGAATCCGGTCTGCCGAACGTCATTTCATTCAAACGAACAGCTTCTTCTTCTTCCGATAACGCCCCGCACATCGCGGACCAACGGTCGAAAAGCGAGGGATACTTTGCCATGCTCGCTAACATGTCCATTCGCGCCAAGATCACTATCGTTCTTGCGTTCCTGCTGATCGTCATGACGGGCATGGGTCTGCTTGCCGTCCGCAAGATGCAGGCGATCAATGCCAATGCGGTCGATATCCAGACCAACTGGATGCCGAGCGTTCGGATGTTGGGTGATCTTCGCGCGGGCGTGATCACGTACCGCAACGTGATCCGGGAGCACATGCTGGGCGAGACTTTGGAGGAGAAGCTGGCGGCGGAGAAGCTGCTGGAAGGCGTGGTCGATCGCAACACCAAGATCCGTGCGGACTACGAGAAGGTGATCACGTCGCCCGAAGAGCGTGCGATGTATAGCGACTGGGTGCAGTTGTGGGATAGCTATAAGAAAGGCACACAGGACGTCATGGCGTTGTCGCGCAAGGAGGCCGGCAAGGTCCCCCATGATGCCCATGAACTGAATACGAAGACGGTCAATCCGATCGGGCTCAAGGCCGATGAAGTTTTGAACAAGGACATCGAGCTCAACAACAAGGGCGCCGCAGCAGCGGGGCAGGATGCGACCAATACCTTTGATGCGGCATTCATGATGCTTGCCATCATCCTCGTCGTGTCGGCGGTGCTCGGCATCGGCATCTATCTGGTGCGCGATGTCTCCAGTGGCATCGCCTCGATCGTCAAGCCGATGCAGGCGCTCGGCGCCGGCGATTTGTCGGCGATCGTTCCGCATCAGGGCATGAAGACCGAGATCGGCACCATGGGCGATGCGCTGCAGGTGTTCAAGCAGGCGCTGATCGACAAGAAGGTGGCTGACGAAGCGGCAATGGTCGATGCCGAAGCCAAGATCGAGCGCGGCCGTCGCGTCGACAGCATCACGCGCGATTTCGAATCGATGATCGGCGAGATCGTCGACACTGTGTCGTCGGCCTCCACCGAACTGGAAGCCTCGGCGGGCACACTGACCGCGACCGCCGAGCGTTCGCAGCAGCTCACCACCATGGTGGCGGCGGCCTCGGAAGAAGCTTCCACCAATGTACAGTCAGTGGCGTCCGCCACCGAAGAGATGGCGTCATCGGTCAACGAGATCAGCCGCCAGGTGCAGGAATCGGCGACCATTGCCGGCCAGGCGGTGGATCAGGCGCGCAAGACCAACGACCGCGTCGGCGAACTCGCAAAAGCCGCGGCGCGGATTGGCGACGTGGTTGAACTGATCAACACCATCGCTGGTCAAACCAATCTGCTCGCTTTGAATGCCACGATCGAAGCCGCGCGGGCCGGTGAAGCCGGCCGCGGTTTCGCGGTGGTGGCCTCCGAAGTGAAGGCGCTCGCCGAACAGACGGCAAAAGCCACCGGCGAGATCAGCATGCAGATCTCCGGGATCCAGGCGGCGACGCAGGAGTCCGTCGGCGCCATCAAGGAGATCGGCGACACCATCGGCAGGATGTCGGAAATCTCCTCGACCATCGCTTCGGCGGTGGAAGAGCAGGGCGCTGCGACCCAGGAAATCTCCCGCAACGTGCAGCAGGCCGCGCAGGGCACGATGCAGGTCTCATCGAACATCACCGACGTGCAGCGTGGCGCCAGCGAGACCGGCTCGGCCTCGTCGCAGGTGCTGTCGGCCGCGCAGTCACTGTCATCGGAGAGCAACCGGCTGAAGGTCGAAGTCGGCAAATTCCTGAGTTCGGTGCGGGCCGCCTGATCAACCAAGCACGATCAACAAAAGGCCTGGCCCACAGCGGGCCAGGCCTTTCGCGTTTCAAGGCGGTGGTTCATTTTCAATCTTTATCTTCGCGATCTCTTAGTCATTTGCTGCAACGATCCCGATTGTTCGGCGCGCAGTTCGCGCGGAAGAAATTACCACCGCCGTGTGGTTCGGCTGAAAGCCGGTCTTCTACACGCACAAGCTGCAGACGCTCCGTCTTAGAAAGAGACCATGACACCTCTCGATTACGAGTATCTGCAAAAGATACTGAAGGATCGCTCCGGTCTGATGTTGTCCGCCGACAAGAAATATCTGCTCGAAAGTCGCCTGATGCCGCTGGCGCGCAAGGCCGGCGTGGCGGGTATCAGCGAACTCGTGCAGAAGATGAAGGGCGGCTCGGAAGCCGTGATCTCCGATGTGGTCGAGGCGATGACCACCAACGAGACGTTCTTCTTCCGCGACAAGACGCCGTTCGATCATTTCAAGGACACCGTCATTCCGGAATTGATCAAGGCCCGCGCCGGCAAGCGCAGCCTGCGGATCTGGTGTGCCGCCGGTTCGACCGGGCAGGAGCCATACTCGCTGGCGATAATCCTGAAAGACATGAGCGCAGCGCTGACCGGCTGGCGGCTCGAGATCATCGCTACCGATCTGTCGCCAGAAGTGCTGGAGAAGTCGCGCGCCGGACTCTACACCCAGTTCGAAGTGCAGCGCGGCCTGCCGATCCAGTCGCTGGTCAAGCATTTCACGCAAGTCGGCACCATGTGGCAGCTCAATGCCGATGTTCGCGCGCTGGTCCAGTTCCGGCAGTTCAACCTGCTGCAGGATTTCACCCACCTCGGCAAGTTCGACGTGATTTTCTGCCGCAACGTGCTGATCTATTTCGACCAGCCGACCAAGAGCGACATCTTCGGCCGTCTCGCGAAAGTCAGCGAGCCCGATGGCTATCTGTTCCTCGGCGCGGCGGAGACGGTGATCGGTCTCACCGACAAGTATCGGGTCTGCCCGAACCGCCGCGGCGTGTATCTGCCGAACGATGCGCGCATGGCGCCGTCGATCGTGCCGGGCATGGGCACCGCGATGAGGACGATGTCGGCCAGCGGCGGAAAATAGGGACATGTGATGGCAACGGAAACCACAGGGCCGGGACGCGTCACCTTCGGGCGCGGTTATAATGTCTGGATCATGGCGATCGACGGAACCTGGCGCCGCAGTTGCCTGTTGAAAGCGGTCTCGGCCAGTGATGCTGAGCTCACCCTGGAAGGATCGATCGAAGGCCTCAACCTGAAAGAGTTCTTTCTGCTGCTGTCCTCGACAGGTCTCGCCTATCGTCGCTGCGAGCTGGTGAAGGTCAACGGCGCGGAGATCGACATTCGTTTCCTGAGCACCAAGGGCGGCAAGGCGAAGAAGCCGGCGCAGTCGGATGGCATGGTGGATGCCTGAGGCGCTGGCCGCCGACAGATAATCTTCCGATAGTAAAGCACATGACACATTTGCCGCCGGATACCTAAAAATATCTCAATCGACGTAAGTCACACCCGGGGTTGCCGTTGACGGATTCGCGCCGCGCCTTGCTCTCGATGAGGCACTCGTTGACCACCGCGATCAGCGCCGCCGGCGTGAACGGCTTTCGCAGGCAGCGCATGGCGCCGAGCTCGATCGCCATCCGCAAGAAATCCGGCGCCGGTGAACTGTGCTGGGCGAACGCGTAGCCGGAGATCGCGATCAGCGGGACCAGAGGCGCGCGCTGATGAAACACCCGGATCGATTCGAAGCCGCGCATCTGCGGCATGAAGATATCGACGATCATGGCATCGAAGCTCGCGCCTTCCAGCGCGTGCAGGCCGGCGACGCCGCCATCCGCCAGCACCGGGTCGAAACCCTGACGC
Source organism: Nitrobacteraceae bacterium AZCC 2146 (assembly GCA_036924855.1). Taxonomy (NCBI): domain Bacteria; kingdom Pseudomonadati; phylum Pseudomonadota; class Alphaproteobacteria; order Hyphomicrobiales; family Nitrobacteraceae; species Nitrobacteraceae bacterium AZCC 2146. The sequence continues at coordinate 234,624 of JBAGRP010000001.1, forward strand.
TCCAGCGACAGCTTGATAGACAAGGATATCAGCGGATCGTCATCGACTACCAGGATACGTCTCATGATGGCGCCCCCGCGCTGGAGTAACCTAGGTCTCGGCCTTCAACACCCTGCTACCAATCGCACATCAACGAAGCACTGTTTCCGTCTCTCGAACGTTGACCACGAAACTTTCTGCACTGAGTCGGGCATATGCAAGCGGCGCTGCAATTATTGCTTGCCAATTCGTTAAGACACATCGTCCTGGTGGTATCCGATGCAGCCTCGCACCGGTTGCACTTCGCGTATGAGATCGGCAGGACGACGTGATGATGGTTCGACCTGCTCGGGCGCGCGGCGCAACAGTGTATCGCTGGTGGCCAACACGCTGCAGCACGCCGGCATCATCCGCTACAGTCGCGGTCATATCGAAACCCTCGATCGCGCGCGTCTGCGCAAGGCTGCCTGCGAACACTACGGCATCGTCAAGGCGCATCACGACAGGCTGCTGGTGAGGCCCGTCCGCTGCGAATTCGCTGTTGCCGCCACGCGTCGCGCGTGAGCATGGTGCGGCATGAGCATTTATTTTGAAGAGCTGGACTATCGCCCGACGCCGATGGGCGTCTTGACGCTGCGGAGGCGGCGCAAGCCTGAGACCGAGATCGACGTCTACGAGATCAAGCTCGGCGATGAATTCCTGATGTCGAGTGCCTTTACTGCCGCGGAAATCGCGCTGGCGGATATCGGACTCGCTTCATTCCTGCAAGGCGAGCTCGACGTGGTTGTCGGCGGCCTTGGCCTTGGCTACACCGCGCAGGCGACGCTGAGAAATCCGCGGGTCGGCTCATTGATCGTGATCGACGCACTGCCCGAAGTCATCGAATGGCACGAGGCGGGGCTTATTCCGGTGGGCAAGGAATTGTCGGCGGATCCGCGCTGCCGGCTGGTGCATGGCGATTTCTTCACCATGGCGACATCAGCCGGTGGGAGCCTCGATCCCGCCGCACCTGGCCGTCGCTTCGATGCCGTGCTGGTGGATATCGATCACGCCCCGGACAACCTGCTGCATCCAAGCCACGCGGTTCTCTACACAGCAGGTGGCCTGCGGCGGCTGTCCGAGCATCTCAAGCCCGACGGCGTCTTCGCGCTGTGGTCGAACGATCCACCGGAGCCGGCCTTCGAGAGACTGCTCGCCAGCGTGTTCGGCGCCGTGCAGGCGCACGTAGTGAAATTTGAAAACCTGAGTGGCGACGACGAGGTCGCCAACACCGTCTATGTCGGGACGAAGAAGGACGCTGTTGCTTAAACCTTTTCGTCATTCCGGGACTCGCCCCTTGGCGACCGCGTGAAAAGGCCGCAATGCTCGCGCCCCGGAATGACAAAATTGAGTATTATCCGGTCGGAAGATAGGTGAGGCGGCGTCCTATTCCGCCGCCTGCTTCGCCGGCTCTTGCGTGCCCGATCGCTCTTCGCCATCCGCATTCCTGTTGCGGCCCCAGCCCGAAATCGCGTTCGAGAACTTGTCGAGATAGATATAGATGACCGGCGTGGTGAACAGCGTCAGCGCCTGGCTGACGATCAGGCCGCCGACCATGGCGTAGCCGAGCGGCTGGCGGATTTCAGAGCCGGTGCCGGTGCCGAGCATCAAGGGCACGCCGCCGAGCAGCGCCGCCATCGTGGTCATCATGATCGGCCGGAAGCGCAGGATCGCGGCCTTGCGGATCGCTTCTTCGGGTGTCAGGTGCTCGTCGCGTTCGGCGGAGATCGCAAAGTCGACCAGCATGATGCCGTTCTTCTTGACGATGCCGATCAGCAGGATGATGCCGATCAGTGCGATCAGGCTGAAGTCGAAGCCGAATGCCATCAAGATGGCGAGCGCGCCGACGCCGGCGGAGGGCAGGGTGGACAAAATCGTCAGCGGATGGATGTAGCTCTCATAGAGAATACCGAGGATCAGATAGACCACCACCAGCGCCGCCATGATCAGCAGCGGCACGGTGCCGAGCGATTGCTGGAACGCCTGTGCGGTGCCCTGGAAGGTGCCGTTCAGTGTCGAGGGCGCGCCCAGCCCCTGCATCGCATTCTGCACGGCCTCGGTGGCCTGGCCGAGTGCTACGCCCTGCGCCAGGTTGAAGCTGATGGTGATGGCCGGAAACTGGCCCTGGTGGCTGATCGACAGCGGCCGCACCGGCACCGTGGTCCATTTGGCGAAAGCGGACAGCGGCACCTGGTCGCCGGTGGTCGGCGACTTGATGTAGATCTTGTCCAGCGTATCGAGTTTGCCCTGCAGCTCAGGCAGGATCTCCAGGATGACGTGATAGCTGTTGAGCTGGGTGAAGTACTGCGTCACCTGACGCTGGCCGAACGCGTCATACAGCGTGTCGTCGATCAGCTGGGGCTGGATGCCGAACCGCGAGGCATTGTCGCGGTCGATGGTCAGGGTCAGCGTCGTGCCCTTGGTCTGCTGGTCGGTGGCGACGTCGCGCAGTTCCGGCAGCGTCTGCATCTTGGCGAGAATCTTTGGCGCCCACTCGTTCAGCTCGCCGAGATTGGCGTCCTGCAGCGTGTATTCGAACTGCGTCCGCGTTGCGCGGCCGCCCAGTCGAATGTCCTGCGCCGCCTGCATGAACAACCGCGCGCCCTGGACTTTCTCAAGCTTCGGCCGCAGCCGCGCGATGATCTGCATCGCATTGGCCCCGCGTTCGTTGCGCGGCTTCAGCGTGATGAACATGCGGCCGGTGTTCAGCGCGCCGCCGCTGCCGCCGATCGACATCGCAACGCTGGCGACATCGGGATCGGCCTGGACGATCTTGCCCAGTTCTTCCTGATGCGCCTTCATGTCCGCAAAGGAAATGTCCTGCGCGGCTTCGGAGGAGGCGGTGATCAGGCCGGTGTCCTGCTGCGGAAAGAAGCCCTTTGGAATGACCACGAACAGATAGACCGATAGGGCGAGCGTCGCGAAGAACACGCACAGCGTGGTCAGCCGCCAGCGCAATACCAGGTCGAGACCGCGCTCATAGGCGCGCAGCATCGCGTCGAAGGCGTTCTCGCTCATCTGATACAGCCAGCCATGCTTGGCGTGCTTCTCCTCGCGCAGGAACCGCGACGCCATCATCGGGGTCAGCGTCAGCGACACCACCAGCGAGACGAAGATCGCCATGGTCAACGTGACCGCGAATTCGCGGAACAGGCGGCCGATGATGCCGCCCATCATCAGCAATGGGATCAGCACTGCGACCAGAGAAATGCTGATCGAGACAATGGTAAACCCGATCTCGCCGGCGCCTTTCAGAGCCGCCTCCATCGGCGTGTCGCCTTCCTCGATATAGCGGGTGATATTTTCAAGCATGACGATGGCGTCGTCGACCACGAAGCCGACCGAGATCGTCAGCGCCATCAAGGAGAGGTTGTCGAGCGTATAGCCGAACACCCACATCAGCGCGCAGGCGCCGAGCAGCGCCAGCGGCACGGTGATGCTGGGAATGATGGTGGCCCAGACGCTGCGCAGGAACACGAAGATGACCATCACCACCAGCGCGATGGTCAGCAGCAGCGTATACTGCACGTCTTCCACCGCGGCGCGGATGGTTTGCGTGCGATCGCTGAGCACGTCGATCTTGACTGTCGGCGGAATGGCCGCCACCAGCCGCGGCAGCGCCGCCTTGATCTTGTCGACGGTCTCGATGACGTTGGCACCCGGCTGCTTGAAGATGACGAGGAACACGCCGCGCTTGCCATTGGCCCAGGCCGCCTGCTTGGCGTCTTCGGGGCCGGTGACGGCCTGGCCGATGTCGCGAATGCGCAGCGGGCCGCCATTGCGATAGGCGATGATGACGTCGTTCCAGTCCTTCGACTGCGGCAACTGGTCGTTGGCGTAGATGGTGTAGCTGCGGGTCGCGCCGTCGATATTGCCCTTCGGCGCGTCCACCGTGGTGATGGCGATCTGGGCGCGGACATCTTCCAGCGCCAGGTTCTTCGCCACCAGCTTGGCCGGGTCGATCTGGATCCGCACCGCGGGCTTCTGCTGGCCGCCGATCGAGACCTGCGCCACGCCGGAGATCTGGCTGATCTGCTGCGCCAGCTGCGCATCGACGGAGTCGCTGACCTCGGTGATCGGCAGGGTATCCGACGTCGCCGACAGCAGCATGATCGGCGAGTCCGCCGGATTGACCTTGCGGTAGGTCGGCGGGCTCGGCAGGTTTTTCGGCAGTTGCCCGCCGGCCGCATTGATCGCGGCCTGGACGTCGTTGGCGGCACCGTCGATGGCACGGTTGAGGTCGAACTGGATCGTCACTGCGGCGGTGCCGAGCGAACTCGTCGAGGTCATCTGCGCGACGCCGGGGATCTGCGCCAGCTGCCGCTCCAGCGGCTGCGCCACCGACGACGCCATCGTCTCCGGGCTGGCGCCGGGCAGGGTGGCGGCGACCTGAATGGTGGGGAAATCGACCTGCGGCAGCGGTGCCACCGGCAGCTGGGGATAGGCGACGAGACCGACGAACAAAATCCCCGCCATCAGCAGCGAGGTGGCGATCGGGTAGCGGATGAACGGCGACGAGATGCTGTCCTTCATCTCATTGCGCCTTTGCAGGTGACGCGTCGGACGTGGCGATCGAGTTCGCCACCACCGATCCCGGCTGCACCTTGTATTGTCCGGCGACGATGACGCGCTGTCCGGCGCTAAGCCCGTCCTCGACCACGGTACGGCCATCGATCGAGCGGCCGACCTTGATCTTTTGCATCTGAGCCTTGTTGTCCTGCCCGACCGTGAAGGCATAAAGCCCGTCGGTGCCGTGCTGGACCGCATCGTCGGGGACCACCACCGCGTCTTTCATCGTCGTTACGAGCAGTCGCGTCGAGACCGACAGGCCCGGCCAAAGCATGTGGTCCTTGTTGTCGAACACCGCCTTGAGACGAATGGTGCCGCTGGTGGTATCGACCGTGTTGTTGACGACTGACAGCGTTCCTTCCGACAGTGTGCGTTTGCCGTCGGTGGTCAGCGCGATCACCTTCAGCGGCTGCTTGGCCAGCGCTTCGTTGATGTCCACCAGATGCTGTTCCGGCGCGGTGAAGATGACCGCGATCGGCTCGATCTGCGCGATGGTGACGATGCCGGTCTGGGTCGAGGCATTGACGATGTTGCCCTGATCGACCTGGCGCAAGCCGACGACGCCGGGGATCGGCGCCTTGATGGTGGTGTAATCGAGCTGGGTCTGGGCGTTGGAGATGGCGGCGTCGTCGGCGGCGATCTGGGCGGTCACCTGCAGCACGGTGGAGCGCTGGGTGTCGGTCTGCTGCCGCGTCGCGAACTCGCCGAGCTTGGTGAAGCGCTGCAAATCGAGATTGGCGTTGGCGAGGTTGGCTTCGTCCTGGGCCTTCTTGGCCTTGGCCTGGTCGAGCGCCGCCTGGAACGGGCGGGGGTCGATGTGCGCGAGCAGGTCGCCTTCCTTGACCAACTGGCCTTCCTTGAAGGCGATCTTGTCGATCTGGCCGTCCACCCGGGTTCGCACTACCACGGTATTGAAACCCTGAACCGTACCCAGACCGTTGAGGTAGATCGGGAAGTCGGTCTTTTCGACGGAGGCGATCTTGACCGGGATGGCCGGAGTGCCAGTGCGCGCCTTTTGTTCGGCGCTGGCCTGGTCGGCCTTGCCGGCGCCGCCATATTGGCGCCAGGCCGTATATCCTCCCATCAGGACCAGCGCTGCGATGACCGGGACAATCCAGCGGGAGCGTTTGGGAGTGGCCATTTGAATTCCGATCAGCGGGTTCAACGAACCGTCACTCACAGTGAAGGCGCGTGCAATCCGAGCCTCAGTCCGAGCCTTGGATTCGGAAAGCTCCATTGCAGTTAAATAGACAGTGTAATGCTGTAAACACACTATTGATTGAAACAGCCGCACATTGCCAAATCTTCATGTTTGGCAGGCCTGTACGATGTTCCGCCGGGCTCGCAATGGGGCTGAAACCTGATCGGAAACCGCGCTTGGCGGAGCTGTTCAAAGCAGGAGTGCGGCGACAGCGGGCGCTGCCGCTTTGGTGCGGATGCATCCGAGCGGCGCTGCCATGATCACCCACGTCGAGGTCTTCGAAGGATGAGGCTGCGTCGCATTGGTCGCATCTCCGATTGTAACTCCGGCGCACCTCGGTCATAGCACCGGCGACGCCCGCATCGTCGCGTGGCAACCCAAATCAAAACCGGAGTCGATGATGGACGAGTTGAACGGACGAATGATCGCCTGCCAGATTTTGATCACCGGACTGATCGCGCGCGTTGCCAATGAGTCACCCGATCCGCTGCGATTTCTCTCCGACTATCGCGACGAGATCAAAGCGGTGGTGCGCGGAATCAATATCGCGGGGATGGAGAACACCGATCGCGTCAGGCAGACCGCGCTGCAGACCGTCGATGAAATGTTCTCGCTGATGAAGCCGCCGAGCGTTGATTGAGGCGATAATGGTTCGGGAGAACATTTCGAACCCGTTTAGAATGGTTTGAAAAAGCTTCCGCATAACCGTCATTAAGCAGCAATTTCAGCATTCAGTTTAGAATGATTATGATCTGGATGTATTCAAACGTATCCGTGCCGCATTTTTGCCAGAACGCATTGACCGCTAATTTCCTACTCGATACTCCGCCCCCGAGACAAATTATCGCAGCGACCGCGTCACTGCGTCACATTTTTGCGGGGCGAGTAGATGAACACGGCCAAGACACCTCGATCGTTGCGTTCGGGGGCGACAACCCTTTCGACCGATGAAAATAGCCCCTCCGGCCGCAAGGTCTCGGCCGTCGCCGGCCTCATCGCGGTTGCTTCCTTTAGCGGCGCGGAAGCGCAGCAATCCAACCTCCCGCCGGTCACGATCGATGCCCCGGTCGCCCGGCCACGTCCGGCCGCGTCGAAGCCGACGCCGGACCAGACCCGCGCACGCACCGCGCTTCGCCGCGCGGCGCGCCGGACCCAGCCGGCGCAGATCGCACCGGTGCCGTTTCCCAATGCCGGCGCTCTCGGTGCGCCGGATCGCAATCCCTACGCCGACGCAGCTGCGCCCTATAAGGTCGATCGCCTGTCCGGCAACAAGTTCAGCGAGCCGCTGCTGAACACGCCCAAGACGGTGACGGTGCTGTCGAAGGAATTGCTCGAAGACAAGAACGCCACCAGCCTGAAAGAGGTGGCGCGCACCACCGCCGGCGTGACGCTTGGCACCGGGGAGGGCGGTAACGCCTTTGGCGACCGTTTCTTCATCCGCGGCTTTGACGCCCGCAACGACATCTTCATCGACGGCGTCCGCGATCCCGCCGTCAGCATCCGCGAGAACTTCTTCACCGAACAGGTCGAAATCCTGCGCGGTCCGGCTTCGTCCTTCGCGGGACGCGGCACCACCGGCGGCGCGATCAATATCGTTACTAAGCAGGCGGGCGATCGCAATTTCTACAATGCAGAGGCGACGCTCGGCACCGACCAGACCAAACGCATCAATCTCGACTTCAACCAGGTCATCAGCCCGACGCTGTCGATCCGGGCCGATGGCATGTTCCAGAAGGCCGAGGTTGCGGGCCGCGACTACGTCACGGACGATCGCTGGGGCGGCTTGCTCGCCGGCAAGTGGACGCCGAGCGACTCGGTGAAGATCACCGCGAACTACATTCACACCGATCTCAACCAGTTGCCCGATTTCGGCGTGCCGTATAATTCCGCCGCCAAGGCGCCGTTCACCGAACTCGGCGTACCCCGCGGCACTTATTACGGTTTCGTCAATCGCGACTTCCAGCGCACCAAGCAGGACATCGGTACGCTGAACGGCGAATTCCACATCACCGACGATCTGACCTTCAACAACAAGTTCCGGGCGCAAAAGTCGGTGCTGAACTACATCGGCACGATTCCGGAAGCCCCGAACCTTGTCACCCTGACCTATCAGGGCAATCCGCAGAGCCGCTATCAATCGACCGACGTGTTGGCGAACCAGTCCGACTTCACCTACAAGTTCGACACCGGCCCGATCAAGCATACCGCGGTGTTCGGCGTTGAAATTTCGCGCGAGCGCACCAGCATCGACTCGTATACCGGCCTTAGCTCGGAAGCCGTCGGCCCCGGTGCTTTCAGCGGGACAGGCGCCGTGCTGAACGCTTCGATCTTCAATCCGCCGAACCTGACCCCATTCCCCAACTTCAATCCCAAGCTGACGGGCAACGCGACCACCATTCCGGTCGATACCAACAGTGGTTACGTGATCGAGACCGCCAACTGGAGAGATGTCATTATCCTCAACGGCGGCATCCGCTACGACGATTACAACGTGAGCGCCCACAAGGCGGCGACGCCCGGAACGGTGGTGTCGAGCAACAGTGGCATGACCAACTGGAACGTCGGCATCGTCGTCAAGCCGGTGCCGTTTGCCAGCGTCTATGCCGCCTATGCGACGTCGTCCAATCCCGTCGGCGCCGAAGTCGACGGTACCTCCGCGAACTATGGCGGCCTCAATCCGACGGCAACGATCAACCAGATCTTCGCCCCGCAGCAGAGCAAGGCGGCGGAAGTCGGCACCAAGTGGGAATTGTTCGACCGCCACCTGCTGGTGACGGGCGCGCTGTTCCAGACCACCGTCAGCAATGCGCGCGAAGCCGTTCCCAACGGCTTGCCGAACGCCGGCACGATCGTCGCCGGTGCGGGATATCAGATTCAGGGCATCGACCTCGGCGTCGCCGGCAAGATCACCGACAAATGGAGTGTGTTCGGCGGTCTTGTTTTGATGACAAACCGGGTGAACAATTCGGTTGTTGCCAGCAATATCGGCCTGGGCCTTGCTAATATTGCCAACCAGTCCTTCAACGTGCTGACGAAATATCAGCTCACCGACGTCTGGGAAATCGGCGGTCAGGCAACCTACCGCTCCAAGATCTACGGCGGAACGCTGCTGATCGCGAACCAGGGAACGGTGCTGCCGGACTACTGGCGCTTCGATGCCTTCGTCGAAGCCAAAGTGACGAAGAACCTGACGGTCAAGTTCTTTGCCAACAACCTGACCAACAAGCTCTATTATGACGCCTTCTATCAAAGCGCGGCGCCATTCGTGTTCGTCGCGCCGGGCCGGTCGTTCTCGCTGGTGGCGAGCGCCAAATTCTAAATCGTCGGGAAGGCGGGAGGTTGGACTCGAGTCTTCTTCCGTTTGCTGTTTTCGCATGAGATGAAATGCGCCGCTTCAGGACCAATCCCGGAAGCGGCGAATTTCTTGAAGCCTGCGTTGGGAGTATTCAATGCTGATCTGCGTACCCGACGTCCTGAGCAAAAGCGATGTGGCGGATTTCCGCCGCATCATGGATGCCGCCGACTGGGAAGACGGCCGCTCCACCGCCGGCGCGCAGTCGGCGCTAGTGAAGAAGAACGAGCAGTTACCGCTCGATAGCGAGGTCGCGCGCAAACTCGGCAACCGCGTTGTCTCGGCGCTGACCGCCAATCCGCGCTTCATCTCGGCGGCGATTCCGCTGCAGATCTTTCCGCCGCTGTTCAATCGCTACGCGGCGTCGGACGGGCACCATTTCGGCGTCCATGTTGACAATGCGGTACGCGGTGACCACCTGACTGGTATGCGTATCCGCACCGATCTGTCGGTGACGTTGTTCCTGTCGGAGCCAGAGGAATATGACGGCGGCGAACTCGTCGTCGAGGACAATTACGGCTCTCACGAAGTGAAACTGCCGGCCGGGGATCTGGTCTTGTATCCGGCCTCAAGCCTGCATCTGGTGACCCCCGTCACGCGCGGCATGCGCGTGGCGTCTTTTTTCTGGCTGCAGAGCATGATACGGGATGCCCATGCGCGCAGCATGATCTTCGATCTCGACTGCGCGATTCAGAGCCTTGTTGAACGCCTCGGGCGAGATGACCCTGAAACGGTCAAATTGACCGGCATCTATCACAATCTCATCCGCTACTGGGCCGAGGTATAACCCTTGTTTAGAATGACTCTTAAGTTGGTTGTCGCGCTGTCGGTACTTGCACTCGGATCGCCGCTGTTGGCGCAGCAGAAGTCTGCGCCTGCGGCTCCCTCGGCTCCGCTCGTGACGCAGGCGCCGGTGGTTCAGACGCCGGCGATGCAGACGCCCGTCGCGCCGACCCCGCCGCTCGCCCAGGCACAGGCGCCTAAGGCGCCTTCTTCCATCGATGCGGCTTCGGCGCCGGCCGAGACCGCGAAATCCGCAAAGGCGGTGGTCGCCAATACGCTGCATGAGTTGTCGCCTTGGTCGATGTTCAAGAACGCCGACCTCATCGTTCAGGCCGTGATGATCGGTCTGGCCTTTGCGTCGCTGGTGACCTGGACGGTGGGTATCGCCAAGACGCTCGAATTGTCGATGGCGCAACGCCGCCTCAAGGGCGCGTTGAAGCGCATCGCGGATTCCCGCTCGCTGTCCGAAGCGCAGCTTGCGCTCGGTGCCAAGGATACGGTGCTGTCGTCGCTGCTCGCCGCAGCCATGCGGGAAGGGCGGATGTCGGCCGGCATTTCCAGCGACAGCGGCATCAAGGAACGCGCGGCGTCGAGCTTCGCGGAGATCGTACGCGCCGAGGCCCGCCGGGTCCGCATCGGCATGGGCGCGCTCGCCACCATCGGCGCGACGTCGCCCTTCGTCGGCCTGTTCGGCACCGTCTGGGGCATCATGAACAGTTTTATCGGTATTTCGAAATCGCAGACCACGAACCTTGCCGTCGTCGCACCGGGTATTGCGGAAGCCTTGCTGGCGACCGCGATCGGCCTCGTCGCGGCGATTCCGGCAGTCATCATCTACAATCACTTCGCGCGGGTGACGAAGGGCTACCTCGAACAGGTCAGCCGCGCCTCGGGCGCCGCCGGACGGCTGCTGTCGCGCGATCTCGACCGCACCCATGGCAGCTCGCATTCGCGCGCGGCGGAGTAGGACATGGGCGTCTCGCTATCCGAAGGCTCCGACGACGACGATGATTTCGCGGAATCCCACGAAATCAACGTCACGCCGTTCATCGACGTCATTCTGGTCTTGCTGATCATCTTCATGGTGGCAGCGCCGCTGTCGACCGTCGATCTGCCGATCGACCTGCCGACCTCGACGGCGACGCCGCAGAAGAAGCCGGACAAGCCGACCTATGTCAGCATCAAGTCCGATCTCGCGGTGGCGATCGGCGAGAACATGGTCAAGCGCGTCGATCTGGTGCGCTCGCTCGATGCGATGCCCGACAGCAACAAGGAGCGCGCGATCTTTTTGCGCGCCGATCGTGCGGTGCCCTATGGCGACATGATGGACGTGCTGGAAATGCTGCGCGCCGGGGGCTACACCAAACTCAAGCTGGTGACGCTGGAAGGCGTCCCGGACGCCAGCGCGGTGCCGCCGGCCGATAAACCGAAGCCCTGAACGAAGCCAGGCGTTTGATGTCCGACCTCGATGCAAAAAAGCCGTCACGACGGCTGTGGATGATCGCGGCGCTTTGCGCCGTGCTTCTGCATGTCGGCGGTATCGCGCTCGCGGTCGTACAGATGGAAACCGAGGACGCGGACGACTCGCTCGGCGCGCCGGCCATCGAGGTCGGGCTGGAGATGATGTCGCCGAAGCTCGAGGCTACCGATCTGCCGCCGGGGCCGGACACCGAGGCCTCCACCGCGTCACCGGCAGTTGCCGAGCAGAAGGCCGAGGTCAAGGAATCCGATCTGCCGAAGGCGATCCCGCAGGAAAGCGAAGATCCCGATCGCGTGGTGACCACCAACGATTCGAAGAAGCCGAAGGAAGAAGAGCCGGAGAAGCAGGCGGTTCAGCAGTCGGCTTCGACGGAATCCGTCGCCGCCGAGGCCACCGCGATGCCGAGCTCGGAAGCCGCCGTGGAAGGACCACGCTCGGTGGCGCCGGCGCAGGGTTCCGGCGACAGCGCGCGCCGCGTCAAGGTGACCTGGCAAAAGGAACTGGTCGCGCATCTCGACAAGCACAAGCGCTATCCCGCCGAGCGTAACCAGAAGACCGCCGAGATCACCGTCAACTTCGAGATCGACCGCGTCGGCCACGTATTGTCAGTGAGCGTCGTCAAGAGCTCCGGCGATACGGCGTTCGACGAAGCCGCACTGGCCATGGTTCGCCGCTCCGATCCCCTGCCGCAACCGCCGCCGCTGATCGCGGATGAGGGCCTGAGCTTCACGCTGCCGGTGATCTTTCGCGTCAAGGGCAAGGGCTAAGGCCGCGCAGCGGCGGTATTTCGCATCACATTCTCGGCTGTCGTCACCCGGATTGACCGGGTGACCCAGTATGCGCTGGCGTCCAAGCTAAACACGAAGGCCGCCGATTACTGGATCCTCCGCTTTCGCGGAGGATCCAGCGGAGTACCGGGCGGCGCCGTGCGCTTGCCCGCGTTGGCGTGAAATCAATACGTCGCGCGTCCGCCGGAAATATCGAACACCGCGCCGGTCGAAAACGCGCAGTCCTCCGATGCCAGCCACGCGGCCATCGCCGCCAGTTCTTCCACCAGCACGAAACGTCCCTTCGGAATCTTCGACAGCATGAAGTCGATATGCTGCTGCGTCATCTGGTCGAAGATCGCGGTCTTCGCCGCCGCCGGCGTGATCGCATTGACCGCGATCTCGTAGCCCGCCAGTTCCTTGCCGAGCGACTTCGTCAGCGCGATCAAACCGGCCTTGGATGCGGAGTAGTGCGCCGCGTTCGGATTGCCTTCCTTACCGGCGATGGACGCAATATTGACGATGCGACCGTAGTTCTGTTTCACCATCGTCGGCACGATCGCCTTGCAGCAGATGAACGGGCCGTCGAGATTGATGCGCAGCACCTTGCGCCATTCCTCCAGGTCGGTTTCCCACACCGGCTTGTTGACGCCGGCAATCCCGGCATTGTTGACCAGGATGTCGATCTTGCCGAGCGCCTTCAGCGTCGCGTCGCGCGCGCTCTCGACTGCGGCGAGATCGGAAACATCGACCTTGAACGCTGTCACTTGCGGCCCGATCTCTTTTGCGGTCCTTTCGGCAAAGGCGATGTCATGATCCCAGATCGCGACCTTCGCGCCGGATGCCACGAAGCGTTCCGTGATGGCGCGGCCAAACCCCTGCGCGCCGCCGGTAACCACGGCGCAACGGCCGTTCAGATCGATCTTGTTCATGGTGACCTCTTGTCTAAATCTGTTTCAGAACAATCTCACATTTGTCATTCCGGGACGCGCCTCTTTGCGAGGGCCCGGAATCCATACTTCCGGCTGTGGTTATGGATTCCGGGCTCGCTCGCAGTTGCCGCTGCTCGCGCCCCGGAATGACAGCCACAAAACAGCCACTACAGCGTCCAGCCGCCGTCGATGATGTGGGCGACGCCGGTGGTGAAGGAACTCTCGTCGCTGGCGAGATAGACCGCCAGCGAAGCGATCTCGTCGGCGGTGCCGAGCCGTCCCATCGGCTGCCTGGAGACGAACATCTCGCGGCCCTGCGGCCCCGCCGCGGCGGCGCGATCCAGCATCGAGGGCGTCTCGATGGTGCCGGGGCAGATGCAGTTGCAGCGGATGCCCTTGGTGATGAAGTCGGTCGCCACCGCGCGCGTCAGCGCCGCAACCGCGGCTTTCGTCGCGCCGTAGACGTAGCGGTTCGGCGCCGCCTTGAACACGCCGGCGGCCGAGGCGATGTTGACGATGCTGCCATGGCCGCTCTCCAGCATGCCCGGCAGGAAGGCACGGATCGTGCGGTGCATCGACTTGACGTTGATGTCGAAGGAAAAATCCCATTCGTCGTCGGAGCATTCCAGCACGGTGCCGTGATGCACGAAGCCGGCCGCATTGAGCAGGATATCGACCTTGCCGACGCGCTTGGCCATGGCTGCGACCGCGGCGCTGTCGCGAACGTCGAGTTTCGCCGTTTCCGAGACGCCGTCCTTGCCCAGCAGCGAGACCTTGTTCTCGTCGATATCGGTGGCGAATACTGTTGCCCCCTCGCGCGCAAAAGCCAGCGCGCAAGCGCGGCCGATGCCGACCGCGCCCGCGGTCACGAAGGCGCGCTTGCCTTTCAGGCGATCTCCCATGGTCTTCTCCTATTCCTGTTCTTGTCGAAACTTTGGTTTTGTCATTCCCCGACGCGCCAATTGGCGTGTCTGAGGATGCACCCACTTGGGCGCAGGCCTGTAGATATATTCCTTTGGAATATATCTACAGGGAATCCAAACTCCCTGTCGTGGTTATGGATTCCGGGCTCGCTCGCAGCTTGAGCTGCTCGTGCCCCGGAATGACGGCTAATGGTTATGTCGCGCGGTGCCGACGCGGCCGGCGATATCGTGGTAACGAGTCGCAAGCTCAAGGCAGGCGCCGGTAGCCTGTTGGCCGACGGTCGAGCGATACAGCTCCTGCCACGGCGTCTGGTGCGCCGGATACTTGAAGCCGCCGGCCGCTTTCAGCTCGGCGCGACGCTTCTTCAACTCCTCGTCGGAGATCAGGATATTCGCGCTGCCCTTGTTGAGGTCGATGCGGACCTGATCGCCGGTCTTCAAAATCGCCAGCCCGCCATCGGCGGCGGCTTCCGGCGTGGCATTCAGGATCGACGGCGAGCCCGAGGTGCCGGACTGCCGGCCATCGCCGATGCAGGGCAGCGAGTGGATGCCGCGCTTGATCAGCGCCGCCGGCGGCTGCATGTTCACCACTTCGGCGCCGCCGGGATAGCCGATCGGCCCGGTGCCGCGCACGAACAGGATGCAGTGCTCGTCGATATTCAATGACTCGTCGTCGATGCGGTCGTGGTAATCCTCCGGCCCCTCGAACACGATGGCGCGGCCTTCGAAGGCGTTGGGGTCTTTCGGATTGATCAGATAGCGATCGCGAAACTCCTTCGAGATCACGCTGGTCTTCATGATCGCGGAATCGAACAGGTTGCCGCGCAGCACCAGGAAACCGGCGTCGGCCACCAGCGGCTTGTCATAGGTCCAGATCACGTCGGCATCGGGCTTCGGCGCATTGGCGCAGTTCTCGCCCATGGTCCGGCCGTTGACCGTCAGGGCATCTTCGTGGATGCGTTGGTGCTGCATCAACTCGCGCACCACCGACGGCACGCCGCCGGCGCGATGATATTCCTCGCCGAGATAGAAGCCGGCCGGCTGCATGTTGACCAGCAGCGGAATCGAATGACCCACACTCTGCCAGTCGTCGATATCGAGCTCGACGCCGATGTGGCGCGCCAGCGCGTTGATATGGATCGGCGCATTGGTCGAGCCGCCGATCGCCGAATTGACCACGATGCAGTTCTCGAACGCCTTGCGCGTCAGGATGTCCGAGGGTTTCAGGTCTTCCCACACCATCTCGACGATGCGAGTGCCCGTTTCGTAGGCAATCTGGCCGCGCTCGCGGTACGGCGCGGGGATCGCGGCGCAGCCGGGCAGGGACATGCCGAGCGCCTCGGCCAGTGAATTCATCGTCGAGGCCGTGCCCATGGTGTTGCAATGGCCAACCGACGGCGCCGACGACGCCACGAGGGTCATGAACTCCTCGTAGTCGATCTCGCCGGCGGCAAGCCGCTCGCGGGATTTCCACACCACCGTGCCGGAGCCGGTGCGTTCGCCGTCATGCCAGCCGTTCAGCATCGGCCCGCCGGACAGCACGATGGCCGGCAGATTCACCGTTGCCGCCGCCATCAGGCAGGCCGGGGTGGTCTTGTCGCAGCCGGTGGTCAGCACCACGCCGTCTAGCGGATACCCGAACAGCACCTCGACGAGGCCGAGATAAGCGAGGTTGCGGTCCAGCGCCGCGGTCGGGCGCTTGCCGGTCTCCTGGATCGGATGCACCGGAAATTCCATCGCCAGCCCGCCGGCGGCGGTGATTCCTTCGCGGACGCGCTTCGCCAGTTCAAGGTGATGGCGATTGCATGGCGACAGGTCGTTGCCGGTCTGCGCAATGCCGATGATCGGCTTGCCGGATTGCAATTCGTGGCGGGTCAGGCCGTAATTCAGGTAGCGCTCAAGATAGAGTGCGGTCATGGCCGGATTGTGCGGATCGTTGAACCACTCGCTGGAACGAAGCTTGCGTCTGGTGATCCCGGTGATCGGCTTGTTCATCGTTTCTCCCGCAGCGCACACTTGTTGTTTTGGTGCGTCATAATCTTCTATTGGCGGCGAATGGTTGCATGTCAACGGCCGCTTCGCAACGTTGTGTGACCGGCTGTCTCTACGACTATGATCCAACGACAAGCCAAAAAAATTCTGCTATGACGTCGGTCAAACAAGGGCGCTGCGGCAAAAGCCGGAGGACGTCGGATTTTTGGGAGGGGAATTGAATGGCGTCTGTGCAGATTCACGACGTGCGTAAGTCTTTCGGCGGTTTCGAAGTTCTCCATGGCGTCTCGGTTCCCATCGAGGATGGCGCCTTTGTGGTGCTGGTCGGCCCGTCGGGCTGCGGAAAATCCACGCTGCTGCGGATGCTGGCCGGACTGGAAAAAATTACCTCCGGCACCATTTCGATTGGCGACCGCGTGGTCAACGATGTCCAGCCGAAAGAGCGCGACATCGCCATGGTGTTCCAGAACTACGCCCTCTATCCGCACATGACGGTGGCACAGAACATGGGCTTTTCGCTCAAGCTGCGCGGCGCCGAGAAGAGCGAGATCGACACCAAGGTCAACCGCGCCGCGGATATTCTCGACCTTCGCCGTCTGCTCGACCGCTTCCCCCGCCAACTCTCCGGCGGCCAGCGCCAGCGCGTCGCCATGGGCCGCGCCATCGTGCGTGACCCGCAGGTGTTCCTGTTCGACGAGCCGCTGTCCAATCTCGACGCCAAACTGCGCGTCGCGATGCGCGCCGAGATCAAGGAACTGCACCAGCGGCTCAAGACCACCACGGTCTATGTCACCCACGACCAGATCGAGGCCATGACCATGGCCGACAAGATCGTGGTGATGCAGGACGGCATCGTTGAGCAGATGGGCTCGCCGCTCGAACTCTACGATCACCCCGACAACAAGTTCGTCGCCGGCTTCATCGGCTCGCCCGCGATGAATTTCCTCGAGGGCACGCTGAAGGTGAATGGTGGCCAACCCTGGGTCGAGACCGCCAATGGTGCGCGGTTGCCGGTGGCGGCGGCGCCGGTGGCGTCGAACGGCCAGGCGGTGATCTACGGCATCCGTCCGGAGCATCTGGAATTCGCCGATGACGGCATCGAGGCCGAGATCGTGGTGGTGGAACCGACCGGTTCGGAAACCCAGATCGTGGCGCGCATCGGCACCCAGGACATCATCGCGATCTTCCGGGACCGCCGCCAGGTCGAGCCCGGCGACAAGATCCATCTGCGGCCGCGCGCCAGCGTTGCGCATCTGTTCGACAAGGATACCGGTAAACGTATTTAGAGAAAACGATTTCAAAAGATTGGTCGATCAACGAACCAATAAAACAGGGAGAAGATGAAAGATGACTGGATTCACACCGGATCGCCGATCTCTACTCAAGGGCGGCGGAATCACGCTCGCTGCCGCGGCGACCATGTCCGCGGACCAACTGCTCGGCTACGCCAAGGCCTGGGCACAGGCTTCGCCCTGGAAGCCGGAGCCGGGCGCCAAGATCAACATGCTGCGCTGGAAGCGCTTTGTCGAAGCCGAAGACGTCGCCTTCATGAAGATCGTCGATGCCTTCCAGAAGGCTACCGGCTGCACCATCAACGTCTCCAACGAATCTTATGACGACCTCCAGCCCAAGGCCTCGGTGGCCGCCAATACCGGGCAGGGCCTCGACATGGTCTGGGGTCTGTATTCGCTGCCGTTCCTGTTCCCGAGCAAATGCGCTGATGTCACCGACGTCGCCGACTATCTCGGCAAGAAGTGCGGCGGCTGGGCCACGTCCGGCCAGCAGTATGGCAAGCTCGGCGACAAGTGGATCGGCATTCCCGTCGCCGCCACCGGCGGTCTCGTGAACTACCGCATCGCCGCCGCCGAAAAAGCCGGCCACAAGGAGTTTCCGAAGGATCTTGGCGGTTTGCTGGATCTCTTCAAGGGCATGAACAAGAACGGCACGCCCGGCGGCATGGCGCTTGGGCATGCCTCGGGTGACGCCAATGGCTGGGTGCACTGGGCGCTGTGGGCCCATGGCGGCAGGCTGATCGACAAGGACAGCAAGGTCATCATCAACTCGCCGGAAACCGCCAAGTCGCTGGAGTACGTCAAGGCGATGTATGACACTTTCATTCCGGGCACCGCATCCTGGAACGACTCATCCAACAACAAGGCATTCCTCGCCGGACAGTTGCATCTGACGACCAACGGCATCTCGATCTATGTCACCGCGAAGAAGGAAGCCCCGGCGATCGCCGAGGATATGAATCACGCGCATCTGCCGCCCGGCCTCGATGGCAAGACCCGGGAACTGCATCTCGGCTTCCCGATCCTGATCTTCAACTTCACCAAGTATCCGCAGGCCTGCAAAGCCTTCACCGCGTTCCTGCTCGAGCCCGACCAGTACAACCCGTGGATCGAGGCGGCGCAGGGCTATCTCTCGCACTTCCTGCTCGACTACGACAAGAACCCGGTCTGGACCGCGGATCCGAAGACCACGCCGTACCGCAGCGTCGCGCAAAGCGCCTCGACTCCGGCGGGCGACGCCCAGATGAGCGAGAACGCGGCAGCGGCCATCGCCGACTTTGTGCTGGTCGACATGTACGCGAACTACTGTACCGGGCGAGAAGACGTGAAGACGGCGATGTCTTCCGCCGAACGCGCGGCCAAGCGGATCTTCCGCGCGTGAGACCAGCGCCGGTGCGGGCATGTGTCCTCACTGGCGCTGCAACACCGTCATTGCGAGCTCGGAACAAAGTTGGCATTGCCAACTTTGCTCCGAGCGAAGCAATCCAGAGACCACGTGAAGCTGGATTGCTTCGTCGCAAGGGCTCCTCGCAATGACGAACTTGCTCACGTGAACTCGGTAACCGGAGTTGTGACTGAATGACGACCATCCAGGCATCGATGCCGACACCCACGAAGCACGTCAGTGCATCGTCGGCGTGGGACAGGCTGCGCACCAACCGCAACTGGCTGGCGCTGTGGTTCATGCTGCCGGCGGCGGCATTCCTGATCCTGTTTCTCGCTTATCCGCTGTTCCTTGGCGTCTGGATGAGTTTTACCGACGACCGCATCGGCCGTGGCGGCGTCTTTGTCGGTCTGGAAAATTACGAGTGGCTGAAGGACGACTCGATCTTCTGGCTGTCGGTGTTCAACACGCTGCTCTATACGATCGTCGCCAGCGCCATCAAATTCGCCGTGGGGCTTTATCTGGCGCTGCTGCTGAACCGGCACATGCCGTTCAAGGCGCTGATCCGCGCCGCGGTGCTGGTCCCCTTCATCGTGCCCACCGTGCTGTCGGCGATCGCGTTCTGGTGGATCTACGATTCGCAGTTCTCGATCATCTCGTGGTCGCTGATCAAGATGGGGCTGATCGACCACAACATCAACTTCCTCGGCGACAGCAACTGGGCGCGCGGCAGCGTGATCTTCGCCAATATCTGGCGCGGCGTGCCGTTCGTCGCCATCACGCTGCTGGCGGGATTGCAGACGGTGTCGCCGTCGCTCTATGAGGCAGCCACCCTTGACGGCGCCACCAGCTGGCAGCGTTTTCGCTTCATCACCTATCCCTTGCTGACGCCGATCATCGCGGTCGTGATGACCTTCTCGGTGCTGTTCACCTTCACCGACTTCCAGCTGATCTGGGCGCTGACCCGCGGCGGCCCGGTCAACGCCACCCATCTGATGGCGACGCTGAGCTACCAGCGCGGCATTCTTTCCGGCCGGCTCGGCGAGGGCGCAGCCATTGCCACCGCGATGATTCCGTTCCTGATGGCGGCGATCGCGATCTCCTGGTTCGGCATGCAACGCCGTAAATGGCAGCAAGGCACTGACAATGACTGATCACACCGCAGACCATCGGATCGCCGTCGCGGCGACGGTCGAGCAGGACGACCACAGCGAGGGCATGACCTATCTGGAGTCGCTGCCGCGCCGCATCGTCACGCTGTATATTCCGCTGTTCATTATCGTCGTGATCCTGCTGTTCCCGTTCTACTGGATGGCGCTGACGTCCATCAAGCCGGACGAGCAGCTGATCGACATGGAGAGGTTCAACCCGTTCTGGGTGATCAAGCCGACCTTCAAGCACATCAGCAAACTGCTGTTCGAGACCAACTATCCGCGCTGGCTGTGGAATACGATGTATGTCGCCGCCGCCGCGACGACGTTGTCGATCGTAGCCTCCGTGCTCGCGGCCTATGCGATCGTGCGGCTGCGTTTCCGCGGCGCGGAGGTGGTCGGTGCGACCATCTTCATGGCCTATCTGGTGCCGCCGTCGATCCTGTTCATTCCGCTGGCTACCGTGATCCAGGCCTATGGTCTGTTCGACTCGCCGCTGTCGCTGATCCTGATCTATCCGACGCTGCTGATCCCGTTCTCGACCTGGCTGTTGATGGGGTACTTCAAGACGATCCCCTTCGAGCTCGAGGAATGCGCCCTGATCGACGGCGCCTCGCGCTGGCAGATCCTGGTCAAGATCATCGTGCCGCTGGCGGTGCCCGGACTGATCTCGGCCTTCATCTTCTCCTTCACGCTGTGCTGGAACGAGTTCATCTATGCGCTGACCTTCCTGCAATCGACCCAGAACAAGACCGTGCCGGTGGCCATCGTCAACGAATTCGTCGATGGCGACATCTACAAATGGGGCTCGCTGATGGCCGGCGCGCTGGTGGGTTCGCTGCCGCTGGTGATCCTGTATGCGTTCTTCGTCGAGCACTATGTGTCGGCGATGACCGGGGCGGTGAAGGAATAACGACACTGTCATTCCGGGGCGCGAGCAGCGTCAGCTGCGAGCGAGCCCGGAATCCATAATCCCTGCAGTGATATGGATTCCGGGCCCACGCCAAGAGGCGTGTCCCGGAATGACCGAAGAAAAAGAAAAGGAACTGATCTTTGCATATTCTCGTTCTCGGCGCCGCCGGCATGGTCGGCCGCAAGCTTACCGAAAAACTGTTGCGCGACGGCCGCCTTGGCAAACACGACATCACGAAAATGACGCTGCAGGATGTCGTGGCGCCGGCCAAGCCCGTCGCCTCGATTCCCATCGACATTGTCACGAGTGACTTTGCCGATCCCGGCACCGCCGCGCCTTTGGTCGCCAGCAAGCCCGACGTGATCTTCCATCTCGCCGCCATCGTCTCCGGCGAGGCCGAGGCCGAATTCGACAAGGGTTACCGTATCAATCTCGACGGCTCCCGCTACCTGATCGACGCGATCCGCGCCATCGGCGGTGGCTACAAGCCACGTCTGGTCTTCACTTCGTCGATCGCCGTGTTCGGCGCGCCGTTCCCCGACAAGATCGGCGATGAGTTCTTCCACACCCCGCTGACCTCTTACGGCACGCAAAAGTCGATCTGCGAATTGCTGATCGCCGACTACACCCGCAAGGGCCTGCTCGACGGCATCAGCATCCGCCTGCCCACCATCTGCGTCCGCCCGGGCGCGCCGAACAAGGCAGCGTCCGGCTTCTTCTCCAACATCATCCGCGAACCCCTTGCCGGCCACGAGGCGATCCTCCCGGTATCCGAGGACGTCCGCCACTGGCACGCCTCGCCACGCTCCGCGGTCGGCTTCCTCATTCACGCCGGCACGATGGACCTCCAGGCCATGGGCGCTCGGCGCAACCTCAGCATGCCCGGAATGTCGGTTACCGTCGGCGAACAGATCGCCGCCCTCGGTCGCGTCGCCGGCAAGGGCGTTGTGGCTCGCATCGTCAGGCAGACCGATCCGGTCATCACCGGCATCGTGTCAGGCTGGCCGCGCGACTTCGCCACCGACCGCGCGCTGAAGCTCGGCTTCACCACGGCCGAAAAGACCTTCGACGACATCATCCGCATTCACATCGAGGATGAACTCGGCGGCAAATTCGTCGCCTGAGGCAGCGAGTCGCTCTGACGTCCCGCGGCGACGCTCTGCCTTGGGTTTGCCGCAAGCGTTGCGGCAGAAAAATGGCAGGGTTTCAGCCCTGGAACCGGGGTGCAATCCGGCGCCACCTGCGCCTATATTGAGCTCAACATTCGTCCATTCAGGGAGAACGACCATGACCGCCAGCATCGTTGGATGGGCGCATACGCCTTTCGGCAAGTTCGACACCGAGACCGTCGAGAGTCTGGTGGTCCGCGTCGCCACCGACGCGCTGGCCGATGCCGGCATCAGCGCCGCCGATGTCGATGAAATCGTGCTCGGGCATTTCAATGCCGGCTTCTCGCCGCAGGACTTTACGGCCTCGCTGGTGTTGCAGGCCGATCCCGCACTGCGCTTCAAGCCGGCGACCCGCGTCGAGAACGCCTGCGCCACCGGCTCCGCCGCCGTGCATCAGGGCGTCAAATCCATCGCCGCCGGCACCGCCAAGATCGTGCTGGTGGTCGGCGTCGAACAGATGACGCGCACGCCCGGCCCGGAGATCGGCAAGAACCTGCTGCGCGCCTCGTATTTGCCGGAAGATGGCGAGACGCCCGCGGGCTTTGCCGGGGTGTTCGGTATCATCGCGCAAAAATACTTTCAGAAATACGGCGACCAGTCCGACGCGCTGGCGATGATCGCCGCCAAGAACCATCACAACGGTGTGTCGAATCCCTATGCGCAGATGCGCAAGGATTTTGGTTATGAGTTCTGCCGTGCCGAGGGCGAGAAAAACCCCTTCGTCGCCGGTCCCCTGAAGCGTACCGATTGCTCGCTGGTGTCCGATGGCGCCGCGGCTCTGGTGTTGACGGATTCCGAGACCGCGAAGTCGATGGGCAAGGCGGTAACCATCAAGGCGACAGCGCATGCGCAGGACTTCCTGCCGATGTCGAAGCGCGACATCCTGCTGTTCGAAGGTTGCACCGTGGCCTGGCAGCGCGCGCTGCAGAGCGCCGGCGTCGAACTCGGCGATTTGTCGTTCGTCGAAACCCATGACTGTTTCACCGTCGCCGAACTGATCGAATATGAGGCGATGGGCCTGACGCCGCGGGGGCAGGGCGCCCGCGCCATCAAGGAAGGCTGGACGCAGAAGTCCGGCAAGCTGCCGATCAATCCGTCCGGCGGCCTGAAAGCCAAGGGCCATCCGATCGGCGCCACCGGCGTCTCCATGCATGTGCTGAGCGCCATGCAGCTGCTCGGTCAGGCGCCGGAAGGCATGCAGATCAAGGACGCCAAACTCGCCGGCATCTTCAACATGGGCGGCGCGGCGGTGGCGAACTACGTCTCGGTGCTGGAGCCCGCGAAGTAAACGAGCGCCTGCAATGAACGTCGCACAATGGCTGGCGGCATCGGCGCGGCTGCATCCGCAAGCGCCGGCGCTGCTCAGCGGCGTCAACGTCGAGGCCGATTATCAAACCTTCGCGCGTCGCGCTGCTGCGATCGGGGCAGGTCTCGTACGCGATTACGGCATTGCGCCGGGCGATCGCGTCGGCCTCTTCATGTCGAACTGTCCACAGTACCTCGAATGCATGTATGCGGTGTGGTGGATCGGCGCCGCGGTCATTCCGATCAACGCCAAGCTGCACGGCCGCGAGGCGGCCTGGATTTGCGACAATGCCGGCGCCACGCTGACATTTGTCGATAATGACAGCCGCACTGCGCTGGCCGCAGTCATCGAGGACCTGCCGGCGTCGATGCAGATGCTCTCGGTCGACAGCGATGGCTACCGCGCGCTGCAGAACGACGACGGCGGTGCATCGTCACCGCTGCCGCGCGACGACAATGATCTCGCCTGGCTGTTCTACACGTCAGGCACCACAGGTCGGCCGAAGGGCGTGATGCTCAGCCACGGCAATCTGGTGGCGATGTCGCTGTGCTATCTCGCCGACGTCGATCCCGTCACCTCGAAGGATGCGGTCCTCTACGCCGCGCCGATCTCGCATGGCGCCGGTCTGTACAATTTCATCCACGTCCGGATGGGCGCGCGGCATGTTGTGCCCGAAAGCGGCGGCTTCGATCCCGACGAGGTGCTGACGCTCGGCAAGCAACTCGATCATGTAGCGATGTTTGCGGCACCCACCATGGTGCGGCGGCTGGTCGATGCCGCAAAAAGGCGCGGCGAGGCCGGCGAGGGCATTCGCACCATCGTCTATGGTGGCGGGCCGATGTATCTGGCCGACATCCGCGATGCCATCGCCACCATGGGCCAGCGCTTCGTGCAGATCTACGGCCAGGGTGAATCGCCGATGACGATCACCTCGCTGCCGCGTAAGTTTCACGCCGACACGCAGCATCCGCGCTATCTCGAACGGCTGGCCTCGGTCGGCCCGGCGCAGAGCGTGATGTCGGTGCGCATCACCGATGCCGAAGGAAAACCGCTGCCGCCAGGCGAAACCGGTGAGGTCGAGGCCAAGGGCCCGGCGGTGATGCTCGGCTACTGGAATAATCCGACCGCCAACGCAGAGACATTGAAGGACGGCTGGCTGCGCACCGGCGACGTCGGCCGGCTCGATGAAGATGGTTTTCTGACGCTGTCGGATCGCTCCAAGGACGTCATCATCTCCGGCGGCACCAATATCTATCCGCGCGAGGTCGAGGAGGCGCTGCTGACCCACGCTTCGGTGCGCGAAGTCTCCGCCATCGGCGTGCCCGATCCCGACTGGGGCGAGATCGTCGTCGCTTGCGTGGTGCTGGAAGAGGGCGCTGCCGCTGACGACGAGGCGCTGGATGCGCACTGCCTCAACGCCATCGCCCGCTTCAAGCGCCCGAAGCGCTACGTCTATCTCGAGGCCCTGCCGAAGAACAATTACGGCAAGGTGCTGAAGACGGAACTGCGGGCGATGATGGCGAAGTAGGTCACCTAACCGGGGCACGAGCCGGACGAATACCACCTCCGCGAGCATCACCCCACACGCATGCAGCCCCGCGCCGGCGGGCCTTGATCTTGCGGATGCCATGCCGTTACTACGGAACCGCAATGACGGCGCAAACAGCGCCGCGAGAGCGCTTGGGAGCGAACGGCCGCATGGGACCACTTGACGGGATCAGGATCATCGACATGACGTCGGTGCTGATGGGGCCATATGCCACCCAGACGCTCGGCGATTATGGTGCCGATGTCATCAAGGTCGAATCCCCCGACGGCGATATTACCCGCCATATTGGCCCGATGCGCCACGCCGGCATGGGCCCGGTGTTCCTCAATGCCAATCGCAGCAAACGCAGCATCTGCCTCGACCTCAAGCAGGACGCCGGCCGCGCCGCGCTGCTGCGGTTGATCGCCAGTGCCGACGTGCTGGTCTACAACGTCCGCCCGCAGGCGATGGCGCGGCTCAATCTCGGCTATGAGGTGGTCGCCAAGATCAATCCACGGCTGGTCTATGCCGGCGTGTTCGGCTTCGGCCAGGACGGCCCCTATGCCGCGAAACCCGCTTATGACGACCTGATCCAGGGCGCCACCGGCCTGCCGGCGCTGTCGGCCCGTACCGGTGACGGCACGCCGCGCTACGTGCCCAATGCCGTGGTCGACCGCGTCGTCGGCCTCACCGCGGTGGGCGCGATCCTCGCCAGCCTGGTGCATCGCGATCGCACCGGGCAGGGCCAGCGCGTCGATATCCCGATGTTCGAGACCATGGCCGGCTTTGTCATGGGAGATCATCTCGGCGGCCTGACCTACGAGCCGCCGCTCGACAGAGGCGGCTACGCCCGGCACCTGTCGCCGGACCGGCGGCCGTACCAGACCTCCGACGGCTACATCTGCGCCATGGTCTATAACGACAAGCAGTGGCTCAGCTTCCTGCGCGCGGTCGGCCGTGACGATCTGCTCGCTGATATCAGATACACCAGCTTCGCGCAGCGCGCCGTGAATATCGACATCGTCTATGCCGAGCTGTCGCGCATCTTCCAGACCCGCAGCACCGCCGAATGGACCAAGCTGCTCGACGATGCCGACGTGCCGGCGATGCGGATGCACGATCTCGAAAGCATGCTCGAGGACCCGCATCTGGTCGCGGCCAATTTCTTTCCGGTGGTCGAGCACCCCACCGAAGGCCCGATCCGCAACATGAAGGTCTCCGCCACCTGGTCCGAGACGCCGGCAGAGACGCCGCGCCTCGCGCCGCAACTGGGCCAGCAGAGCGCCGAGATTTTGCAGGAAGCCGGTTTCAGCATCGACGAAGTCGCAGCCTTGCTGCGCGACGGCGTCATCAAGACGCCCGGTCCCAACTCAGCGCAGGTCTGACGCCATGGATTTCGCCCTCGACGCCAATCAAGAGTCCATACGCGACGCGATCGAAAAGATCTGCGCGCGCTTCGATGATGCCTACTGGCTGAAGAAGGACAAGGAAGGCGGCTTCCCGTCGGATTTCCACAAGGCGATGGCCGATGCCGGTTGGCTCGGCATCTGCATTCCCGAAGCCTATGGCGGCTCCGGGCTGGGCATCACCGACGCCGCGATCATGATGCGGACGATCTCGGAATCCGGCGCCGGCATGTCCGGCGCCTCCGCCGTGCATATGAATGTGTTCGGGCTCAATCCGGTGGTGGTGTTCGGCAATGAAGAGCAGTGCCAGCGGATGCTGCCGCCGATCGTGTCGGGGAAGGAGAAGGCCTGCTTCGCCGTCACTGAACCCAACACCGGCCTCAACACCACGCAGTTGAAGACCCGCGCCGTGCGCGACGGCAACAAGTATGTGGTCAACGGCCAGAAGGTCTGGATTTCCACCGCCCAGGTCGCTGAAAAAATCCTGCTGCTGGCGCGCACCACGCCGCTGGAGGAGGTGAAGAACCCGACCCACGGCCTCAGCCTGTTCTATACGGATTTCGATCGCAGCCGCATCGTCGTGCATGAGATCGAGAAGATGGGCCGCAAGGCCGTCGACTCCAACGAACTCTTCATCGAGAATTTCGAGATCCCGGTCGAGGACCGCATCGGCGAGGAAGGCCGCGGCTTCGAATATATCCTGCACGGCATGAATCCGGAGCGCATCCTGATCGCCGCCGAGGCGGTTGGCCTCGGCAAGCTCGCTCTGGCGCGCGCCAGCGCCTACGCGAAAAACCGCATCGTGTTCAATCGCCCGATCGGCAAGAACCAGGCGATCCAGCACCCGCTCGCCAAGAACTGGATGGAGCTGGAAGCGGCGTGGTTGATGGTGCTGTCGGCCGGCTGGCAGTATGATCAAGGCCTGCCCTGCGGGCCGGCGGCCAATGCCGCGAAATATCTCGCAGGCGAAGCCGGCTTCCAGGCCTGCGAGCAGGCGGTCATGACCCATGGCGGCTTCGGCTACGCCAAGGAATATCATGTCGAGCGCTACTTGCGGGAGTCCCTGATCCCGCGCATCGCGCCGATCAGCCCGCAGCTCATTCTCTCCTTCATCGCCGAAAAAGTCCTCGGCCTGCCGAAGTCGTATTGATGCGGATCATTGGGATGACGCAGCCTCTCATCTGTCATTCCGGGGCGGGAGCAGCGACAGCTGCGAGCGAACCCGGAATCCATAACCACGACAGGGAGTATGGATTCCGGGCCCGTGCCACCCGTCGGCTACGCCGACGACTGGCGCGTCCCGGAATGACGAACTTGGATGATGTACTAGCATGAGCTTCATCACCGGCGTCGGTCTCACCGCATTCGGCAGGCATGAGGGCTTGTCCACGCTGGACCTGATGAGCACGGCTGCGGAACTAGCGCTGGCCGATGCCGGGCTGAAGCGCGGCGATATCGACGGCTTTCTGTGCGGCTATTCCACCACCATGCCGCACATCATGCTGGCCACAGTGTTCGCCGAACACTTTGGCATCAAGCCGGCCTATGCACACGCGATCCAGGTCGGCGGCGCGACGGGCATGGCGATGGCGATGCTTGCGCATACGGTGGTGGAAGCTGGCCTCGCCAAACATGTGCTGGTGGTCGGTGGCGAGAACCGTCTGACCGGGCAGAGCCGTGATGCCTCGATTCAGGCGTTGGCGCAGGTCGGCCATCCCACCTACGAGGTGCCGCTCGGCCCGACCATTCCCGCTTATTACGGCCTCGTCGCCACCCGCTACATGCATGAATACGGCGTGACGCAGCAAGACCTCGCGGAATTCGCGGTGCTGATGCGCGCACATGCGCTGACCCATCCCGGCGCGCAGTTTCACGACGCCATCTCCGTCGCCGACGTGATGGCCTCGAAGCCGGTAGCGATGCCGCTAAAACTTCTCGACTGCTGTCCGGTGTCCGATGGCGGCGCGGCCTTCGTGGTCAGCCGCGAGCGCACCGGCGAGATCGGCGTGCGCGTGCTCGGCTGCGCACAGGCGCATACCCATCAGCATGTCACCGCCGCGCCAAAGCTCAGCGAGTTCGGCGCCGAAATATCGATCGCCCGCGCCAAGGCAGAGTCTGGCGTGAAAATCTCCGACGTGCGTTACGCCGCCGTCTACGACAGCTTCACCATCACGCTGGCGATGCTGCTGGAGGACCTCGGCCTCGCCAGGCGCGGCGAAGCGGCGGCTCGCGTCCGTGCCGGTCATTTCGGCCGCGACGGTGCGATGCCGCTCAACACCCATGGCGGGCTGCTCAGCTACGGCCATTGCGGCGTCGGTGGTGCCATGGCGCATCTGGTGGAAACGCATCTGCAGATGACGGGCCGGGCCGGCAACCGCCAGGTCCGCGATGCCTCGATCGCGCTGCTGCATGGCGATGGCGGCGTGCTGTCGTCCCATGTCAGCATGTTCCTGGAGCGGGTGCGATGAGCGCGATCAAGCCAGTCGCTGACTGGACCACCGGCGTGGAAGCGGTCAGCTATCAGGTCTGTGCCGCCTGCCATTCACTGCAATATTTCCGCCGGACGTTTTGCGCGGCCTGCGGTGCGCCGGACCCGGTGGACAAGGTCGCCAGCGGGCAGGGCACCGTGTACGCGACCTCCCTCGTGCTCCGCGCGGCGACGCCGGAAGCGCGCGAACACGTGCCCTACAACATCGTTCTCATCGACACCGCCGAGGGCTTTCGCATGATGGCCCACGGCGCCAACGATCTCGTCATCGGCGACAAGGTGACCGCGCAATTCAAGCGCTTCACCGGCCGCCTCGTTCCCTATTTCGAAAGGACTACCGCATGAGCCGTCTCCGCGCCGCCCTCGATCCGAAATCCGTTGCCATCATCGGCGCCTCCGAGAACCCCAACAAGGTCGGCGGCCGCCCGGTGCACTACCTCAAGAAGTTCGGCTTCAGGGGAAAGATCTACCCGATCAATCCGTCGCGCACGGAAGTGCAGGGCCACAAGTGCTATCCGAGCCTGGCCGATCTGCCGGAAGCGCCGGAAATGGTGATTGTCGCGGTGGCCGGCGACAATGCGATTGGCGCGGTGGAGGAGTGTGCGGCGCGCGGCGTCAAGATCGCGGTGGTGATGGCGTCGGGCTTCGGCGAGGTCGATGCCATCGCCGGCAAGGCCAAGGAGCGCCGCATGGTCGAGGTCGCGCACAAGGCCGGCATGCGCATCGTCGGGCCGAATTCGCAAGGGTTGGCCAATTTCGGCACCGGCGCCATCGCCAGCTTCTCCACCATGTTCATGGAGTTCGACCGCGTCGCGGGCCATGTGGCGATGCTGAGCCAGAGCGGCGCGTTGTCCACCGTGCCGGTCGGCTTCCTCAATCCGCGCGGCATCGGCGTGCGCCACAGCCACGCCACCGGCAACGACGCCGATATCACCGTCGGTGAACTGGCTATCGCGGTTGCCGAGGATCCCGAAGTCAAGCTGATGCTGCTGTATCTCGAGAGCATCCCCGAAAAGAAGTATCTCGAAGAACTTGCCGCGGTGGCGCTCGACCGCGACCTGCCGATCATCGCGCTGAAGTCCGGCCGCTCCGAAGCCGGCCGCCAGGCCGCGCAGTCGCACACCGGCGCACTCGCCAATGAGGATCGCGTCGTCGATGCGTTCTTCGAGCATCACGGCATCTGGCGCGCGCCGGACATGCGCGGCCTCGTCGAAGCCACCGAACTCTATCTCAAGGGCTGGAAGCCGAAGGGCCGGCGCCTCGTCGCGATCAGCAATTCCGGCGCGGTCTGTGTGATGACGGCGGATGCCGCGACCACCGTGGGCATGCCGATGGCCAGGCTGGCCGATGCCACCGACAAGAAGCTGAAGGGCATTCTGCCGAGCTTTGCCACCACAACCAATCCGATCGATCTCACCGCGGCGCTTTTGTCGAATAGCCGGCTGTTCGGCGACATCCTGCCGGTGATCGCGGAAGATCCTGCTGCGGACGCCTTCGTGATCGGCGTGCCGGTCGCCGGTCCCGGTTACGATGTCTCGGCCTTCGCGCGGGATTCCGCGGCGTTCGGCGCGCAGACCGGCAAGCCGCTGGTGGTGGCCGCCACGCAGCCCAGCGTCGCCATTGAATTCCAGTCGCAGGGCATTTCGGTATTTCCCACCGAAGTCGAAGCCGTCACGGCGCTGCACCAGTTCCTGGCGCATCGCGAATTGATGGCGCGCACCATCGAGCGACGTTCGACGCGCGGAAAATCCGATGCGCTGCTGTCGACGGAGGGCGCAACGGTGATGCTCAACGAGGCGGACAGCCTCTCGTTGCTCGCGGCGCGCGGCATTCCCGTGGTGCCGTATCGCCTGTGCCGCTCGCGCGCCGAAGCGGTCGCCGCATTCGAGGCGATCGGCGGCCCGGTGGTGGTGAAGGGCTGCTCGGCCGATATCGCGCACAAGTCGGAACTCGGTCTGGTCAAGCTCAACATCAAGTCGCGCGAGGAGGCCGGCGAGGTCTACGCCGTGATGGAAGACATCATTCGCAAGCATGGTTCGCGGTTTGACGGCGTGATCATCGCGGCGATGGCTGGCGGCCGCCGCGAGATCATGATCGGCGCGCACCGCGATCCCGTGTTCGGCCCGGTGGTCGCGGTCGGCGACGGCGGCAAATATGTCGAGGTGTTCAAGGATACCACGCTGCTGCTGCCGCCGTTCTCGAAGGACGACGCGAAGGAAGCGCTGAACAAACTCCGCATCGCGCCGTTGTTCGAAGGTGTCCGCGGTGAGCCGCCGATGGATATCGACGCGCTCTGCGATGCCGTGGTGAAGATCGGCGAGCTGATGCGCGACGCCTCGGCAAAAGTGATGAGCATCGACCTCAACCCGGTGATGCTCGACAGCACCGGCAAGGGCTGCGTGGTGGTCGATGCCGTGGTGTTTCAGGGCGAGTAGGGCTCGTAGTCTGGATGGAGCACTGTGCCATCCGGGATTCACACCACGACACTCTCTCCTTCGTCATTCCGGGACGCGCCTTGGTCGGCGATAGCCGACCAAGGCGCGGGCCCGGAATCCATAACCACTACCATCGAGAATATGGATTCCGGGCTCGCTCGCAGCTGGCGCTGCTCGCGCCCTCAGGCGCGCCAATTGGCGCGCCGGGGAATGACAGGCGTGGGCGTAGAAGAAAAAATTCACACTATCGATTGACAACAATCCTAAGTGGATTATAGTCCGCGCATCCCTCCCCCTCCAGGCAGGGCTATCGCATGTTCAAGAGCATATCGACGAGGAAAATGTCGTCCCAGGCAGCGCGTTTGAGCTTGCCTCGCAAGGAGGTCTTTGTATCGGGATGAGCACGAGCAATATTGAGGGCAAGTCGCCGCAGAACGGCGAGGTTGGCGGGAGCATGGTCTTTTCGGCTTCGCGTCTGATCCTCGTCGAGAACGACGTCGAGCGTCCAGTGCAAGACGTTTTCGATGCCCCAATGTTCGCGAACGATGCGCAGCAGTTCTGCGGGCGTGTAGCGCTGGGTCAGAAGGAAGTAGCGCTGGACGGTCTTGTCGCTTCCACGTTTGCTGGTGATCCGAGCGACGGCCTTGAGACCTGGAAAGTTGTGCTTTTCGGCCATGTCCTTGACGGAAGTAACGATCGCGGTTCGGGTTTCTTTGCGCCCGTGATCGGCGTCCTTGGTGGTGGCTTGTTTGGCCTTCTTGCGCTCTGCCGCAGAGATCGCGGCCTTGGCATCGCGCAGCAAGCCCGGCTGGTTGTTCTTTACCGCCAAGACGTAGTCTCCGCCGCGCCCCACGATGGCTTTGGCCATCCCGCGATGACAGTGCAGCGCATCCGCCGTGACGACGCAGCCCTTCAGCTGAAGAAGCTCGACGAGATGCAAAGCGCCGGCCGCTTCGTTGTTTCCAGGCGCCAGCACATTGGCGAGCGCCATGCGGGTCATGGAGCTCCACGCCGTCACCATCACTGGCGGCATGTGACTTTGGCCACATTCGTAGGCTCTCCTCAGCGCCTTGCCATCGAGAGCTACCACTCCCTTGATTTTGGTCGCCGTCGCGAACGCCTTGGTAAAGCGCCGAAAGACCTTCTCGAAGCTGTCCGGATCGAGGATGCGAAAGACACGGCTGAAGGTGTCGTGACTCGGTATCCCGTGCTCCAGCACCAGAATTGTGCGCAACAGCGCTTCTTTCGACCGCCCAAACAGCGCGATGTCGCAACACGTCGTGGCACCGCACAGCGTGGCCAGCAGCGCGATGAACAGCATCTCGGTCAGATCGTGCTGAGCTTGATTCTTCCGAGGATCGGCCAACGGCAAAAAGCATTCTGCAAAGCGGTCCAAAACAGGCTCCTCTCGAATCAGGAGACACTCTCAGAATCAAATTTTCCTTCCAGCGCAATAGCTTGGCCCATCGGACGTGCGATTCCCCTGCCCCTCCAGGGGAGGGTGAAGAAAGGGGCTACGACATCGCCAGCCGTGCCGTGCTGCGCTTCATCAGCAACAGTGCGACCAATATCGTCGGCGCCAGGATTGCGACACCGAGGCTGGTGATCTGCCATTGCGACAACGGGTTGATGCCGCCGCCCGGCGTCGCGATCACGAAGCCACCGATGATCAGCAGCACGCGCAGCGGCCATTCCAGCGCGCCGGCCTTGCGGAGGTCGCCAACGAAGGCCTGATAGCCCTGAATGCCGCCGCAGATGAACAGCGTGCCGATGCCGGCGAGGCCCATCAGGCCGATGGCTTCGAGATAGGGATTGTCGCCCTGCAGCACCAATGCGGGATTCATCACGAAGAAGAACGGGATGAAGTAGATGATGCTGCCGACCCACATCGACTCCCAGCCAGTCTTCATCGCCGGCGACCCGGCTATCCCGGCCGCGGCAAACGAGGCGATCGCCACCGGTGGCGTAATCGACGACAGCATGCCCCAGTAGAAGATGAACATGTGCACGGCCATCCGGTTGAGGCCGAGCTTCTCCAGCGCCGGCGCCACGAGGATGGCGAGGAAGATGTAGCAGGCGGTGGTGGTCAGCCCGAGGCCGAGGATCAGGCTGGTGAAGGCACACATGCCGAGCAGCAGGAAGGCGTTGTCGCCGGCGATGCGCAGCAGGTCGTTGGCCAGGCTGGAGACCACGCCGGTCATCGAGAACGCG
The DNA here is from genome assembly GCA_036924855.1 of Nitrobacteraceae bacterium AZCC 2146. Taxonomy (NCBI): domain Bacteria; kingdom Pseudomonadati; phylum Pseudomonadota; class Alphaproteobacteria; order Hyphomicrobiales; family Nitrobacteraceae; species Nitrobacteraceae bacterium AZCC 2146. The sequence goes on from JBAGRP010000001.1 coordinate 267,924, forward strand.
CCGATCAGCAGGCCGCAGCCGGCGAGAATGCCGATCAGTTCGACGAAGGTGCGGCCGTTGACCTCGAGGAATTTCGAGATCGTCGACAACGTCCAGCGGGTCTCCTTGGAGAACAGCTGGTTCAGCACCAGCAGCAGCGCGGTGGCATAGAACGGCGCGTGGCTCTCGCGCTTGAAGTACAGCAGCATCACGATCAGCAGCGCGATGACGAAGATGTAGTACCAGCCGTCCTTGATCGTATCCATGATCTTCGGCAGTTCGGAGCGCGGAATTCCTTCGAGCCCGTGCCGCGCCGCATAGGAATCCACCTGCATGAACAGGCCGACATAATACAGCACCGCGGGGATGATGGCGGCGAGCGCGACATCGGCGTAGCTGACGTTGAGGAACTGGGCGATGACGAAGGCGGTAGCACCCATCACCGGCGGCGCCAGTACCGCGCCGGTCGAGGCGCAGGCCTCGATCGCCGCGGCGTAGGAGGCGCGAAAGCCGCTCTTCTTCATCACGGGGATGGTCATGGTGCCGGCGGTCAGCACGTTGGAGATGATCGAGCCCGACATCATGCCGAGCAGGCCCGAGGCGAAGATGCAGACTTTTGCGGCGCCGCCGCGGAAGGTGCCGCACAGGGCGAAGGCGATGTTGATGAAGAATTTCCCGGCGCCGGTCATCATCAGCGCGGTGCCGAACACCAGAAAGCCGATCACCGTGTCGGCAAAAGCCTGGATCGGAATGCCGAGCAGGCTTTCGCCGGACAGCACATGATAGGCCGTGGTCTGCTCCAGCGTCAGCTGCGAGCCGCGGAACGGCCCGAGCCAGCTGGATTCCGCGAACATGGGATAGACGGTGAACGGAAACACGCTGAGCAGCAGGCTCCAGCCGCCGGTGCGGCGCAGCGCCTCCATCAGCACGAACCACATCACCAGGCCGGCGGCGATCACGTTGTTCGGTGCGCCGTCGGACTCCCAGCCCGACAGCGCGGCCTTGCGAATATTGAGCATCAGCCAGATCGCCGCGCCAAACGTCGCGACGAACAGCACGAGGTCGTACCAGGGGATGCGGTCGAGCGGCGATTTCTCCGAATTCGGAAAGATCAGGAAGGTGAACGGCAGCATCAGCGCGATGAGGAGATAGAAGTATTCGGTGTTGAGCTGGGTGTAGTCGAGGAAGAAGCGCAGCGAGAACTGCTGGTTGATGCAGAGCAGGATGGTGGCGGCGGTGGCCGTCACCAGCGCCCAGCGCCAGCCGCCGCGCAACACGCGGACGCGGGTGACCTCGGCTTCCTGCATGTTGCCGAGGCCGGCATGCGGATCCTCGAATTCGATCCGTTTGTTCGGATCGGCCTTTGAGGCGGACAGCGAGCCCGGGGTGGATGAAGTCGATGTCATAGGGTGTCCCGGTGTTGTCTGAATGTCCGCGTGCAGCGGCTGCGTGGTGTTATTCGAAGCCGTTCGGCATGCTGGCCTTGGCAAGCGCCGCGCCGCGCGCGGTCATCCAGCCCTCCAGGAATTCCTTGTCGCCGGACGGCGGCGTGCCCTTGGAATAGGTGGACCACGCCGCGGCGAGCACCGCCTGGCGCTTGAACAGGGCATCATTGTGGGCCTGATCCTCGTCGGTCCAGTTGCCGGCTTCCTTCAGCGCCTTCACCGTGCCGGGATGGAACGGCACCACCCACTTCATGGTCTGCCGCTTGGCGGCGAGGCCGCCGGCGCCCGGTGCGCCGTCCTTGTAGGCGTCGTAATTGACGATCATCGCCTTGACGATCGAATAGATCGCCTCTGGCGCCTGTGATGCGTAGGTCACGAAGATCGGGTAGGGATAGGTGCCGAGCTCGATCGGTTTCTCCGGCGTGATACCGGCGCCGCAGGTCGAAACCAGCGGCGTGAAGAACGCGCCGACCTTCTGCACCCGCGTCCAGCCCTCCTTGTCGGCATGCGGCAATGGCGGCCAGATGATGCCGCGCGGCGAGTTTTCCAGCTCACGGGCGGGGCCAGTGATGGTGGTGGCGAAGCCGGCATCGGCATCGTTGTTGATGATGCCCTTCCACATCGCGCCGTAGCTGGCGAATTCGACGACCTTGACGTCCTTCTGGGTGAGGCCGGCAAAGGCGACGATGGCCAGCGCATTCTGGTTGAGCGCGGGCGAGCCGACCACGAAGCCGAGCCGCTTGCCGCGCAGCTCTTTCAATTGCGTGATGCCGGTATCGCGGGCGACGCCGACTGAGGCGCCGTTGCAGTCGATCGATCCGAGCAGTACCTGCAGCGGCTGCGGGCCCCATTCCTTGGCGCCGAATTCGAACACGCCTTCCTGTGCGAAGTACGAACCGGACCCCATCGCGGAAGCGACCGCGCGGCCGGCGCGCAACGGCGCAAGGCGGGCGACGTCGTTGCCGGCGGGCAGCACGCGAACGTCGGTCGAATATTTGTCCTTGAACATCTTGCCGACGGCGACGGCGATGTTGAAACCGGCCGTCCCGGTGTCGTAGGCCGTCATCGCCATGGTCGGCGGCAGCTTGATGTCCTGTGCCAAAGAAGCAGTTGCTGTGCCAAGCACGGCAGCGGACGCCAGCGCGATGATGCGATGAAGCATGTTTCCCTCCCGAAATGCATCCGCTTATGCGAATTGCGTTTTTCTTCTGATGATCATGTCATCGCCCACGGGCGATGGCAACGTCTCGAAATCTCCTTAGACGATTGGACCCGCGTTGTCTCAGACAGAACGTCGGAGCGAGTTGATGAAGCAGTTGTGGTTGCGCTCAGGTCTCGACGATCGCGAGCAACTGTCCTTCGGCAACCACATCGTCGAGCGCAACCAGAATCGATTTGATCGTTCCGGTAGCGGGAGCGGCGACGGGAATTTCCATCTTCATGGCTTCGACGAATGCGACTTCATCGCCTTCGCTGACGGCCGCGCCCGCCTCAAGCGGCAACGCGCAGATGCGGCCGGCGACTTCGCTGATGACCCTGATGTCTGACATGGCATTCTCCGCGATCGCGCCAACGACTGCTCGCCAAAGGTGTGGCGTTGTGGCGATCGAACACTGCGTAAGGATGAGAGGAAACGAGCAGCTGGGTGTTGTGGCGGCAGATTGCCTGAGGTAGCGTAGGCCGCAAGTGGAATATAATTCCGCAAAACGGAATGGGATGGCGGCGCGCATCGGGGGAGCCAAGGGCTCGATCCCGGGAGATGCGTCGTCCTTTTGGGGAACGCATCATGGGACGACGCTCGGAACGGCTTAGCAAACAAGGTATGCTCGCCAGCGATCTGGCAGGCGATGGCGACGTGATCCAGGTGGTATCGCGCGCCTTCGATATCCTGCGCTGCTTCGAAGGCCACGAAGCCCGGCTCGGCAATCTCGAAATCTCCAACCGCTGCGGTCTGCCGCGCTCCACGGTGTCGCGGCTGACGCATACGCTGACCCGCATGGGCCAACTGGCCTATCTGCCCGGCGATCAGAAGTATCGCATTGGGCCGAGCGCGGTGGCGATGAGCACCTCGATGATGCGCGGACTGCAGGTGCGCAACTTGATCCGGCTGCGGCTGCAGGAAGTCGCCGACCAGATCCCCGGCACCATCGGTTTCACGATCCCCGATCGCTTCCACATGGTCTATCTGGAATATGCTCGCGCCGATCACGCGCTCGGCCTGCATTCGACGACGGGCAGCCGGATCGCGATGGGACGCACCGCGGCCGGGCATGCTTACACCACAGCGCTGGATGAAGACGTCGGCAATGCGCTGATCACCGAGATGTCGCGCGAAATGCTGGAGGATTCCAAAATTCTGCGCAGCAAGATCGAGCGCAACCGCCAGTCGCTGCGCGAGCACGGCTATGTCACCGCGGGCGGCATGTGGAGCCCGCACATCACCGGCATCGCGACGCCGATCTGGTCGCCGCAATACCAGACCTTCGTGGTCGTCACCATTGGGCTGTTGTCGGCGATGTATGACGAGCGGCGCCTGCATGATGAGGTGGCGCCGATCCTGCTGAAGCTCAGCGATACCATCAGCCTGATGGTACAGAACGCCGAAAGCGGGCTTACCAGCGCGCCTGTTTCCGATGCGCCGCCGGCGCCAACAATCCAAAAGAAAATGCCCACGGAGGATCTGAATGAACTGGAAGCCGGAACTCGACGACCTCGCCCGGCGCGAAGCATTCGCGCGGGAGATGGGCGGCGCTGACAAGGTCAAGCGGCAGCATGACCAAGGCCGGCTCACGGTTCGTGAGCGTATCGACAAGCTGATCGACGCCAAGAGCTTTCACGAAGTCGGAGCGGTCTCCGGCGTCGGCGAATACAGCGCCGAAGGTGAGCTGACACATCTGACACCGGCGAACTGCGTGTTCGGCCGCGGCAAGATCGAGGGCCGTCCGGTCGTCGTGGTCGGCGACGATTTTACGGTGCGCGGCGGCTCGGCCGATGCGTCGATCTCCGCCAAGCCGATGATGGCGGAGGAGATGGCGCACGACTTTCGCTTGCCGATCATCCGGGTGATCGAAGGCTCCGGTGGCGGCGGTTCGGTGAAGACCATCGAGACCAAGGGCGCGGCCAATCTGCCGGGCGGCGTCGGCGGCACGCGCTGGTACTGGTACACGATCGCCAACATGGCGCATGTGCCGGTGGTCGGCCTCGGCCTCGGCTCGGTCGCGGGGCTCGGCGCGGCGCGCCTCGCAGCAAGTCATTATTCGGTGATGACGAAGAATTCGGCGATGTTCGTTGCGGGTCCGCCGGTGGTGGCGCGGCTCGGCCAGAAGTTGGAAAAGAAAGAACTCGGCGGCTCCGACATCCAGACCCGCGCCGGCGGCGTCGATCACGCCGTCGAGACCGAAGAGGAAGCCTTCGCCTGCGCGCGGCGATTCCTGTCGTATCTGCCGTCATCGGTCTACGGCCTGCCGCCAACCATTGAGTGCAACGACGATCCCGAGCGCGCCGAAGAATCGCTGCTGAAAGCGGTGCCGCGCAATCGCCGTCAGGTCTACAAGATGCGCCCGATCATCGACGCCGTCGTCGACAAGGGCTCGTTCTTCGAGATGGCCGCGAATTTTGGCCGCCCGATCATCACCGGCTTTGCCCGGCTGGAGGGTCGCGCCGTGCTCATTTTGGCCAGCGATCCGTTTCACTATGGCGGCTCGTGGACCGCGGACGCCTGCCAGAAGGTGGTGCGCTTCGTCGATCTCGCCGAGACCTTCCATCTGCCGGTGGTCTATCTGATGGATTGCCCGGGCTTCATGATCGGCCTCGAAGCCGAGAAGGCGGCGACCATCCGCCATGGCGTTCGCGCCATGGCGGCGGTCAACCAGACCACGGTGCCGTGGTGCACGATCATCATCCGCAATGCCTTCGGTGTCGCGGGTGTGGTGCATCAGCCGGCGAATCGGTTCTCGATGCGCTATGCGTGGCCGTCAGCCTACTGGGGCTCGCTGCCGCTGGAAGGCGGCATCGAGGCGGCCTATCGCGCCGACATCGATGCTGCAGACGACCCCAAGGCAAAGCAACAGGAGATCGAGGACCGCCTCAATAAGCTGCGATCGCCATTTCGCTCGGCCGAGAAATTCTGGGTCGAGGAAGTGATCAACCCGATGAAGACGCGCTCGCTGCTCTGCGAATTCGCGCGACTTGCAGAACCGCTGCGGACCGCGGGACCATCGCGTCTGGCGATGCGGCCGTAGGGAAGGTCACATCTTCCGCAACACCACACTGGCATTGACGCCGCCGAAGCCAAAGCCGTTTGACAGCACGTGGTCGATCTTCATCGCCAGCGCCTTGCCGCGGATCAGGTCGAGTCCTTCGGCGGAAGGATCGGGGTTGTCGAGATTGAGCGTCGCCGGCGCGATCTGGTCGCGCAGCGCGAGGATCGAAAAAATCGCTTCCAGCCCGCCGGCAGCGCCGAGCAGATGGCCGGTGGCGGATTTGGTTGAGCTAATGGCGACACCGCCCTTGGTACCAAAAATGGTCTTGATCGCCTCCAGTTCGCCGTGATCGCCGACCGGCGTTGACGTGGCGTGGGCGTTGAGATGCTGGACGTCCCGAGCGGAAATGCCGGCCTGCGCCAGCGCAATTTCCATCGCGCGCTTGGCGCCGTCGCCGTCCTCGCGTCCGGCGGTCATGTGGAACGCATCGGACGTCGTGCCGTAGCCGATCAATTCGGCAATCGGCTTGGCACCGCGCGCCAGTGCATGCTCGAGTTCCTCGATCACCACGACGCCGGCGCCTTCGCCCATCACAAAACCATCGCGGTCGCGATCGAACGGCCGCGAGGCGCGCTCCGGGTTTTCTATGAAGCTCGTGGACAGCGCGCGGGCCGCAGCAAAACCGCCGAGGCTGACGCGGTCGATGCAGGCTTCCGCACCGCCGGCGATGGCGACATCGGCTTCGCCGGAGCGAATGAGCCGCGCGGCATCGCCGATCGCCTGTACGCCGGCAGCGCAGGCGGTGACCGGTGCGCCAATCGCGCCTTCAAAGCCGTAACGGATGGAAACGTGTCCGGCGGCGAGATTGACCAGAAACGACGGCACCGTGAACGGCGACAGCCGGCGAATGCCCTTGGTATCGGTGGTGCGCACGGCATCCGCGATCGCCGGAAAGCCGCCGATGCCGGATGCGATCACGGTCGCGGTGCGTTGCCGGGCATGCGTGTCCTCGGGCTTCCAGCCAGACTGCGCGATGGCTTCATCCGCCGCCATCAGCGCGAACAGGATGAAGCGATCCATCTTGCGCTGGTCCTTGCGCGGCGCGGCCTTGTCGGGATCGAAGCCGCCCTCGGAATCGTCTGATATATCAGGCACCTGGCCGCCGACCTTGGCGGCAATATCCGCGGTCATGGCGTCCGGCAGCAGGCGAATGCCGGATTGTCCCGCCAACAGGCGCGACCAGTTGGTCTCGACGCCGCAGCCGAGCGGCGACACCGCTCCCATTCCCGTCACGACGATACGGCGCATGTTGAGTCCAGTCCTGATGTTGAAGTATGCGCCCGTCGCGCCGCCATCAGGCGGCGACGACCTTCTTGTCGCGGGTGATCGCCAGTACGATCAATGCGGCCACGATGCACAGCGCGCCGGCGGCGAAGAACGCCGGCAGATAGCTCAGGAGCACGGTCCGCGACAGGCCTGCGCCGAAAGCCGCGGTGGCCGCGCCGAGCTGGTGGCCGGCGAAGATCCAGCCGAATACCAGACCAGCCCGTTCGGGTCCGAACCGCGAGGCGGTCAGCCGCACCGTCGGCGGTACCGTCGCGATCCAGTCGAGGCCATAGAAGAGGGCGAACAGCGACAGGCCATAGAACGAGAAATCGGTGAACGGCAGCGCCAGCAGCGACAATCCGCGCAGGCCGTAATACCAGAACAGCAGATAGCGGTTGTCATAACGATCCGACAGCCAGCCGGATGCGATGGTGCCGACGAAATCGAACACGCCCATGGCGGCGAGCAGGCCGGCGGCCTGGATCTGCGGAATGCCGAAATCGAGGCACATCGGGATCAGATGGACCTGAACAAGCCCGTTGGTGCTGGCGCCGCAGATGAAGAAAGTCGCAAACAGGATCCAGAACACCCGGGTCTTGGCAGCGTCGCGCAGCGCGCCCAGGGCGGCCGCCATGATCGGCGCGTTGTTCGGCGGCGGGGCGGTGATCGGCTGCATGCCGGTGTCGCCATAGGGCCGCAGCTCGAGATCGCTGGGACGGTCGCGCATCACCAGCAATACGCCGAGTGCGGCCACCGCCAGCATCACGCACATCAGCGCCAGCGCCCAGCGCCAGTTGCTGTGCTCGGTGATGCTGGCCAGAATTGGAAGGAAGATCAGTTGCCCGGTCGCCGCACTGGCGGTGAGGATCCCGACCACCAGTCCGCGCCTCGCATTGAACCAGCGGGCTGCAACGGTGGCGCCGAGCACCAAGGCCGTCATGCCGGTGCCGATGCCGACCGCGACGCCCCACAGCAGCATCAGCTGCCAGACTTTTGTCATCGCCAGCGAGAGCAGAAGGCTGGAGACCACGACGAGCAATGCCGACAACGTCACGTTGCGCAGTCCGTAGCGGTTCATCAGCGCGGCGGCGAACGGCGCCATCAGCCCGAACAGCACGAAGCGGATCGACATCGCCGAGGAAATCTCCGCGGTGCTCCAGCCGAATTCCTTCTGCAGCGGCACGATGAAGACGCCGGGCGCACCGACTGCGGCGGCGCTGACCAGCGCCGTCAGGAACGTCACGGCGATCATCGCCCATCCATAATGGATGTTGCGGCGGGCGAGGGCAGTCGAGAGCCATCCGGAGATCATCAGTTTTCCTGTTGTGACTGAGTTGCCGCACGGCTGACATCGCCGCGGCGAGTGTATAAGCTATGCGTGCGCTAGTGAATGATGCGTTCGACCGCGATTGCCGTGGCTTCTCCGCCGCCGATGCACAGCGCTGCGACGCCACGTTTCAGGCCATGGGCCTCCAGCGCATGAAGCAGCGTCACGATCAGCCGTGCGCCGGTGGCACCGATCGGATGGCCGAGCGCGCAGGCGCCGCCATTGATGTTGATCTTCTCGCGGGGAATGCCGAGGTCGCGCTGCGCCGCCATCGGTACCACCGCGAAGGCCTCGTTGATCTCGAACAGATCGACATCGCCGACGCTCCAGCCGACCTTGTCGAGCAGTTTGCGGATCGCCGGAATCGGCGCGGTGGTGAACCACTGCGGCTCCTGGCTATGGGTGGCGTGGCCACGGATGACCGCGAGCGAGGGCAGGCCATCGCGATCGGCGAGCGAGCGCCGCGCCAGGATCAGCGCCGCAGCGCCGTCCGCATTGGCGGAGGAGGCGGCTGGCGTGATGGTGCCGTTGGCACGGAACGCCGGCTTCAGGTTCGGAATTTTTGCGGGATCGACCTTCAGCGGATGTTCGTCATTGCCGATCTCGCGCGGACCGGCTTTTTCAACGATGGTGATCGGCGCGATCTCGGCCTTGAAAGCGCCGCCCTCGACCGCCTTGCGGGCGCGGGTCAGAGTCTCCATTGCATAAACGTCCTGGTCCTTGCGGGTAAACTGGTAGGCTTCCGCCGTGGCCTCGCCGAAGTCGCCCATCGAGCGGCCGACTTCGTAAGCATCTTCCAGACCATCCATCAGCATATGGTCGATGATGCGGTCATGGCCGACGCGGTAGCCGCCGCGGGCCTTCTGCAGCAAATAGGGCGCGTTGGTCATGCTCTCCATGCCGCCGGACAACACGATCTCGGCGGAGCCGGCATTGATGATGTCGTGCGCCAGCATGGTCGCCTTCATGCCGGAGCCGCAAACCTTGTTGATGGTAGTGGCGCCGGTGGCGTCCGGCAGTTTCGCGCCGCGGGCGGCCTGTCGCGCCGGGGCCTGACCTTGGCCGGCCGGGAGCACGCAGCCCATGAACACCTCGTCGATGCGGTCGGGTGTCAGCTTGGCGCGTTCCACGGCCGCGCTGATGACGTGGCTGCCGAGCTTGTGGCCTGACAGCGAGGACAGATCGCCCTGGAAGCGACCGAGCGGGGTTCTGGCGGCGGAAACGATGACGACCGGATCGGAGGCTGTGGACATGACGGAGGCTCCTTCGCGCAGGCGCGGGATGCATTAGGATGACACTCATCATATGATGCATCGCGGGATATGCAACGGGACCCCGGCAAAATTGTCGTGAAGTCGGAGAGGCGGCTACCGTTTCCGGTTGATGAAGCCCTGCATCAGCCGCCGCGGTTCGCCGGTGAGATAGGCCTCGCCGAACACGCCGACGCTGAGATCGACAGATTCCTTGAGCGGCAGCTCTTCCCATTGCTTCAGCAGGGCTTTTTGCGAGCGCATCGCTTCCGGCCCGCATTCCAGAATTGAGGCGATGGTGTTTTCCACGGCGGTATCGAGGCCGCCTTCCGGTGCCACCACATCGACCAGGCCCCAGTTCAGCGCGGTGGGCGCATCGACGGTCGCCGCGGTCATGATGAGCCAGCGGGCGCGGCCCCAGCCGATCAGCCGCGGCAACAGCGCGGCGTGGATTACCGAGGGAATTCCGACCTTGACCTCGGGCATGGCGAATTTGGCGTCATGCGCGGCGATGCGGAAGTCGCAGGCTGCGGCAAATTCCAGACCGCCGCCAAGGCACCAGCCCGGAATTCGCGCAATCACGGGGGCGGGGAACGCGCGGGCCGCCTCGCACAGGTCGCGCAGGCCGGTGATGAATTTTTCGGCCGAGGCCTGGTCCAGCATCGCCATCTCTTTGATGTCCGCGCCGCCGATCATGCTCTTTTCGCTCTGGCCCACCACGACCAAGGCGCGAATCGCGCGCTCGGTCGCCAGCACCTCGAGGCCTTCGCGTACGCCCTTGATGACAGCCGAATTGAGGATGTTGAGCGGGCCGGCGTTGCAGATCGTCAGTCGAGCAACGCCGCGGGAATCGCGTTCGACGCCGCAATGGGGATTGAGCATGTGCATGGGGATCTCGCCGGTATCGCCGGCGCGGATCGCCGGTCTTGTGGCACCACTTCCCGATCAAAGTTCCGCATTGTCAAGAGGTGGTGCAGTGCGACTGTTGCGAAGCGGACGGCATTGGATTAGTATGACCATCATCATCTTTTCCGCGACGTGCGTTCATATGGCACTTTGGAGCCACTCCAAAACGCCTATTAAATTTCGGACAGGTACAGTTTTGTTGCGCAATAGATGGCATCATATGATCTCAGACATATCAATTCAGAACTGACATGGAGCGCGGATGCGCTATTCCAAGGAACATAAGCTCGAAACCCACGCGCGGATCGTGAAAAAGGCTTCGGTGCGGCTGCGTGAAAAGGGCGCGCATGGCATTGGCGTCGCCGACCTGATGAAGGACGCCGGCCTTACACACGGTGGGTTCTACGCACATTTCGATTCGCGGGAAGCGCTGGTGATCGAAGCCTTCGCCTATGCGATGGATCGTTCCACCGACCGCTGGCGCCAGTTGGCGGCTCAGGCCGCGCCGAACCAGCGCCTGTCTACCATCGTCGATGCCTATCTCTCGCCGCAGCACCGCGACAATCCCGGTCATGGCTGTGCGGTGCCGGCGCTCAGCGCGGAAGTCGCCCGCGAAAGCCCCAAAACCCGCAAGGCGTTTGCCGGCAAGCTCGATCAGATGATCGAGATGATGGCCGAGCAATTCCCGGGCACCGCCGGCAAGTCGACGCGCAAGCAGGCGATGGCGGCGCTCGCCACCATGATGGGCACGCTGGTGTTGGCGCGGGTCGCCGGTAATGGCGAACTGTCCGAGGATTTGCTCAGCGCCGGCCGCGATGCTGTGCTCGGTCGCGCGGCGGCGATGAAGCCAACCGTCAAGAAAGCTGCCGTCAACAAGAAGGTGGCTGTGAAAGCCGCGGCCGGCGCAAAAAACTGACGCTCTGTGGCAACCGTCGTCTGCGACCTTCGTCGCAGAGCGCGACGTCATGCCTGCATTTTCGCAAATCCGCCGCGCGCGCAGGGCCTTTCCAAACGCCGAAAAGACTGCTCAACATGCGGTCAAAATCGGCTCCCGGGAGGAACGCATGCGCACAATCGGTCATTTCATCGGCGGCCGCGAGGTCAAGGGCACATCCGGACGTTTTGCCGATGTGTTCGAACCGATGACCGGCGACGTCCAGGCCCAGGTGGCGCTGGCCTCGAAAGCCGAATTGCGCGCCGCGGTCGAGAATGCCGCCGAAGCGCAGATCGCCTGGGGCGCCACCAATCCGCAGCGCCGTGCCCGCGTGATGATGAAGTTCCTCGAACTGGCGCAGCGCGACTACGACAAGCTGGCCGATCGGCTGGCGCGCGAGCACGGCAAGACCGTGCCCGATGCCAAGGGCGACATCCAGCGCGGTCTCGAAGTGGTAGAATTCGCCTGCGGCATTCCGCACCTGATGAAGGGTGAATACACCGAAGGCGCCGGCCCCGGCATTGACATCTATTCGATGCGGCAGCCGCTCGGCGTTGTCGCCGGCATCACCCCGTTCAATTTCCCGGCGATGATCCCGATGTGGAAATTCGCGCCCGCCATCGCCTGCGGCAACGCGTTCATTTTGAAGCCCTCGGAACGCGATCCCGGCGTGCCGATGATGCTGGCCGAACTGATGATCGAGGCCGGCCTACCACCGGGCATCCTCAATGTTGTTAACGGCGACAAGGAAGCGGTGGACGCGATCCTCGACGATCCCGATATTCGTGCTGTCGGCTTTGTCGGCTCATCGCCGATCGCGCAATATATCTACGAGCGCGCCGCCTCGACCGGAAAGCGCGCGCAGTGCTTTGGCGGCGCCAAGAACCACGCCATCATCATGCCCGATGCCGACATGGACCAGACCGTCGATGCCTTGATCGGCGCCGGCTACGGTTCCGCCGGCGAACGCTGCATGGCGATCTCGGTGGCGGTGCCAGTCGGCAAGACCACCGCCGACCGCCTGATGGAGAAGCTGATCCCGCGTGTCGAAAGCCTGAAGATCGGCACGTCGGTCGATCCGTCCGCGGATTTCGGTCCGCTGGTGACGAAAGCCGCGCTGGAGCGCGTCAAGGATTACGTCGAGGTCGGCATCAAGGAAGGCGCCAAGCTCGCGGTCGACGGTCGCGGCTTCAAGATGCAGGGCTACGAGAACGGCTTCTACATGGGCGGCTGCCTGTTCGACAACGTCACCAAGGACATGCGGATTTACAAGGAAGAGATCTTTGGCCCGGTGCTGTCGGTGGTCCGCGCACATGACTACGCCGAAGCGCTGGCGCTGCCATCCGACCACGACTATGGCAACGGCGTCGCGATCTTCACCCGCGACGGCGACGCCGCGCGCGATTTTGCCGCGAAGGTGAATGTCGGAATGGTCGGCATCAATGTGCCGATCCCGGTGCCGATCGCCTACTACACCTTCGGCGGCTGGAAGAAGTCCGGCTTCGGCGACCTCAACCAGCACGGTCCGGATTCGATCCGCTTCTACACCAAGACCAAGACCGTCACCGCGCGCTGGCCGTCTGGCGTCAAGGAAGGCGCGGAGTTCTCGATTCCGACGATGAATTAGCGGAGAGCGCGGACTCATGATGCAGTTCGCTCTCAACGAGGAACAGATCGCCGTTCGCGACATGGCGCGCGATTTCGCCGCGGAGAAAATCGCGCCTTTCGCGCTCCAGTGGGATGAAGAAAAATTCTTCCCGGTGGACGTGATGCGCGAGGCGGCGGCGCTGGGCATGGGCGGCATCTATATATCGGACGACGTCGGCGGCTCCGCGCTGACGCGTTTCGACGCGGCATTGATCTTTGAGGCGCTGGCGCAGGGATGTCCTACCACCTCGGCCTTCATCTCGATCCACAACATGGCGTCGTGGATGATCGACACCTATGGCAACGACACCCAGCGGCAGAAGTGGCTGCCGAAGCTGTGCCGGATGGACCTGCTTGCGAGCTATTGTCTGACCGAACCAGGCTCGGGTTCTGACGCTGCGGCGTTGCGTACCCGTGCCGTTCCGGACGGCGATCACTATGTGCTGAACGGCCAGAAGCAGTTCATCTCCGGCGCAGGCAAAGGCGATCTCTATGTGGTGATGGTGCGGACCGGCGCAGACGGCCCGGGCGGCATTTCCACACTGGTGGTGGAGGGCGATACGCCCGGCCTGTCGTTCGGTGCCAATGAGCGCAAGATGGGCTGGAATGCGCAGCCGACCCGCGCCGTGATTTTCGAGAACGCGCGCGTGCCGGTGGCCAACCGGCTTGGCGACGAGGGCATCGGTTTCAAGATCGCGATGGCTGGGCTTGATGGCGGCCGGCTCAACATCGCGGCGTGTTCGCTCGGCGGCGCGCAGTCGGCGCTCGACAAGTCGCTGGCCTACATGAAAGAACGCAAGGCCTTCGGCAAGCGCCTTGATGAATTTCAGGCGCTGCAGTTTCGGCTTGCCGACATGGCGACCGAACTCGAAGCCGCGCGTACTTTTGTTTGGCGCGCCGCAGCGGCACTCGATCGCAAGGATGCCGACGCCACGATGCTGTGCGCGATGGCCAAGCGTTTCGGCACCGATGTCGGATTCGAGGTCGCCAACCAGGCGCTGCAGCTGCATGGCGGCTATGGCTATCTCAGCGAATACGGCATCGAGAAGATCGTGCGCGATCTGCGGGTGCACCAGATTCTCGAAGGCACCAATGAAATCATGCGGCTGATCGTGGCGCGCAAATTGATCGAGGGCGCGCGATGACAACGGCTGTTGCGTCGGCGGTGAGCGCCGAGCCCGATCTGATCGTGCGGCGCGAAGGTGCGGCCGGCGTGATCCGGCTGAATCGTCCGAAGGCACTGAATGCGCTGACGCTGGAAATGACCCGCGGCATCGACGCTGCGCTTGATGCGTTCGAGGCCGATCCGAAAGTGGCGCTGATCCTGCTAGAAGGCGCGGGCGAACGCGGGCTGTGTGCCGGTGGTGATATTCGCGGCCTCTATGAAAGCGCGCGTTCCGGTGGCGATCTCGGCAAGATCTTCTGGCGCGAAGAATACATTCTGAACGCGCGGATCGCGTCGCTCGCGAAACCCTATGTTGCCTTCATGGACGGTATCGTGATGGGCGGCGGCGTCGGACTTTCGGCCCATGGCAGCCACCGCATCGTCACCGACAAGACCAAGATGGGCATGCCGGAAGTCGGCGTCGGCTTCTTTCCGGATGTCGGCGGCACCTGGCTGTTGTCGCGTGCGCCCGGCGAGCTCGGCACCTATTACGGGCTGACCGGGACGACAATGACCGGCGCCGATGCGGTGTATGCGCGCCTTGCTGATGTCGTGGTGAACTCCGACAAATGGCCGGCTTTGCGCGAAGCGTTGACGCGGGCGCCAACCAAGGCCGATGCGGCTGACGTGCGCGCGATCATGGATCGCTTTGCGATGCCGGATGTTTCTGCGCCTATCGCTGCGCACCAAAAAATGGTCGATGCATTTTTCGGGCACGACAGCATCGAGGAGATCGTTACCTCGTTGGCGCACCACACGTCGGAATTTGCACAAGCCGCTCTGGGCATGATCCTGGAAAAATCTCCAACGGGTCTGAAGCTGACGCTAAAACTGCTGCGCATGGCGCGGGAGTCGGCGTCGCTGAAGGAATGCCTCATTCGCGAATACGCCGCCGCGCTGGAGATCTTCGTCAACCATGATTTTCCGGAAGGCATCCGCGCCGCGGTGATCGACAAGGATCGCCATCCGAAATGGCAGCCGGCACGTCTTGAAGAGGTGACGCCCGAGATGATCGCGCGCTACTTTGTGCCACGTGGCAGAGACGAACTGACATTCTGACGAAACGTTATAAAAACAAAAGGCGAGGGCAGGACATGACCAGCATTGCATTCATCGGTCTGGGCAATATGGGTGGCCCGATGGCCGCCAACCTCGTCAAGGCAGGCCATACCGTACATGGCTTCGATCTGACGCCGGCGTCGCGCGACGCGGCGAAGGCTGACGGCGTGGCGATTGCCGCCAAGGCAACGGAGGCGGCGAAGGATGCGGAAGTCGTCATCACCATGCTGCCCGCGGGCAAGCACGTGCTGTCGGTGTGGAGCGAGATCATTCCGGCAATCGCCAAGGGTACGCTGATGATCGATTGCTCGACCATCGATGTCGAGAGTGCGCGGAAGTCGCATGAATTGGCGGCCGAGCATCATCTGCCGTCGATCGATGCGCCGGTGTCGGGCGGCACCGGTGGCGCGAAAGGTGGCACGTTGACCTTCATGGCTGGCGGCGACGCCAAGGCATTTGCGGCTGCCAAGCCGATCCTCGAAGCAATGGGCAAGAAGATCGTACATTGTGGCGACGCCGGCGCGGGGCAGGCGGCGAAGATCTGCAACAACATGATCCTGGGCATTTCGATGATCGGCGTCAGCGAGGCCTTTGTGCTGGCCGAAAAGCTCGGCCTGTCGCATCAGGCGCTGTTCGATGTTGCCTCGACGT
The DNA here is from genome assembly GCA_036924855.1 of Nitrobacteraceae bacterium AZCC 2146. NCBI lineage: Bacteria > Pseudomonadati > Pseudomonadota > Alphaproteobacteria > Hyphomicrobiales > Nitrobacteraceae > Nitrobacteraceae bacterium AZCC 2146. Next base: position 283,815 of record JBAGRP010000001.1, read on the forward strand.
CGTCGGGCCAGTGCTGGTCGCTGACATCCTATTGTCCGGTGCCGGGTCCGGTGCCGACGTCGCCGTCGAACAACGAATACAGACCGGGCTTCGCCGCGGCGCTGATGCTGAAGGACCTGCGGCTGTCGCAGGAAGCCGCAAAGGCCGCGGGCGCGGTGACGCCGCTTGGCGCCCATGCCGAGAGCATCTATGAGACCTTCGACAAGGCAGGCCACGGCGGCGTGGATTTCTCGGGGATCATTCATCAGCTGCGGCATCTGGCCGGCAAGTAGCGGTCGACGCGCATGACGACCTTTCAGCAAGCCCGCGCCTTCCTGCTCCGGCATCGCAACGATTACGACAAGGCGGTCGCCGGTTTCCGCTGGCCCGATCCGGTGGACTTCAACTGGGCGCTGGACTGGTTCGATGCGGAATTGGCCGGTAATGCCGACAGCAAAAGCCGCACCGCGCTATGGATCGTCGATGCCGGCAGCAATCGCGAGACAAAGCTGTCGTTTGAGACGCTGTCGCGTCGCTCCAATCAGGTCGCAAATTTTCTGCGCGCGCAGGGTCTGAAGCGCGGCGATCATCTGCTGCTACTGCTCGGCAATATCGTCCCGCTGTGGGAGACCATGTTGGCGGCGATGAAGCTCGGCGTCGTCGTCATTCCCGCGACGACATTGCTAACGACGGACGAATTGCGCGACCGGCTCGATCGCGGCCGCGCCAAAATCGTGGTGGCGTCGCAGGACCAGATCGCGAAGCTCACCGGCCTTGGCGGAAATGATTTCATTCGCGTGGTAGCAGGCGCACCAACGGCGCACGACGGATGGCTGCCGTTCGAGCAGGCCGCGGATTTTCCGGACACGTTCGCTCCCGACGGCCCGACCAGGGCCGACGATCCGATGCTGCTGTATTTCACCTCGGGCACCACGGCCAAGCCAAAGCTTGTACGGCACAGCCAGCGCAGCTATCCGGTCGGCGGGCTCTCGACCATGTACTGGCTCGGGCTGCAGCCCGGCGACATCCATCTCAACATCTCTTCGCCGGGCTGGGCCAAGCATGCCTGGAGTTGCCTGTTCGCGCCGTGGAATGCCGGCGCCACGGTGTTCGTGGTCAACCAGCCGCGCTTCGACGCCAAAGGCCTGCTCGCCACTGTCGGCCGTTGCGGTGTCACCACACTTTGCGCGCCGCCGACGGTGTGGCGGCTGTTCATCCAGGAGAAGCTCGCGACCTTCAAGGTGGCGCTGCGCGAGGTCTGCGGCGCCGGCGAGCCGCTCAATCCGGAAGTGATCGATCAGGTCCGCGCGGCGTGGGACCTGACCATTCGCGATGGCTACGGCCAGACCGAGACCACGGCACTGGCCGGCAATTCGCCGGGGCAGAAGGTGAAGATCGGTTCCATGGGCCGACCGTTGCCGGGCTGGCAGGTTCGCATCACCGATGCCGACGGCAATCCGGCGCAAGAGGGCGAGGTCAGCCTCGTGCTCGGCGCCGATCGGCCTGCGGGCCTGATGCAGGGCTACCAGGCCGACGATGGCAGCGTCAGCGGCGCCGATGGCGACATCTATCGCAGCGGCGACGTGGTGTTTGCCGATGACGACGGCTATCTCACCTTCGTTGGCCGCTCCGATGATGTGTTCAAATCATCGGACTACCGGATCAGTCCGTTCGAGCTGGAAAGCATCTTGCTGGAGCACGATGCCGTCGCGGAAGCCGCGGTGGTGCCAAGTCCCGATCCGATCCGGCTGGCAATTCCGAAGGCCTATGTGTTGCTGGTCGCCGGCACCGAGCGATCGGCGGCGACGGCGCTGTCGATTTTTGAGCACCTGCATCTCCGCCTCGCGCCGTTCAAGCGCATTCGCCGCATCGAACTGGTCACCGAGCTGCCGAAAACCATCTCCGGCAAGATCCGCCGCGTGCAGCTGCGCCGCCTCGAACACGCCAACGACCGCGACGACGCGCTGCGCGGCATCGAGTTCCGCGAAGAGGACTTTCCGGCCTTGCAGGCCGCGCGGCCGAGCGGATTACCGGAGACCTGAATGCCGTTGGCGATGCCCGCGCATGGCCGCAGCGCACAAATTTCGCTTGGCGCAGGCCCACGTCCTGTGGAATGTGCGGCCAGCAACAGCGAGGATTGAATGACTTCTTTGATGGAACGCGACGCGTATATCGGCATGGTTGGGCAGGACATCGGCGTATCGTCCTGGCATATGGTGGATCAGAAACGGATCGACGTCTTCGCCGACGCCACCGAGGATCATCAGTTCATCCACATTGATCCGGTCCGCGCCCGCGAAACCTCGTTCGGCTCGACCATCGCCCACGGCTTTCTGACGACGTCGCTGATCTCGGTGTTCTCCTACGAGGCGCTGCCAAAACTCGGCAACGTCGCCATGGGCGTCAATTACGGGTTTGACAAATTGCGCTTCGTTTCGCCGGTGCGTGCCGGCGTGCGCGTCCGCGGACACTTTTCGCTGAAGGAGGCGCGAATGCGTGCGCCGAAGGAATTGTTCTCCCGCGTCGGCGTCAATGTCGAGATCGAAGGCGAGACCAAGCCGGCGCTGGTCGCCGACTGGCTGGCGCTGACCTATTTCATCTAAGAGGCTGACATCATGAGCATCAGATTTGACGGCCGCGTCGCTATCGTTACCGGTGCCGGCAATGGACTGGGCCGCGCGCATGCGCTGGGACTGGCCGGCCGTGGCGCCAAGGTCGTGGTCAATGATTTCGGCGGCGCGCGCGATGGCAGCGGTGGATCGCTGACCGCGGCGGAAACGGTAGTCGAGGAAATCCGTGCTGCCGGCGGCATCGCCATGGCCGACGGTGCCGACGTCTCGAACTACGAGCAGGTCACCGCGATGGTCGATCGCGCCGTTGCGGAATGGGGCAGCGTCGATCTGATGTGCGCCAATGCCGGCATTCTGCGTGACAAGTCGTTCGGCAAGATGGAGCTTTCGGATTTCGCGAAAGTTCTCGACGTGCATCTCACCGGCACGTTCTATTGCTGCAAGGCAGTGTGGGACGGCATGCGCCAACGCAATTACGGCCGCATCGTTCTCACCACCTCGTCATCGGGCCTCTATGGCAATTTCGGTCAGGCCAATTATGGCGCGGCGAAAACCGGCATGGTCGGCTTGATGAATGTGCTAGCCGAGGAGGGACGCAAGACCGACATCCGTGTCAACACGGTGTCGCCGACCGCGGCAACGCGGATGACCGAAGAGCTGCTGCCGCCGCAGGCGCTGGCGCTGATGAAGCCCGAGGCGATTACGCCAGCGGTTCTGTTCCTGCTCAGCGAGAATGCACCGACGAAAACCATCATGGGTGCCGGCGCAGGCTCGTTCGCGGTGATCAAGCTGCTGGAAAGTGAAGGCGTCAACCTCGCGGAATCTGATTGGACGCCGGACGCAGTCGCCGCGCATTTCGCTGAAATCGGTGATATGTCGAAGGCAAGGGCGCTGGAAGGCGCCTTCCAGCAGACCCAGAAATATGTCGAGCAGGCTGCGACGCGGCTAGGCGTCAAGGTCTAGAATTCCTTTTAACATCCCTCGATCGGACGTGTCCTCGTGACGGACGTTTTGCCAGGCGACGTCGCGGTGATCGGCGCAGGTCCCGCCGGTTTGATGGCGGCGGAAGTGATCGCGCAAGGCGGCGGACGCGTCACCGTCTATGACGCGATGCCGTCGGCCGGCCGCAAGTTTTTGATGGCCGGGCGCGGCGGACTCAATCTTACCCACAGCGAAGCCCTGCCGGCGTTCCTCGCGCGCTACGGTGCGGCGACAGCGCATCTTGCCCCCGCGATCGAGGCGTTTTCGCCGGATGCCTTGCGAACGTGGAGCGAGGTGCTGGGACAGCCGACTTTCGTCGGCTCCAGCGGCCGGGTATTTCCGGAAGCCTTCAAGGCGTCGCCGCTGCTGCGTGCTTGGCTGCGGCGGCTCGATGGCCTGGGCGTGCAATTGGCGTTGCGGCATCGCTGGAGCGGCTGGGACAGCGAAGGCCGATTGCTGTTCGAGGCCCCTGATGGCCGCCGCGTTGTCGAGACGCGCGCGACCGTGCTGGCGCTCGGCGGCGCGAGCTGGCCGCGGCTTGGTTCGGATGGTGCGTGGGTCGCGCCGCTCGCCGCGAAGGACGTCGCCATCGCGCCGCTGCAGCCGGCGAATTGCGGATTTACGGTTGCATGGTCCGATATCTTCAAGGATCGGTTCGAAGGCGAACCGCTGAAAGCCGTGGCGTTGTCGTTCGGATCACACATGGTACGCGGCGAGGCAATGATCACGCGCAGCGGCATCGAAGGCGGCGGGGTCTATGCGCTGTCGGCCGAGTTGCGCGAAGCGGTGATCGCGACGGGCGAGGCGACGTTGCTCGTTGCATTGCGGCCGGACCTTGATGCGGCTGAGTTGACCGCAAAGCTTGGCACGCCGCGCGGTAAGCAATCGCTCTCGACGTTCCTGCGCAAGGCGATCCATCTCTCGCCGGTGGCGATTGGATTGTTGCAGGAAACCGCCATCGCGTCGGGTGCGTCATTGGCGTCGCTGTCGCCGGCGAGCCTCGCGGGTTTGATCAATTCGGTGCCGGTCACACTCAACGGCATCGCGTCGATCGCGCGGGCGATTTCCACCGCCGGCGGCATCGCGTTCGATGAGCTCGATACCGATTTCATGCTGCGACGCTTGCCGGGCGTCTTCGCTGCGGGCGAAATGCTCGACTGGGAAGCGCCGACCGGCGGTTATCTGCTGCAAGCCTCGTTCGCGACCGGGGCTGCGGCGGGCCGGGGCGTGTTGAAGTGGCTTGGGTAGGTCCTCGGTCCACATGGTGAGGAGCGCGCTCTTCGCGCGCGTCTCGAACCATGAGGTGCTCGTGGCCCATCCTTCGAGACGGCGCCAAGAAGCGCCTCCTCAGGATGAGGTTCGTAACTACCTCAACCGGCCACGCGCCGCCACCGGCAGCGTTCCCAGAATCTCGTCGCCGCGCACCATCACCACTTCGTCGAACATGTTGACGACGACGCAGACGTGGTTGGGCACGATGCGGACGACGTCGCCGACGTTCGGCCGGGTGTTGCTGCGGGTGAGGTCCAGAAAGCCGTGCTCCTCGGCGAAGCGCGCGATCTTGGCTTCGGGATGTTCGAGGATCAGGCCGTGGCCGTCGAGTCCGCCGCCGGTATCTGATGTAAGCGTCTTGGAGCCGGCGTCGAGGATGCCACGATCCGGGCCGGCGCGGCTCACCACCGTCGCATAGACATTGAGCGCGCAGTCGTCCCATCCGGCGACGCCGGCGGCGACCTGCATGCGGTCGTTGTAGATATAGGTGCCGAAGCGATGTTCGGTGGCGCCCTTGAGCTTGCCGACATTCTTCAGGTTCGGCGTGCCGCCGGTGGAGACGATGGTCGGCTCCAGCCCTTCGGCGCGGACGCCGGCGAGTGCTTCATCGAAGAAGCGCTGCGCATCGGCCCAGCCGGTTTCGGTCGGGTACAGCATGAAGCCGGCGAAGGTCAGGCCCTTGGATGCCGCGATCTCGCGCGCCAGCGCGATGGCCTCGGCGGGCGTCTCGACGCCGGCGCGCTTGCGGCCGGTATCGCATTCGACGACGACGTTGAGCGGACGGCCGGACAGCGCCGCAGCTTTCGGCAGACCTGCGATCACGACTGAATTATCCGCAGCGACAGTGATGCTGGCTTTCGCCTGCAGCGCGCCCAAACGCGCCATCTTCTCCTCGCCGAGCAGATTGTAGCTGATCAGGATGTCGTCGATCCCATTGTCCGCCATGATTTCGGCTTCGCCGAGCTTCTGGCAGGTGATGCCCTTGGCGCCGGCTGCAATCTGTAGCTTGGCGATGACCGGGCTCTTGTGGGTCTTGATATGCGGACGAAGCGCGATGCCGGCATTGTCGCACACCGCCTGAATGCGCGCGATGTTGCGTTCGACGCGGTCCATGTCGATGACCAGGGCTGGCGTGCCGTAGTCGCGGGCGATCTTGGTGGCAAGGGGCGTGGTCATTGGTCTTGGCTCCAGCTTTTCATCGTCATTGCGAGCCCTGGCGAAATTGGCGAAGCCAATTTCGTTTGGGCGAAGCAATCCAGTCTTTCTTTATCGAAGTGAAGAACTGGATTGCCGCGTCGCTTCGCTCCTCGCAATGACGACCTCAGACGCTTTCGATTTCTTCGCGCAGCATTTCCAGTTCGACCCATTTTTCTTCGGCCTCTGCCAGGCCCTTCTGCGCGGTGGAGAGCGCAGCCGAAACGGTGTCGAACTTCTTGCGATCCTTCTTGTAAAGATTGGGATCGTCGAGGTGGCGCTGCTGCTTGGCGATTTCGGCCTGGAGGTGGGCGATAGCCTTCGGCAGCGTTTCCAGCGCGTGCTTGTCCTTGAAGTTCATCTTGCGCCTGGCGGCCGGCTTTGCAGCGTTGGACTTGCCGTTGTTCTTGCTGGCCTCGACCTCCGCGGTCTTCGCTTCGCGCTTCAGGTCGGCGCCGCGCTGCGCCAGCATGTCGGTGTAGCCGCCGGCATATTCCATCCACTTGCCATCGCCTTCCGGCACGATCACGGAGGTGACGACGCGATCGAGGAAGTCGCGGTCATGGCTGATCAGGATCACGGTGCCTTCATAGTCGCCGAGCATGTCCTCGAGTACGTCGAGGGTTTCGAGATCGAGGTCGTTGGTCGGTTCGTCGAGCACCAGCACGTTGGACGGCTTGGCCAGCGCGCGCGCCAGCATCAGCCGGCCGCGCTCTCCGCCGGAGAGTACTTCGAGCGGCGTGCGCATCTGCTCCTGCGAGAACAGGAAGTCCTTCATGTAGCTGACGACATGCTTGGGTTGCCCGTTGACCATGACGTGGTCGCCGCGGCCGCCCGTGAGGGCTTCGGCCAGCGTGGTTTTTGGAGACAGGCTTTCGCGGTGCTGGTCCAGCGTCGCCATTTCGATATTGGCGCCGAAGCGGATGGTGCCGCTATCCGGCGGCTCGGTGCCGGTCAGCATGTTGATCATCGTGGTCTTGCCGGCGCCGTTCGGGCCGACCACACCGATGCGGTCGCCGCGCTGGATGCGGATCGAGAAATCATCGACGATCTTGCGGCCGTCATAGGTGCGGCAGATGTTCTTGGCTTCGACGATCAGCTTGCCGGATTTATCGGCTTCGGACGCGGCGAGGTTGGCGTTGCCGGTGACGCCGCGATAGTCGCGGCGCTGCTCGCGCAGGGCATGCAAGTTGCCGAGCCGCTTGACGTTGCGCTTGCGGCGGCCGGAGACGCCGTGGCGCAGCCAGTGTTCCTCGTTGACGATCTTGCGGTCGAGCTTGTGCTGGTCGCGCTCTTCTTCCGCCAGCACATCGTCGCGCCATTGTTCGAAGGCGCTGAAGCCGCGATCGATCTGCTTGATCTGGCCGCGATCGAGCCAGGCGGTGGCGCGCGACAGGTTGGAGAGGAAGCGGCGGTCATGGCTGATCAGCACCAGCGCGCAGCGCCGGCTGGCGAGTTCGCCTTCCAGCCATTCGATGGTGGTGAGATCGAGATGGTTGGTGGGCTCGTCGAGCAGCAGGATGTCGGGCGAGGGCGCCAGCACGCGGGCGAGCGCAGTGCGTCGCGCTTCGCCGCCGGACAGGTTGGTCGGGTCTTCATGGCCGGTGAGGCCGAGCTGCTCGAGCAGATACTGCGCCTGATAGTGATCGTCGCCCGGTCCCATGCCGGCTTCGACATAGGCGAGCGTGGTCGGCATGCCCTGGAAATCCGGCTCCTGCGGCAGGTAGCGCACGGTCGCGCCGGGCTGCACGAAGCGGCTGCCCTTGTCGCTCTCGACGAGGCCGGCGACGATCTTCAGGAGCGTCGACTTGCCGGAGCCGTTGCGGCCGATCAGGCAGACGCGCTCGCCTTGCGACACCGACAGTTCGACGCCGTTCAGGAGCGGCGTGCCGCCGAAGGTCAGCGTGATGTCTTTCAACTGGATCAGCGGAGGAGCCATGACTTCAGTTCAATCTTGTTTCGGCGCGGGCGCAGTTGCCTGCGCGCGCTGGATGCGGCGGATCGTTTGATCGAGGGCCGACAGGAACGCCGAGCGGTCGCGCGGCGCGAATGATTTGGGTCCGCCGGTGACTTCGCCCGACGACCGCAAATCGGTCATCAGGTTGCGCACCGCGAGGGTCATCCCGATGGAAGCTTCCGAGAACGGCTTGCCGTTCGGCGCGATCACCTCGGCGCCAGCCTTCACGCAGCGGCTCGCCAGCGGGATATCGGACGTGATGACGATATCGCCTTTTCCGGCCCGTTCCGCAATCCAGTCGTCGGCCGCGTCCATGCCGGAACCGGCGGCAATCCGCTCGATGGAGGGATCCTGCGGCACGCGGATGAACTGGCCGGCGACCACGCTGACGGGCAGGCGGTGGCGGCTGGCGACGCGGTAGATCTCGTCTTTGACCGGGCAGGCGTCGGCGTCGATGTAGATGCGGGTGCTCAAGGATCAGTCAGTCATTTCAGTCGGGTGGCCCACGCGGCGGGTCGCCTTGCCGGTCTCCTTGCCATGGGTAAAGCGAGGCGTATCATCTTGTTGCAATGCGAACATCAATTATCGCAGTTTTTGGGAGGAATCATGACCCTGCGGCTCGAACCGTACCGTGTGGAGGCCTACAACACCGCCAAACAGTCCGAAAACAAGATGCATGACGACTCGGTGGCGCGGAAATTCGGCTTCAGCGGTGGCCTGGTGCCCGGCGTCGACGTGCTGGCATATATGATCCATCCGCCGGTGCAGAAGTGGGGCCGCGCCTTCCTGGAACGGGGTTTTATCGAGGCGCGGTTCACCAAGCCGGTCTATGACGGCGAGACCGTGCTGGTGACGGCCGAGGCCGCCGGTGAGGGGTTGCTTTTGAGCGTCGAGGGCGGCGATGTCCGCGCTACCGGCACGGCGTCGCTGACGGCGTCGTTGCCGGTGCTCTCGCTGGCCGATTTCCCGGAAACCGCGGCTGTCGCCACGCGGCGGCCGGTCGATGCCAATTCCTACCGGCAGGACATGTGGCTCGGCAGCATCCCGCGATCCTGGCCGGGCGAAGTCGGTATCGAATATCTCGCCGAAGTGCGCGAGGCCGATCCGATCTATGGCCGCGAGGGGCTGGTGCATCCCGGCGTGCTGCAGCGGATCATGAACAAGGTGCTGGTCGACAACGCCATCCTCGGGCCGTGGATTCACGTCGGCAGCAAGATGCAGCTTCTGGCGGCCGCCGGCAGCGATGACGAGCTGGTGGCGCGGGCGAAGGTGACCGGCAACTACGAAAAGAAGGGCCACCGCTTCGTCGAGTTGGACGCGCTGATCGTCGCCAACGGCGCGACGCCGGTGGCGCATTGCCAGCACGTTGCGATCTATCAGCCGAGAGAGCAGGTGGCGGCGTAGGGTTGGCGCCGCGCGCTTCACATACGTCCGGTTTCAATTTTCAAACAGCCAAGCCCTCGCATTCTCGCGGCTCATCAAGCCCGAGTTGTGCGGGTGGTTTCCCCTCGAACCATGAGGGGTGGCAGCGCGCCGAAAGGCGCGGGGTAATCGTATCGCGATCCGCTCCGCCACATCGGCGACAAAGCTGCAATCGCGCAACGCCTTTCGGCGCGCCACATCGCGGGCAAGTTTACGCAGCCTGCGGCTGCTATGGGCGATTTTGGGTCCCCGGGGCCGTGCTTCCGGGTACTGGGCATCTATCCGGCCGGCTTTCGCCCGCCTTCACCCGCACCCGTCCAGCTCACGAAGAGCAGACCCCCGTAGTGGGGTCGGACGGCTACCCAGGGCCTCCCGGGTGCGCGGGGATACGTCCTCCCCACGCCCGCAGGCGCCGCCATCCCTATTCCACCGCACGACGCCTCATGAAGCGCCCCTCGCGAACGGGATGCAGGGGAATATAATCAAGATAGGATTGTTGTCGACAAGGTCGATATGAATTTTTTTCTTCCCGACCCCTCGCCTGTCATTCCGGGGCGCGAGCAGCGCCAGCTGCGAGCGAGCCCGGAATCCATATTCTCGACGGTGGTTATGGATTCCGGGCCCGCGCCACCCGTCGGCTACGCCGACGGCTTGCGCGTCCCGGAATGACAGACGAGAGAGGTCGCGACCCGAGAGGGGTGGCATCCGTGTTGGATACTGTGCCTCGCCCCTCACCCGAAATGCGCTGCGCGCATTTCGACCTCTCCCCGCCAAGCGGGGAGAGGTAAGAAACTCACGCCGCTTTGGTTTTCTTGCCGTCCTGGATGGCGCGCCAGATCCGTTCGGAGGTTAGCGGCATGTCGATGTGGTCGACGCCGTAGTCGCTGAGCGCGTCGACCACCGCGTTGACGATGGTGGAGAGGCTGCCGGCGCAGCCGGCTTCGCCGCAGCCCTTGGTGCCCAGCGGATTCGACTTCGCCGGCGAAGGATGATCGCCGACCTTCATCAGCGGAATGTCTCCGGCGCGCGGCATCGCGTAGTCCATGAACGAGCCGGTGATCGGCTGGCCGCTCTCGTCGTAGCTGACTTCCTCCATCAGCGCCTGGCCGATGCCCTGGGCAACGCCGCCATGCAATTGTCCGGCGACGATCATCGGATTGACGATGGTGCCGAAATCATTGACGCCGGTGTAGCCGACGATCCGGATCACGCCGGTATCGGGATCGATCTCGACTTCGGCGACGTGGCAGCCATTCGGGAAGGTCGATTGCACATCGGAGCCGGTGTGATCGATGTCGAGCGACGACGGCACGCCGTCGGGCATCTTGCCGTCGCGCACGCGCCGCGACAATTCCATGATGTCGATGCTGCGGTCGGTGCCGGCGATGGTGAAGCGGCCGGCCTTGAACTCGATGTCGCCTTCGGAGGCTTCCATCAGATGCGCGGCGGCGACCTTGCCCTTGGCGATGATCAGGTCGGAGGCCTCGACGATGGCCTGGCCTGACGCGGTGATCGAGCGCGAACCGCCGGTGCCGTTGCCCATACGGACGAGGTCGCTGTCGTTCTGCTCGAGCTTGATGGCGTCGAAGGGAACGCCGAGCTGCGCCGACAGCACCTGCGCGAACGGCGTGGCGTGGCCCTGGCCGTAATCCAGCGTGCCCGTGGTCAATGTCACCGTACCGTCGGCTTCGAACACGACCTTGCCGAGTTCGCCGGACGGCGGCGCGGTGACTTCGAGATAGGAGCCGACCGCGATGCCGCGCAGCTTGCCGTTCTTGCGGCTTTCCTTCTTGCGCTTGGCAAAGCCGGCGTGATCGGAAATCTCCAGCGCCTTGCTGAACACGCCCTGGAAGTCGCCGCTGTCATAGGTGACGCCCGACGCCGCATCGAACGGCATCTGCGAGGACTTGATGAAGTTGCGCTTGCGCAGTGCGAGGCGATCGATGCCCATCTCGTCGGCGGCGCGATCGATCAATCGCTCCATGAAGTAGTTGGCCTCGGGGCGCCCGGCGCCGCGATAAGCGCCCATCAGCGTGGTGTTGGTCAGCACGCATTTGATGTCCACCGCGAGCAGTGGCGTCTTGTAGACGCTGGCGAGGTTCTTGCCGGTGTTGAGCGACAGGGGCCCCGGCGAAACGCCGCTGATATAGGCGCCGAGATTGCCATAGCCCTTGAGGCGGACGGCGAGGAATTTGCCGTCGGCGTCGAGCGCCAGTTCGGCATGGATGTCCTGGGCGCGGCCCTGGCTGTCGGACAGGAAGCTGCCGGAGCGCTCGTCGAGCCATTTCACCGGCTTGCCCAGCTCCTTCGCCGCATGCAGCAGGCAGATATATTCGGGATAGCTGATGTTTTTCATGCCGAACGAACCGCCGACATTGGCGGTGAGGATGCGCACCTTCTCGGGCGCGACATTGAGGTTCTTCGCCAGCGTGTTGCGGTTGCCGGCGACGCCCTGGGTCGGCACCTGGATCACATAGCGCTCAGTGGTCTTGTCGTAGGAGGCCAGCGCGCAGCGCGGCTCCATCGACACCACGGCGACGCGGGTGTTGGCGATATCGAGCTTGGTGACGTGCGCTGCAGCGGCGAAGGTGGCTTCCACCTTGGCGGCGTCGCCATAGTGATAATCCAGCGCGACGTTGTTGGGGATGTGGTCCCAGAGCAGCGGTGCGCCGGGCAGGGTGGCGGCTTCGCAGTCGGTTACCGACGGCAGCGGCTCGATGTCGAGTTCGACGGCTTCGGCGGCATCGCGGGCCTGGGCCACGGTTTCGGCCACCACGAAGGCGACGGGGTCGCCGACATAGCGCACCTTGTCGGTCATCAGCGCGGTACGGTTGGTCTGCAGCAGCGGCGAGCCGTCGCGGTTCTTCAGCGGCAGGCCGCAGGTGAAGGGGCCGTAATTGGCGGCCGCGAGATCGGCGCCGGTCCAGACCCCGCGCACGCCTGGCATCAACTTGGCGGCCGTGGTGTTGATGCCGCGGATCAGGCCGTGGGCGTGGGAGCTGCGCACGATCCAGGCATGAAGCTGGCCGGGCAGGTTGAAATCGTCGGTATATTTGCCCTTGCCGCGAACCAGGGTGTCGTCTTCCTTGCGGCGGACCGGCTGCCCGACGCCGTATTTCTGCATGGCGATCGCGTTGTCGACGGGCGAGCGGGTATAATCTTGCATTGCCAAATCCATCAAATGTCGGTTTTCACGCGGTTTCGCCCGATTTGGGCCCCGGCGGACCCTTCCAGATAGTCCAGCGGGGCCGGGACGACAACGCATGATTGGACATGCATCATGTGCGGCGGCTGTTGCGCTGCTGCCGTGCCCTGCTAAACTTTCCGTGAATGGATATTTCCATGTCGGCCCGAGCTGGCCGCGGAAAGACAGATTGAATGAACGATGACACGCGGCTTCGCGCTGGCCTTGCGCCGCACGAGGGTGTGCAGGGATTGGCTGCGGCGATGGCCGACGGCGCGCGGGACGCGGGTTCCAGCGTCTATGCCGCGCTCGACCTTGGGACCAACAATTGCCGCCTGCTGATCGCCTGTCCCACCGGCGACAGTTTTCGTGTGATCGATTCGTTTTCCCGGATCATCCGGCTCGGCGAGGGCGTCTCGACGTCCGGCGTGATCAGCGAGGCGGCGATCTCCCGGGCGATCTCGGCGCTCAGCGTCTGCCGCGACAAGATCCAGTCCAAGGACGCGCAGCGGCTGCGCCTGATCGCCACCGAGGCCTGCCGCGCGGCGGCGAATTCCGATGCGTTCCTGGCCCAGGTCGCCACCGAGACCGGCATCACGCTGGAGATCATCGACCGCGAGACCGAAGACCGCCGCCTTGGCAGTGATCGGCTGCTCGCCGCTGCTCGACCCCAAGGGCAGGGGCGCGATCCTGTTCGATATCGGCGGCGGTTCCAGCGAACTGGTGCGGATCGAGCGCGATCCCGGGGAGCACAACGCCAAACCGCTGATCAAGGCCTGGATGTCGATCCCGCTCGGCGTGGTGACGCTGGCGGAGCATTTCGGCGGCAAGCACGTCACCAAGGAATCCTATGCGCTGATGGTCGCGGAGGTCGCGCGGCATGTGGCGCCGTTCGCGGCCGAGAACGGCGGCGATCTCGACGGCATGCACATGCTTGGCACCTCGGGCACGGTGACCACATTGGCCGGCGTGCACCTCAATCTCCCGCGCTACGACCGCCGCCGCATCGATGGCGTCTGGATGAGCCATGCCGACCTCGACGGCACCATCGCGAAACTGCTCTCCATGAGCTACCCCGAGCGGGCCGCCAATAATTGTATCGGCCCGGAACGCGCCGATCTGGTGCTGGCGGGCTGTGCCATCCTCGACGCGATCCGTAACGCCTTCCCGCTGCCGCGGCTGCGGGTGGCCGATCGCGGCCTGCGCGAGGGCATGCTGGTGGAAATGATGCGCGAGGACGGCGCGATCCGGGTTTCCTGAGGTCCGCATCGGCAGCATGCACGGATTCCGGCGTGGTGTGCTAAGGATCGCGCCAACCCCGAAAGCAAGCACCACGATATGGCCAAAGACACCACCGGACGGATGCGCGTTACCGTCAAGAGCGCCGGCAGGCTGAAGCTGTCGTCAAAGCTCTGGCTCGAGCGCCAGCTCAACGATCCCTATGTGCAGCAGGCCAAGCGCGACGGCCTGCGCTCGCGCGCGGCCTACAAGCTGATCGAGATCGACGACAAATACCACTTCCTGAAGCCGGGCATTTCGGTGGTCGATCTGGGGGCGGCGCCCGGCGGCTGGAGCCAGATCGCCGCCAAGCGGGTCGGCTCCGCCGAGGGCAAGGGCCAGGTCGTCGCTATCGATCTGCTGGAAATGCCGAATATTGTCGGCGTGACCTTCGCGCAGCTCGACTTTCTGCAGGACGGTGCGCCGGCCAGGCTGCGCGACATGATGGGCGGCAAGGCCGACGTGGTGCTGTCCGACATGGCCGCCAACACCACCGGCCATCGCAAGACCGATCAGTTGCGCATCGTCGGCCTGGTCGAGGACGCCGCGGCTTTTGCTGCCGATGTGCTGAAACCCGGCGGCACCTTCGTCGCCAAAGTGTTCCAGAGCGGCGCCGACGCGACGCTGATGACGCAGCTGAAGCGCGACTTCACTTCCGTGAAGCACGTCAAGCCGGCCTCGAGCCGGAAGGACTCGTCGGAGCGCTACGTGCTGGCGATGGGGTTTCGCGGCGTGGCGGGCGACCAGCGCCTGGGCGAGCGCGGGGAGTAAGTCTGCAGGATGGATGGAGCGAAGCGACGGCAAATGGCAGACACATCGCAGATCCCACGCGGGGGATCGATCCTTCTGGCCCACTATGACTATTAGCATCAAAAAGGAACTTTCGCCGGACTTGGTCCAGAATGCGAACTGGCCAATGTTTTCAGGTCGCCCCGACCTGAAGAGCAGATCTTCATCCGTCGCCGCTTATACGCTCACGTGGAAAAGTAGCGACAAAGACACCAGTGCTTTTCTTAGTGCTGCTGCCAGGGACTTAGAACTGCGTTTTGGGCGCGCTGCAGAAGGTCTGGGCTGTACCCTTCAAATATTTGCCGCACATTCGACTATGCAACCGCGAGCTGCGACAGTCCTTTATCGTAAGATTTGGAAGACTTTGTCGATGAAAGTTGTGCCGGATAGTGTCGAACTTGGGTTTGAAAATCGGATCGAATGCGTTCCTGGAGTGCGGTTTGCTAGCCTGGCAAATGTTCCGATGGTAGCGATCCCGTGGATGATCTCGATCATCGATAAATTCGACGTCGTTGTCCCGCTGTTATTGCCGCTACCATTCAATATTCAAGATTCAACTGCATTGGAACTGGCTCGCATAGCGTATCCGCCCAATGGATGCTCGGAACATAGCAGTTTTGACTGGGCTGCATTCTCCTGCCATGTCGCCATGCTTGGTGGCGTCTGCGTTCGTCCAGTCGGATACAGTCTAGCCGCAGAGTTTGGGGTAGATTTCTTCGCTTCAGAACAAAATATGCCCGCACTCGTCCGAATCTTGAAGAGTGATGACGGACTAAACTTATATCGAGTGCACTGAAGTTCACGCGCTCCAGCTCGCAAGGCCTCGGCCAGCGCAGCCTCGCATTCTGCCTCGTTCACGATTGGCTTCAGTTCGATCGTCATGGCGTACCCATTCGGGCTCAGCCTAGCACAATCCTACCCCAGCCTTTGATCCCGCGCTTCCTCGGTGCCTTCGCTGGCGGCTTTGGCGGCGGCTTTTTCGACGCCCTTGCGGCTGGCGATGTCGATCACCTTGCGGCCGGAGATCTCGTGGCCGGCATCGTCCGGCATCTGCCAGAAGAAATACGCCGAGATCGCCGAGATAATCGACACCACGATGAAGGCGGGCGCGAAATCGCCGGCCGACAGTTCGGTCATGTGGTGCATCAGCATGGTGGATTCCACAGAAGCCGCGCCGACCGCGACACCGGCGGAGATCGCCAACTGCTGGTTGACGCTGACCAGAGTGGTGGCACGGCTCATCTGCGCCGGCTCGACTTCGGCGTAGGCCACGGTGTTGATGGCGGTGAATTCCAGCGAGCGGAAGAAGCCGCCGACCACCAGAATGATCAGGATCAGCATCAAGGGCGTCGTCACCGTGAACAGCGCGCAGGCGGCAAGGAAGAACGAGCTGACCACGGCGTTGACGGTCATGACGTTGCGGAAGCCGAAGGTGCGGATGATGCGCGCCGCCAGCGTCTTCATGCCCATGGCGCCCACCGCGGAGCCGAACGTCACCATGCCCGAGCGGAACGGCGACAGGCCGAAGCCGACCTGCATCAGCAGCGGCAGCAGGAACGGCAGCGCGCCGATGCCGAGCCGGAACAGGAAGCCGCCAATGATGGCCGCGCGCAGCGTGGCCAGTCGCAGCAGTGAAAAGTCCAGCACCGGCGCAGCGGTGCGCCGGGCATGAATGACATAGAGCGTCATCGAGACGATGCCGGCCCCGACCAGGCCGCCGACCACCGGCCACGGCAGCAGGTTAAGTCCGGCGACCGAGCCGCCGAAGGCGATGCCGCCGAGCCCGATGCCGGCCAGCAGCAGCCCCCACAAATCGAAGCGCTCGGGATCTTCGCTGCGGATCGGATCGATGAAACGCAGCGCCAGGAAGATGCCGAGGCAACCGATCGGAATATTGATCAGGAAGATCCAGTGCCAGGAGAAGTAGGTGGTGATGAAGCCGCCGAGCGGCGGCCCGATCACCGGGCCGATCAAAGCGGGCATGGTCATCCACGCCATCGCATTGACCAGCGCGCTCTTGTCGATGGAGCGCAACAGCACCAGCCGCCCGACCGGCGTCATCATGGCGCCGCCGATGCCCTGGATGATCCGCGCGATCACGAAGTGGGTCACCGATTGCGACAGCGCGCAGCCGATCGAGCCGACCATGAACACCACGATCGCGATGGAGAATACCGCGCGGGCGCCGAACCGGTCGGCGGTCCAGCCGCTCGCCGGAATGAAGACCGCCAGCGACAGCAAATAGGAGGTGATGGCCAGCTTCAGCGTCAGCGGACTGGTGCCGATGTCGGCGGCGATCGCCGGCAGCGAGGTCGCGATCACCGTGGAGTCCATGTTCTCCATGAACAGCGCGGAGGCGACGATGAGCGGGATCAGGCGTTCTTTGTTCATCAGAATTCTTTGTTTCAGAAGAATTCTTGGCGATTCTTCCAAAGGGTGCGCCGGCGCTTTAACATCATGTCGCAGGCCGGGCTATCGCCGACCTCCGCAGACCTGCTAACGCCTGCGTGACCGGGCTGCCGGACCGGCCGTTTTGGTGGTTCGAGCCGCAAAAATGCCTGTGCATGGCTGCCAAACGCTTTGAATCCGGCAGCCACCATGCTATCGACCACCGCCAACCCTACCGATGGGCTTCGATTCGACGACGATGCACGGCATCGCCGACCAATTGGCTCATCCTGAGGTTACACCGCGGCGAATCTGCCGCTGAATGGAGTTGGCAATGGCGGTCGTTCACAAAATTCGCGAAGCATACACATTCGACGACGTGCTGCTGAAGCCCGGCCTGTCGGACATCCTGCCCTCCGACGCCGATATCCGCTCGTTCGCGACCCGTGCCATTCCGCTCAACATTCCGATCATCGCTTCGGCGATGGATACCGTCACCGAAGCGCGGATGGCGATCGCCATGGCGCAGGCTGGCGGCATCGGGGTGATCCACCGCAATTTCGACGTCGATGGTCAGGCCGCGCAGGTGCGGCAGGTGAAGAAGTACGAATCCGGCATGGTGGTCAATCCGCTGACCATCGGTCCCGATGCGATGCTCGCCGACGCCATGGCGCTGATGAGCGAGCACGGCTTCTCCGGCATTCCCGTCGTGACCGGAGCCAGCAAGGGCGTCCCCGGCAAGCTGGTCGGCATCCTCACCAACCGCGACGTGCGTTTTGCCAAGGACCCGCGGCAAAAAGTTTCCGAACTGATGACGCACGAAAATCTCGTCACCGTGCGCGAAGGCGTCAGCCAGGACGAAGCCAAGCGCATGCTGCACAAGCATCGCATCGAGAAGTTGTTGGTCGTCGATGATCAGTATCGCTGCGTCGGCCTGATCACCGTGAAGGACATGGAGAAGGCGGTCGCGCATCCGCTTGCCAGCAAGGATGCGCAGGGCCGGCTTCGCGTCGCCGCCGCGACCACCGTGGGCGAGGGCGGCTATGAGCGCACCGAACGGCTGATCGACGCCGGCGTCGACATCATCGTGGTCGATACCGCGCATGGTCATTCGTCGCGCGTGCTGGAAGCGGTGACCCGCATCAAGCGCCTTTCCAACGCCGTGCAGGTGATCGCCGGCAACATCGCCACCACCGAAGGCGCGCAGGCGCTGATCGATGCCGGTGCGGACGCCATCAAGGTCGGCATCGGCCCGGGTTCGATCTGCACTACGCGCATCGTCGCCGGTGTCGGCGTGCCGCAGCTCACTGCCATCATGGATGCGGTGGAAGCCGCCAAGAAGCACAACATTCCCGTCATCGCCGATGGCGGCATCAAGTTTTCCGGCGATCTTGCCAAGGCGCTAGCGGCCGGTGCCGACATCGCCATGGTCGGCTCGCTGCTCGCGGGTACCGACGAGACCCCCGGCGAAGTGTTCCTGTGGCAGGGACGGTCCTACAAGGCCTATCGCGGCATGGGCTCGGTCGGCGCCATGGCACGCGGTTCGGCGGATCGTTACTTCCAGCAGGACATCAAGGACTCGCTGAAGCTGGTACCGGAGGGCATCGAGGGCCAGGTGGCCTACAAGGGCCCGGTGGGTAACGTGATGCACCAGCTCGCGGGCGGCTTGCGCGCCGCGATGGGCTATGTCGGGGCCAAGGACCTGACCGAGTTCCATGAGAAGGCGGAATTCGTGCGGATCACCAGTGCCGGCCTGCGCGAAAGCCACGTGCATGACGTGACCATTACCCGCGAAAGCCCGAACTATCCCGGCGGCGTGTAACCGTTATTGCCCAAATAGAGCCCCACAATAGCGCGAAAAGGCGCTATTGTTCCCGCGTCACGAGCGCTGCCTGGCGCAGCCGATCGCCGTTGCGGCGTGTGACGCGGTTTTCAGAGAATCATCTCAAATACGTCAGAAAAGAACGTTGGATACTATGGTCGATTGGACAGACGAGCGCGTTGCAGCGCTTTCAACTCCGGATTTGAAGAACCTGCTGGCGAATGCGGAGCGCAAGGACGTCGCTGAAGTGATCGCGCAGTGCAATGCCGAACTGGAGAAGCGCAATGCCAACAAGCCGCGCAAGGTCGGTCAGCCGCGCAGCGAGGCGAAGCAGTTCGAGCACGACATGTCGGAGCAGCTCGCCGTGGTCGGCAAGGAGATGGCCGCGAAGTACGACCTCTCGGAAGAAACCGCGAAGGCGAATTCGGTTGGCGTCAAAGGCTTCAAGTCGCACAAGCTGCTGGACGCCAAGGGCTATGCCAAGCTCGGGGGCATGCAGCGCGATGGCTCGGTGGCCGTCGATCGCTACATCTCCTATCGCCGCGGCAAGGACATCGTCTCGCTCAGCGTGTTCCTGCTGAAGGATCAGCCGGTGGAAGAGCATGAGTTTCAGGTGATCGCGCCGCTGACCCTGCTCGAGGGCGGCAAGCCAGTGGCGGAAATTCGCCCGACGGCAACTCCCGCGCAGAAGCAGTCCGCCGATGGCGGGCGTGCCTTCAAGGATCTGCCGAGCGCCGCCGCTGCCTTCGATGCGGTGTTGGGGAAGATCACGTCTGCTGCCTGAGCTTGACTGATACCACGCGGCGCGCGTTCATCGCGCGCCGCGTTTCTGCGACTGTCGAGCAAACAACGATCAATCAAAAAACGGAGGAAACAATCCATGTCCGCATCAGCCAAGCGCGTCGTACTCGCATCGCGTCCACACGGCGAGCCGAAAGCCTCTGATTTCCGTGTCGAGGACTACGTCGTTCCGACGCCGGGCGAGGGCCAGGTGCTGCTGCGCACGATCTGGCTGTCGCTCGATCCCTATATGCGCGGGCGCATGAGCGATGCGGCGTCCTATTCGGAACCGGTCCCGCTCAACGGCGTCATGGAGGGCGGTACCGTTTGCGAAGTGATCGCCTCGCATCATGCCGGCATCGCCAAGGGCGATATCGTGCTCGCGCATTCGGGCTGGCAGACCCATGCGGTCGCCGACGGCAAGGCGCTACGCAAGATCGACCCGAGCCTCGGCCCGGTCTCGACAGCCGTGGGCGTGCTCGGCATGCCCGGCATGACCGCCTATACCGGCCTGCTCGATATTGGCCAGCCGAAGCCGGGCGAGACTGTTGTGGTTGCCGCTGCGTCAGGCGCGGTCGGTTCGGCGGTCGGCCAGATCGCCATGGTCAAGGGCGCGCGCGCGGTCGGCATCGCTGGCGGCAAGGACAAGTGCGACTACGTCAGGAACGAGCTCGGCTTCGCCGACTGCATCGATCACCGCGATCCGGATTTTGCCGCCAAGCTGAAGGCGGCGTGCCCCAAGGGCATCGATGTGTATTTCGAGAATGTCGGCGGCGCGGTGTTTGAGGCGGTGTTTCCACTGCTCAACTTCTTTGCGCGTGTGCCGGTATGTGGCCTGATCGCGCAATACAACGACACTGGCGACACCGCACCAAAATGGGCGGGCTCGATGCTGCGTAACATCCTGACCAAGCGGCTGAGCATTCGCGGCTTCATCGTTCGCGACTTCGCCGATCGCCGCGGCGATTTCCTGCGCGACATGTCGCAATGGGTGCGCGAGGGCAAGGTCAAGCACCGCGAGTTCGTGACCGAAGGCCTCGAAAATGCGCCGGCGGCATTCATGGGCCTGCTCAAGGGCGCCAACTTCGGCAAACAGCTGGTGCGCGTCGGGCCGGACAAGGCGTGAATCCGCGCTACTGCACCATCTCGGCCGCTTCGATTGTGGCATGCAGATCGATGTCAATCTGTTCCGGCGCGCGCAGGTGGCGCACCTCGAACGCATCGGGCTGGAAGTTGTATTCGACCAGCCCGACCTCCTTGACGCCAATCCTCTCCTGCTTTTCGTCGGAGATGATGAAGCTGGTGGAGGGCGCCCAGATGTGGCGGATGCCGCGCCAGGTATAGTCGCGCCGCTGGTGCACGTGGCCGCAGGCCACCAGCCGCAGATCAACGGAGCCGAGCAGGTCGCCCAGGCGTCGTCGCGCCGGCATCGGAACATAGCGAAAGGCCGTCGCCGCCAATTCGGGGTCGTCCGGCGAATTCCGGTACAGCGGCTTGTGGACGAACAGCGCCAGCGGCTTGCCATTAAGGCCGGCCAGTTGCGAGGCGAGCCACTCGAACTGCTCGTCCTCACATGCAAGTCCGGTGTTCATGATCAGGGAATTCAGACCGACGAAGCGCCAGCCCGCGGCGTCGAAGCTCCAGCGGTCCTCGCCGAAAATCGACAGGAAGGTCTGCCGATTTGCTTCCGAGGCTATTTGCGTGGGCGCCGCGCCGGTTTGGGTCGGGTTGTCGCCGATGTCGTGATTGCCAGGAAGGTAACGGCAGCCAATCGGAAGTGCGGCGTGCTGCGCCTTGGCAAATTCGAGCTCGTCGCGACACTCCGGGCCATCGAAGGCGAGATCGCCGCTGTTGATGACAAGATCGGGGCGCGTCGTATCGATGTAGTCGCTCACCCGATGGAAATTTTCGACAAATTGCGGGTAGCGGGGGCTGAGATGTGAATCGGTAATCTGGGTCAGGCGAAATACGGCCATGTGGGAACTCCCGGCGTCCGGATTATTTTATCCCGGTTTTATGTCGGGCGGATGGCTCGAGGCATTCGATGCGCGCAGCGATGATCGGAGGCGGTGCCCGCCTGGTGTGGTGGTTCAGATCACGCGATAGCGGATCGCATAGTTGTCGTCCGGCGCGCGGTGTTTGTCGTTCGTGCCGGGCGCGGCGCCCTGATCGGCCAGGTGCCACGGGCCAAATTCGGCTGATTGGCTCGGGCTCGGCGCCAGCCGCAGCTTGAACTGCAGCGGCGGCTGGCCGGGCAGGTTCAGGATCACGACGCGCTGGGCGGTGCGGAATGTCAGCGGCACCGAGCCCCTGAGAATGCTTTCTCCGGTGCGGGTGAAGGTCGGGCCGTCGCTGACTTCGGCCAGCGTCTGATTGCGGTCGGTGTGCAGTTCGATCTGCGTTGCGCGGGCATTAACCTTCAGGGCGACGGCATCGGGCAGGCGGATTTCAAACTCCACCGCGGGCTTTGCCGGATTGATGCCGAGATAGCCCAGTGCGGTATGGCGCATGTCGTAGGCGACAAAGGCCAGCAGTCCGAGCACCGTCAGGGTGGCTACGCCATGTCGGACGATGTCGCGGGATGAGCGGTATCCAGTGCGGAAATACACCGTGAGCGCAATGGCCACCGCCAGCGCCGCGGCGGCCCCAGCCAACGCCGAGGTCATCAGCCCGGCCCAGCTATCCGGCTCGTCGGCGGCCATGACGTTCGAGAATATGGCGGTCAGGAAGGCGTCGAGGGCAGCCATCGCAGGGCTTTCGCGGGTCAGAGGGCTTTCGCGGGTCAGTGTCCATCGGGTCGATGCGCCCAGGCGAGAGGCATCAGCGATTGGTCGCGTCCGACGCCAGGCCGGTTCAAACGCCGGCCAAACAGCCTTAATTGTCACGCGGCGGGGCGGACGCTATAGCGTAGGCCGACGCAGGCAGGAGCGGAATTTCGATGTCGGTTCAAATGGTTTTGCTGCCGGTGTTCGTGCTGGTTGGACTGGCTTTCGCGCTGCTGTTCGGCATGGCCGGCACACGAACCAGCTCGCTGAAATCCGGCGAGGTCAGGCTCAAGGACGTCGCCTTGGCGAACAACTGGCCCGGCCGCGCCGCCCAGTTCGGCAATTGCTTTGCCAACCAGTTCGAACTGCCAGTGCTGCTTTATATTCTGATCGCCATCGGGCTGCCGCTGCGCAAGATCGACCTGGTGCTGGTGCTGTTGTCCTGGGTGTTCGTCATCACCCGCTTTGTCCATGCCGGTATTTTCGTGACCTCCAATAACGTCCAGCAGCGTTCGCTGGCGTGGTTCGCCGGCGTGATCGTGCTGTTCGCGATGTGGCTGTATTTCGCGCTCGGCATGCTGCTGATCATCTGACGGCGCCACCGCGCCTGTTCTCTTTGTTGAAAGATTGCCATGACTCCCGCCGCAAGACTCTCCGCCGCGATCGAACTGATCGAGGCCATCGATACCCAGCGCGTTCCAGCGGCGAAGGCGCTGAAGGAGTGGGGCACGGCGCATCGCTATGCCGGTTCCGGCGATCGCGCGGGCATTTCGGGCCTGGTCTGGGACGTGCTGCGCCGCCGCGCCTCCAGCGCCTGGATCATGGACAATGATACGCCGCGTGCGCGCGTGCTCGGCATGCTGAAGGCCGAGCGCAACATGGACGTCGATACCATCGCGGCGCTGTGCGACGGCGGCCGGTTTTCGCCAGCGCCGCTGTCTGATGCTGAGCATGCCGCGCTGTCGTCGCGCACGGTGGCCGATGCCCCCGCGCATATCGCCGGCGATTATCCGGAATGGCTCGATGGCCATCTGGCCGCCGTGTTTGGCGATGACCGCGTCGCCGAGGCCACCGCGATGGCCAGCCGCGCGCCGCTGGATCTGCGCGTCAACACGCTGAAGGCGAAGCGCGAGAAGGTGCTGGGCTCGATTCGGCATCTCGGCGCGGTGGAGACGCCGTGGTCGCCGATGGGGCTGCGGATCGATCTCGGCGCTGACGCGCGCAATCCCGGCATCCATGCCGAGGAGGATTTCATCAAGGGCGCCATCGAGGTGCAGGACGAGGGCTCGCAGCTGGCGGCACTGCTGTCCGGCGCCAAGCCGGGCGAACAGGTGATCGATCTCTGCGCCGGTGCCGGCGGCAAGACTTTGGCGCTGGCGGCGATGATGCAGGGCAAGGGCCGGCTCATTGCCACCGACCATGACAAGCGCCAGCTGGCACCGATCCATGAGCGGCTGTCGCGCGCGGGCGTGCACAATTGCGATATCCGTACCCCCAAGGGCCCGGACGACACGCTGGCTGACATCCACGCCTCCGCCGATCTGGTGCTGATCGATGCGCCGTGCACCGGCACCGGCACCTGGCGCCGCAATCCCGACGCCAAGTGGCGGATGCGGCCCGGCGCGCTCGAGGTCCGGCTCAAGGACCAGGTCGCGGTGCTCGACCGCGCGGTGGATCTGGTCAAACCGGGCGGCCGGATCGCCTACATCACCTGTTCGGTGCTGCCGCAGGAGAACAACGAGCAGATCCGCGCTTTCACCGCCCGGCAGCCGGATTTTTCAGTGGTACCGGTGGAGCAGGTCACCTCGGTGCTGTGGGACAAGGCCGAGGATTTTGCCGCGGCCACGCTGCAAAGTTCCGAAGGCCTGCTGATGACCCCGCGCCGGACGGGAACGGACGGGTTTTTCGTCTCGGTGATGGCGCGCAAAAAGGCGGGCTAACGCCCATCCCCGTCATTGCGAGGAGCCCTTGCGACGAAGCAATCCAGTCTTCGCTTCAGACATTGGATTGCCGCGTCGCTTCGCTCCTCGCAATGACGGGGATAGGGCGGTGCAAGGCTGCCATGAAGGCCTTTTCAGGGTTGCGACGCTGGCGTGAGTCGCGTAATTGCTTGCCATGACAGCATCCAGCAAAACCTCCGTCTCCAAGTCCTCCCCCTCAGCGGCTGATCCGTCGCCGCATGTGGCTGCGGAGCATGACAAGATTCTGATCGTCGATTTCGGCTCCCAGGTGACGCAACTGATCGCGCGCCGGGTGCGCGAGGAGGGCGTCTATTCGGAAATCGTGCCGTTCAACAAGGCCGAAGCCGCCTTCGCCGAGATGAAGCCGAAGGCCGTGATCCTGTCCGGCGGCCCCGCCTCGGTGCTGGATGACGATGCGCCCTCGGCGCCGCTGTCGATCCTCAACGCCGGCGTGCCGGTGCTTGGCATCTGCTACGGCGAGCAGACCATGGCGCAGCAGCTCGGCGGCACGGTGGAAGCCGGCCATCACCGCGAATTCGGCCGCGCCGCCATCGAGATCACCGACGACTGCGCGCTGTTCGACGGCGTCTGGGAGAAGGGCGGCCAATACGACGTCTGGATGAGCCACGGCGATCGCGTCACCAAACTGCCGGAAGGTTTTCGCGCGGTGGCGAAAGCGCCGGGCTCGCCGATCTCGGTGATCGCCGACGATGTCCGCAAATTCTATGCGATGCAGTTCCACCCCGAAGTCGTGCACACGCCCGACGGCGCCAAGCTGATCCGCAATTTCGTCCGCAAGGTTGCAGGGTTGACCGGCGACTGGACCATGCGCGCGTTCCGCGAGGAAGCGATTGAAAAAATCCGCGCACAGGTCGGCAAGGGCAAGGTGATTTGCGGGTTGTCCGGTGGCGTCGATTCCGCGGTTGCCGCGGTGCTGATCCATGAAGCGATCGGCGACCAGCTCACTTGCGTGTTCGTCGATCACGGGCTGCTGCGCAAGGACGAGGGCAAGACCGTCGTCGACCTGTTCCGGCATCACTATAACATCCCGCTGGTGCATGTTGATGCGTCGAAGCTTTTCCTCGGCGAGCTCGCCGGGGTCAGCGATCCCGAGCTGAAGCGCAAGACCATCGGCAAACTGTTCATCGACGTGTTCGATGCGGAAGCCAAGAAGATCGGCGGCGCCGATTTCCTGGCGCAGGGTACGCTGTATCCCGACGTGATCGAGAGCGTGTCGTTCACCGGCGGTCCGTCGGTGACCATCAAGTCGCATCACAATGTCGGCGGGCTTCCCGATCGCATGAAGATGAAGCTGGTCGAGCCCTTGCGCGAATTGTTCAAGGACGAGGTGAGGGTGCTCGGCCGCGAACTCGGCCTGCCCGACATCTTCGTTGGCCGCCATCCGTTCCCCGGGCCAGGGCTTGCGATCCGCTGCCCCGGCGACATCACGCCGGAGAAGCTGGAAATCCTGCGCAACGCCGACGCCGTCTATATCGACCAGATCCGCAAGGCTGGCCTCTACGACAAGATCTGGCAGGCCTTTGCGGTGCTGCTGCCGGTCAAGACGGTCGGCGTGATGGGCGACGGCCGCACCTACGAGTTCGTCGTCGGCCTCCGCGCCGTGACCTCGACCGACGGCATGACCGCCGACTTCTATCCGTTCGAGATGAAATTCCTCGGCGAAACCGCAACCCGCATCATCAACGAGGTCAAGGGCGTCAACCGCGTGGTCTATGACATCACCAGCAAGCCGCCGGGGACGATCGAGTGGGAGTGACGGGACTAAACAGCTAGTCTTTTGATTAACGCCCCGCTTTCGCAGGCGCATTGACTGGCCTTCCAGCGAGAATTGATGGGCCCGCTGGACCAAACGATCCATAATTGCATCTGCAATCAGTGGACTATCAAGCCAGTCATGCCATTCACTTACAGCCCGCTGTCCAACGATAATAGTCGCGTTAATGTCAATGCGAACATCCAAAATATCAAGCAAGTACTCCTTCGCGGCCTCGTCTAGGCTATCCGCCCGGGTGGTCGTTGCCACCGTGCGCGGCGATGAACATGGCGACGGCCGACCGGCAATAGGATTCGATTTCGTTGTCGTCCTCTGCTCTCGCCTGATCGAAGCGTGCGATAATCAGGAGATCGGATCCTTTGAAAAGCGCGGCAAACAAGCGGGCGGACCGGAGAGGATCGGGCACGTTCAGAACCGCCTTCGCGTGCAATTGACGCAACAGGGCCTCGATTTGGGCGATGACATGGGCGGGGCCGGCTTCGTAATGGAGCTTGCTTAACGACTTTTGATTCGTCTTGTCGGCCATGATCATGGCTTCGACACTGCGGACGTCCGGGCTCAACAGCGTGCGAAGCAGGGATGATCCCACCGCCATGAGCTGATCTTCGGCCGAACCGTCGATGCCTTCAACAAGGGCCTGTGGTGCAAACTGATGGCAGCGGGCCACGATGGCCGCGCTGAACAGCGCCTCCTTGTTCTCGAAGTGCCGATAGATGCTGAGCTTGGATATCTTCGCTCGCTGGGCGACCTTGTCCAATGTCGTCGCTTGAAAACCCAATTCCACAAAGAGTTCGCACGCGGCGTCGGCTATCGTTTGGCCAAGCGCCTGGTTGGCGGGCCGGCCGCGCCGACCTTGACTATTTTCGGTCACGATAATTCCAGTACTTGACAGTATTCTAATTCTTGCATTACGATACCATGTAATATCTTAATGTGCAAGCCAACGGGTAGGTTTTCAACCTTGTCCTCCAAATCAAATTTCACCGGGCCGCCCGGCGATATCGAATGCGGCATTGTCCGGCCGGTCAACACAGTGATGGACGACTTTCTCGTCGATGCCGAAACCCTGCTCGCGCTGCCCGTCTCGAGCGCGTCGCCGACTAAAACACAAGGTGACTTCGATGCAACGACGAGCCCTGCTGAAGTTGGCCGCGCTTTCCACCATCGGCCTCGCCCGCGCCCAGGCCGCCGCCAAGCCCAGCCCATCCCCCACCATCCACAACACGGAGCCCATCACCATGGATGACGTCATCATCATCGGCGGCAGCTTTGCCGGTCTCGCCGGCGCCCTGCAGCTCGGCCGTGCCCGCCGCAAGGTCACCGTTCTCGATACCGGCCTGCCGCGCAACCGCTTCGCCGGCCACTCGCATGGTCTGCTCGGCCACGATCACAAGCCGCCGCTGGACATCCTGGCCGAGGCGCGGCAGCAGCTGGCGCGTTATCCCACGATCAAGCTGGTCAATGCCCGGGCCGACAGCGTCTCCGGCGCCATCGACGATTTCAACGTCTTCACTTCCGATGGCCAAAGCCTTAGGACGCGCCGCCTGATCCTGAGCTATGGCGTCGCCGACCAGATGCCTGATATTCCGGGCTTTGCCGAAGGCTGGGGCACCTCCATCGTGCCCTGCCCCTATTGCGACGGCTTTGAAGTCGCCGGCCAGCATTGGGGCCTCGTCTGGTCCGGCCCGCAGTCGCACAATTATGTCAGGCTGTACCACGACTGGACCGACACGTTGACGCTCTTCGCCGATGGTCACGACATTCCGCCCGATATCCGGGCCGATCTGGCGCGCCGCAGCATACCTGTCATCGACGGCCGGATCATCGAGATCGCCCATAACGGGGGCCATACCGCCACCGTCAATCTCGATAACCGCCGCAATGTCGCGGTCGACATCCTGTTCGCCCATCCGCGCAACAAGCCGTCCGCAAGACTGCATGAATCACTTGGCCTCGCCACGGTCGATACGCCCTTGGGCATCGCCCTCAAGGTGGACGAGCGCCGCGAAACCAGCATGCCCGGCATCTACGCCGCCGGCGACCTCGCCAACCCCCTCATGCCCTCGGTCACCACGGCATCATGGCAAGGCGCGATGGCGGGTATCTTCGCCCAGCAATCGATGCTGGTTTGAGAGCAGAGATTCCCTTCTCCGGTTGCCGCGGGCTATCAAATTCTGAGGTTGCGGGCCGGTGTCACGGAAAACCGACTGACGGGCTGCCCCCGCAGTACACCCGGCGCCTGCTGGCGGCTCAGCCTTGCCGATGATGGC
This sequence comes from Nitrobacteraceae bacterium AZCC 2146, assembly GCA_036924855.1. Taxonomy (NCBI): domain Bacteria; kingdom Pseudomonadati; phylum Pseudomonadota; class Alphaproteobacteria; order Hyphomicrobiales; family Nitrobacteraceae; species Nitrobacteraceae bacterium AZCC 2146. The sequence goes on from JBAGRP010000001.1 coordinate 312,222, forward strand.
AACGAATTGGTTGATCGTGCCGATCAGCCGATCATCTGCCCGGTCGAAACGGACACGCTGTCCTCTGCCCAGTCGGCCAATGCCTCGACCAGCGTGGCGGCTTTCAATCCCTGATCCGTCAGCGTGTATTCCACCTTCGGGGGAACGGTCGCGAAGCTTTTTCGGCTGACGAGGCCATCGCCTTCGAGTTGCTTGAGCGTCTGCGCCAGCATGCGCTCGCTCACCCCCGCTACCTTCCGGCGCAGGTCGCTGAACCGGAGCGTACCTGGTTTCAGCGCAATGAGCGCCAGCGTACCCCACGTACTCGTCACATGCTTCAAGACCTCTCGCGACGGGCAGCCCGGCTCGAAGACATCGCCGCGGCGCAGGCGGTCTGCAACACGAGAAGGCGATCGGGCAGACATTTTCAAAACTTACCTCGATGTG